>NZ_JAMYRY010000001.1:577500-937523 GCF_040321655.1 Mesorhizobium sp. M0306 | reverse complement strand
CGACAAACTGGCAGCCAACTTCCTCGCCATGATCCAACTCGCCTCAATGCGACTGTGGCTTCGCGCTTATGAGTCTACGGCCTAGCCTTCGATCCTGATTTCTGATTGTCCATTATATCCGAGATGACCCTGCGAACCGTGGATCGGCTCAACCCGGCTATGGCTGCAATTTGGTTCGGGCTCTTTTTCGCCAAATGCATTTCGATGATGCGGAATGTCTTCTTCTGGGTCTTCGGGCGACGATACATCAGTCGATTTTCAGGCATGGAACCCCATGGTTTCAGCTTGCGCCATCCTATTGCGCCAATTGCATCGCTCGGGCAGACGGTAGGTATCGATAGAGAGTTGGAAGGGAAACGCCGAGTCGCTCCGCTACCTCCTTCACGGTAATAGCTTGATTGGCCAGTAGGGCCTTTGCGGCAGCAATGTCGGAATCCTTCAGCGAACGTGGCCGTCCGCCGAGCTTTCCCTGCTTCTTGGCGGCCGCAAGCCCGGCGAGTGTCCTTTCACGGATGGTGGATCGTTCCCACTCGGCCAACGCACCAAAGACATGGAAAATGAGGCGACCACCCGGCGATCCTGTTTCCAATTGCTCGGTTATGGAACGGAGTTCAACCCCTCGGTTATTGAGATCCTCCACCGTATCGAGAAGCTGGCGAAGCGATCTGCCCAAGCGGTCAAGCTTCCAGACGATCAATGTGTCGCCGGAGCGAAGGTAATCCAGCGCCTTGGCCAGCTCTGGACGATCACGCTGCGCTCCCGATGCCTTTTCGAGAAAGACCTTTTCAACGCCATCCCGTTCGAGCGCCTGCAATTGAAGGTCCAGCGATTGTTCCACCGTCGAAACCCGGGCGTATCCGATCTTCAAAAGGGTGCACCTCTCAAAACTCATTAGTTGTCCAGCTCTGGATATACAGGTTTCGAGATACTGTTTCAAGACGCCCGAAAGCTATGATTGCGAGGGATGCATCGATCTCGACGCTTCATTCTTTAAAACCTTCGTTTTTGATTGGACCCCCTCAGGAACAGTCGGCAGTCGTCCGCATGAGACACCGCTTCTCTAACGTCCGAAACATAGGCTAGGGTGCTCCCACAAGAGCAGGGGTCTAGAGAGACGATTCTCAGTGCGTCTCCAAAACAATCGAAGGGGGGAGGTTTATGTCGCAATCGCCGTATGAGCGTTACCAAGCGCGAACGTCTTCATTAATCAGAGAAACGCTTGAGGATTTGGAATGCCAGCCAATCTTCTTCATCGGCACGGGAATATCAAAGCGCTATTTTAATGCGCCGACGTGGATGGAGCTTTTGAAAGGCGTCGCAAATTACATCGGCATGTCTGATCCTGACTTTCAGTATTTACGTCAGAAGACAAACCAAAGCCCCATTGAGATAGGAACGATCCTCGAAGAGAAGGTGTTCGAATGGGCGTGGACGACGGGCAAGAACAGCTTTCCGAGCGAGTATTTCGAGGACAATTCCGACAGGTCTCTATTCTTAAAGCATATCGTATCCCAGCAGATTGCAGGAACAAGTCCGACAGCTGCTGAAATTGACGGACTGGAGTTCGTTGAGGAGATAAAGCTCCTTCAGAAAACCAACCCTCACGCAATCATAACAACGAACTATGACAATTTTCTTGAGAGCATATTCGGCGACTATGAGGCCGTAGTCGGAGAGAAAGTTATTCGCCGTGATATGAATCTCATCGGCGAGATATTCAAGATTCATGGATCGATGGAAGACCCTGCATCGCTCGTCGTCACGGGCGATGACTATAAGAATTATCGGACTAAAAAGAAATATATCTCCGCAAAGCTTCTCACATACCTTGCTGAGCACCCCGTATTTGTTTTCGGGTACGGCCTCGGAGATCCAAATGTTACCGAAATAATACAAGATATAGGGGAGATATTGGGCGGACCTGACAAGCTTATTGAGAATATTTTCTATGTCGAGTGGCAACCAGACGCTGCCACCCTGACTGATTTCCGGGAGGAGTATGTCATCGGTTCGGAAGATTCGCAGCTGCGAGTTCGGGCAATCGTGACTGACAGATTTGATTGGCTTTTTACGAGGTTATCCGAGCAAAGCCCGCTCAAGTGGGTAAATCCTAAGTTGCTTCGTGCGATTTCCGCTCGGTTCTTTAAGTTGCTTCGGACTGACATCCCAAAAGGCGGTCTGGAGATAAACTACGACCAGTTGCAGTCTGTTGCCGATTCAGATGATGAGCTTCCAAAATTATTGGGCATCGCAAAATCTGAGAGCCCAAATGCAAGCCACCCGTTTACGCTTACAGCAGTTGGAAAGCAGCTTGGGTACAATAGGTGGCATACTCCTCGGAAATTGATCGAAAAGGCCCGTGACGAAAAAGGAGTTGATATATGTCAAAGCGACAATCAATATCACTATGCTGTTCCATCCGGGAATGGATGGTTTCGGCGTTATTCAAAAGAGGCAGTCGCATTGCTAAAGAGAATTAGGGACAATGAGGATTATACGATAACGCTATGAAGTGTTGTCATTGGCTTCGGCTAATCTCCGACCTCTGTCGTCACACTCTCGACGCAACCCTTGAACGCTTTAAATTCGGTAGAAGAGCCGTGCATATCGATGGTCCAATGAACGGCATCTAGTGCTATCATTAGGGTAGCAGCCTTCCCGAAATCTTGGCCAAAGGCGCCTGTAACGACGTCATTTTTGATGTTGATTGGGACGGTTCCCTTCGCTGTCGAGGTATCGAAAAACCGAAAGCCTAGGGTGTAGCTTCTTCCCTTCGCAAAGGTGATCGTTCCCTGCGAATGATAGCCAGTTGTCAGCGTATTGCCAAAGGCAGCCAGATTAGCCGAGAACTGCCGAGTCTGACTGTCCCATTCGAGTCCGAAAGAGCGCAGTAATTTGCGGTCGGCAGTGCTGAGCATACAATAAGTCACCCCTGCGGGATTTGTGAACGAGGACGTGAACCACGAGCCAGTTCGGCTGATGATATCTTCTGAGTGTGAGAGATTGACGGTGCAGAGAAAAACCACTGCGGAAACGGTCGCACGCCGAGTCGTTTGCCAAAATAACATTTGCTGCACTGCCGATCCTCCCCACAAGCCTCAAGGAGGTTCTAGGCTGAGTGTCCTAGGACGGCAATGCGACTCTTGTGGGAGGGGGATCGGCGGATATAGTCGTTTTCACAAGAGCAGGGGCTTTGAGAATGTTACGGCTGCCGATTTACGGATTCAAAATTGAGGGCTTTAGAAGCGTCTATCGAGACGTGCAAGAGATCGGGCCTCTCGAGAAAATCAATATCTTCATTGGCCAAAACAACTCTGGCAAGTCGAACGTGATTCGGTACGTCAGCCGGTATGTATCGGCGTCCCTGTCCGGAAAGGCGCCGAAGCCGGCAGCAACGGATATCCCACGAAATGGGTATACTCCAAAGCAGTATACGTGGATGTTATTCCCTATTGACAAGGCGCTTTTTGCTGAGGTTTTCGGTAGTAAGCATGAACAATTTTTCGACGAAATCGTTACAATAATGCGGCGCCTGTCAACATCGACCAAGGACCTTAAAATGATATGGCTGCCGATAGCAGAAACTGGAAGCAAGATACACAAAGACAAGGCCATTATTAATTCTCTCGTCCAACGTTTTTCTGATCAGGAGACAAGAAGGATGTACAGTCTGTGGTCGCATATAAATAACTCTAGCGGTGGAAGCGTCGAGGATTGGCTGCCGTGGTTTCTTGAGACATATATCAAGCCGTTCTTCCGAGCGACGAGCGTTGTTGTTATCCAAGCCCTAAGGCGCATAGACACTCGTCTGGAGGAATTTAGATCTGAATTTGGTGCCACAGCGGGCCATGACGAAATCATTGATAAGCTTGCAGCGTTAGCTAGCCCACCTTGGGACCAGCAGCAGGATCGGATCCGATTTGCGGCCATTGAGACGTTCATTAACTCCGTTCTGTCTAGATCGGACGTAAAAGTTGAAATACCCCATGATAAATCTACGATAAACATAAACATGGATGGTCGTGTCCTGCCGGTTGAAGCGCTTGGAACAGGTCTTCATCAAATTATTCTCATGGCTGCTAATGTCATTTCCGTTACAAACTCGATAGTTTGTATTGAAGAGCCTGAACTTCATTTGCATCCTGAGCTCCAGCGGCAGTTTATGCGATTCCTAGAGGCGGAGACCACCAACCAATATTTTATCACGACTCATTCTGCGCACGTGATGGATGCGGTCGATGCCGCAGTGTTCAGCGTCGAGTTGAAGGAAGGAAGCACTCATTTTCGGCGTGCGATTGGACGACAGTCTAGGCGTGCGATTTGTGACGACCTTGGCTATCGTCCCAGTGACCTTCTACAGAGCAATTGCATCGTGTGGGTCGAGGGGCCTTCTGACCGTCTCTATCTGAACCACTGGATCAGCAATAAAGATTCCACGTTGGTAGAAGGTATCCACTATTCCATAATGTTTTATGGCGGGCGACTGCTAAGTCATCTGAAGGTGGAGGACAGTGAGGTCGGCGAATTCATTCAATTGCTTCCGATCAATCGCTTTCCTTGCATATTGATCGATAGCGACAAGCGATCAAGGCACGCAAAAATAAACGACACAAAAAAGCGCATTGTCGATGAGTTTGAGGCCGTTTCCGGCTTTAGCTGGGTCACCAAGGGAAGGGAAATCGAGAATTACCTTTCTGACGCAACCAGAGATGCCGTTTCGAAATTGGCCCACACAGGCTCTGTAGGGGCAGCCTACAAGGGGAACGATTATGCGAACGGATTGGCCTATACGACTTCAAAAGGAGTGGTCGTTGAAAAAGTGGATAAGATCAAATTCGCAAAGGCCGCACTAGCGCACGAAACAGATTGGTCTCGGCTTGATTTAGAAGGGCAGGTGGGCCAACTCGTAAAATTCATCAAGAAAGCGAATCGTATAATTCATGAGAGTACTGCCGGCGCTGCTCGATAGTGTGCCGCCGGGGAGAATCCTTATGGGTAAAACCCTGCGGCTCAGTTCCGGCCGAAGCGATCCGGCCAAAATGTGTGCCTTCTGCCGTACCGTGGCATGAAAAAAATGGTTGTCGGTGACGTTCCCATGTTTGCCGCCACATCGTGCGGCGAGATATCCGAGTTGGCTAATGATCACACTCAGCGGATGAGCTTGCTATTTATTGTGCCAGCAGAAAATCTTCGGCTAGAGAATCTATTGAGGGTCTGCGATGACGCTGGTCTGCCCAGATTGCTTTGACGACAAAGTTCTTCGGCGGCGCCTCGAGAAGATCAGGCCCCAATTCACCGATGAAAAATGCGATTTCCATCCCTCAAAGAAAGGGATTCCTGCCGACTCTGTTGCCGAGCTTTTTGACGGAGTCATCCGTGCCAAGTACCAACACGCTGACTACGACTACAATGGCGAACCAAGAGGTGAGGATCTAAATTCCGTAGTCACCGATCTGGGGAATATCGACGACTACCGGGCAGCCGAAGCAATCGCCAGTGCGCTCATTCGGAACGATCCATATTGGCTACCAGATGGCGACACGCCATTCTACTCCGAGGAAGTCGGCTATGAATCAAGCGAATACATGGCCGATAGCTACAGTTATCTGTGGCAGGGGTTTCAATCGAGCATTCTTCACGAACGGCGCTTCTTTAATGAACGGGCGATTCAAAACCTCACGTCTTTATTCGGAGAGATCCACAAGCAGCGAACGGCCAACGGCCGCTCACCAGTTTATATGCTCGGGCAAGAGCGGCCTGTTGTGATTTTTCGAGCGAGGGCGTCCGGCGATGGAGCCACCCGAAAGAGCATCCACGCTGAACCTTGGAAGAATCTAGGCTGCCCTCCTGCCGAGAAGCGAGTGGCTGGAAGAATGAATCCTTCTGGTATCGCCGTGTTTTACGGCGCCTTCGAAGTCGAAACATGTTTTGCCGAACTTCGTCCAGCCGTTGGCAGCACACTGACTGTGGCGAATTTCAACCTGCGTCGGCCTATATGCGTTCTGGATCTCACACAATTCACTCAGCCGCAGCGGGTCAACAGTCCGTTTGTGGAGGGCTACAGTCACAAAGTAGCGCAATGGGTCTTTCTCGAAGCGTTTCAGAACCAAATTAGCAAGCCGATTTCTGAACTAAACAGCCATTTGGACTACATCCCCACACAGGTGATCGCAGAATTTCTTACGGCAATTTTAAAGATGCAGGTCGGTGGGAAGGATACGAGGATAGAAGGTATAATATACGGATCTTCCCAAAGGCCATCGGGCAAAAATATAGCCATCTTTGGCGAAGCTGCGCAGGTGTTTGTTGAACATTCGGAAGAAAAGCCTGAAAAGTCTGGTTATTTTGGCGAATTGATTGAATGGTCAGAAAAACAACTGGCAAGGAACTATGGACTAGAGGTGGTTAAGGGTACTGTCCTTGACTACGTAGTTCGTGGCGCTGAATATAAATGCACGCCAATCACGTCGGGAGAATATTTTGTACGTAGTCTTGGGGCTGACAGAGAATATTAGCATTGCTGTTCTCGATACGGTGCTTCGCATTCGAAGGCACGTTGCGATGACGGCGCTCGCAATTCACCGTCCTGATTAACCAGCTTTGTGTTTAGTTGAATCGTAGGCGTGGGATAACATGACTATGGATGAGACGGAGGAAGAACGTATTCCTATCGGTTTGTGTCGGCAAAGCCTCGCTTGATCCAGTCGAAAATCCCCCAACCGACGAACCAAAGGAGTGTCGCTCCAATGAGAATTGACACAAAATCCGTGGTCGCAAGCCCGTAGGCTTCAACTCGCCGGTCATAGCTGGCCCTCGATACAAAGGACAGCAACGGCAGGACCACCAGTACCAGTTCGGCTATTACCACGCCCACGATGTAAACCCGCTTCAAACCCAGTCTGAAGTTCATTGCAACGGTCCCCAACCCAGATGCCGGGAGGCTACATCAGCGACCGGCTGGCCCGCAACCGCTTGGCTGTTCTTTCAGGCTTCTGAACTTACCGTTCCAATCCCTTGAGCAGAACAGGCTGGCGGGAAGGCGAGGTTCGTTGGAACGGCAAAGTCCGAGGTCGGAACTTTGAAAGGTATCAATTGCCTGTTATCGGGTCATCGAGCAGAAGTGGCCGGGCTGCGAGCGGTGGCCTGCGGCATGCGGCAAGTGTTAAATGAACATCTATTGCAGCTTTTTCGCAACGTCCTCTGCCCGAATATGGGTGTAGCGAAGGAGCATTCGGTAGTCCCGGTGGCCGCTGATCAACGCCACCTCTGGTAGCGATAGCCCCATTTCGAAAAAGCGGCTGATGGCTTCGTGGCGAAGGTCATGAAATCGGAGATCTCCCAACGATGCTCGTTTTACCAAACGCTCCCACGCCTCTCCGAAAGCGCCGGGTTTTACCGAAAACAGATGTTCGCCCTTTCGTGGAAGAGCCGAGATTATTGTGACCGCACGAGCCGTCAGAGGGACTTTTCTGCTGCGACCATTTTTAGTGTTAGGCAAAGTAGCGATCCGCTGATCGATGGCCACGTAGCGCCATTGAAGTGCTAACAATTCGCCTCGTCGCATACCGGTTTCAATGGCCAACTCTATCATCGGTGCCAGATACCAAGCTTTGCTGCGGTTCAGGGCGATTTGAAGTGCCTTGTGATCGGCAGCTTCCAACCTGCGTTCTCTGGAGTTAGCTACTGATGGCATTTTCATATCAAGGAACGGATTGCGGCCAATTGGAATTCCCCACTCACGCCTAGCGATTTCAAAGCAGTGACGGAGCAATGCCAGTTCCCGGCGAACCGTGCCAGCTTTCACCACTTGCAGCCGCTGATCTCGAAATGCCGCTATCATTGCGCTGGTCACTTTGGACAATGGTAAGTCGGCCATGGGCGACCGAAGGAGAACCCGTATCTTGAAGGCCTCCCGATCAGCTCCTCGCTTTTGCGCAGATACATCTGTCTCGTAGCGTTTTAGAAGGTCCGCCACCCGGATGGAATCCAACCGGCGACTAACTGGCTGACGGTCGCCACTATCGATGGTGTGTTCGTGTGCTCGACTCCACGCCAACGCCTCGGCCTTTGAAGGCAGGGAATTGGTAAGGCTGGGGAACCCCTTTCGCCTGACCTGAACGTGCCAAGAGTTTCCCCGCTTCCGGATAGACGCCATAGCTAGCCACCGTGTGCCAAAATTGTGCCAAGGCTGTTTTCCGGCAGTGGGGGCAAAAAGAACTTGGGGATTAAGTCATTGATTTTATTGACTTATGGCGGAGAGGGAGGGATTCGAACCCCCGATGGGCTTGCACCCATGCCGCATTTCGAGTGCGGTGCATTCGACCACTCTGCCACCTCTCCGCGGTCATGGTCCGCCGTTGCCGGCGCGGCGCACTAGATAACGGCTGGACAGGCAGGTTACAAGGGCCAATCTGCCCCGGCGCCGCAGGTTCCCGTTCGTGCTTTCTTCAAGGCTCCGGTAGCCGCTGTTCGATATTTGCCGGACTGGGCTCAACTCATTCGCCGCTTGCCCGCGGCGCTTGCCTTGACTCAAGCCGAACCTTCGGTTAGGGACAGCGCGCAATCGGCGTGGAGGGATCTTCCGCGCCGCTTGTTTTTTGAACCCGCAGACTGACAAAAAGACGGCCGAACCGCCTGAAGCGGTTCATCAAGGCCGACCGAACAGCGAAAGGCAAAAAATGTTCGCAGTCATCAAAACGGGCGGCAAGCAGTATCGCGTTGCCGCCAACGATCTCCTGAAGATCGAAAAACTCGAAGCCAATGTCGGCGACATCGTCGAAATCGGTAATGTGCTCGCGCATGGCGAGGGCGAGAACGTCACGTTCGGCGCGCCGTTCGTCGATGGTGCGATGGTCACCGCCGAAGTCGTCGAGCAGGGCAAGAACCGCACCGTCATCGCCTTCAAGAAGCGCCGCCGGCAGAATTCGCGCCGCAAGATCGGCCATCGCCAGCTTTTGACCACCGTCAGGATCGCCGAGATTCTGCTGGGCGGCGCAAAGCCGGCGACGAAGGCCGCCGCCAAGACCGAAGCGAAGGCCGAGGTTGCGGCCAAGACCGAGGCGAAGGCTGAAGCCGCGCCGAAGGCCGCAGCGAAGGCAGAGGCTGCGCCGAAGAAGGAAGCCAAGGCTGAGACGACCGAGGACAAGACTGCCGAAGCCGCCGCACCGTTGTTCAAGGCGCCGAAGGGCGAGCCGGACGATCTGACGGTGATCAAGGGCATCGGCCCGGTTGCCGCCGGACAGCTCAACGAACAGGGCATCACCACCTTCGCCCAGATCGCCAAGCTGTCCGACAAGGATGTCGCCAAGATCGACGAGCACATGCCGTTCAGCGCCGACCAGATCAAGGACTGGCGCGAGCAGGCCAAGGAATTGGCGAAGAAGTAGAACGAACCGGCGCAATCGTCGCCGGATCGGACTTGAAACGGAACGCGAACGCGTTCATAAGATCGTTTAGGCGCCTCGCGGCGCATCGGAGTAGTTAGATGGCACACAAGAAAGCTGGCGGATCGTCGCGCAATGGTCGCGACTCCCATTCCAAGCGGCTCGGCGTGAAGAAGTTCGGCGGCGAAGCCGTGATTCCGGGCAACATCATCATTCGTCAGCGTGGCACGACGTGGCATCCCGGCACCAATGTCGGCATTGGCACGGACCACACGCTGTTTGCGCTGGAAGCTGGCGCAGTCACCTTCAACAAAAAAGCCAATGGCCGAACCTACGTATCGGTGAACCCGATGACGAAGGCAGCGGAGTAGCCGGTTCCGCACGAGAACACCGGCACCCATCTCGGGACCGGTGTCTGGCCAAGCCAGGAAAAGGATCAGGGGAGATGGGTTTCCATCTCCCTTTTTTCTTGCCTGGAGGACTTTGACATGGTTGCCGAAGCGGAAGACTCAGACGACGAAAGTTACACGGTAGATTGCCCTGTGCTCGCGACCGAGCGGCTGGTCATGCGTGCCCCGCGTGAAAGCGACATCGAGCAATTGGTGGCGCTCGCCGACAACCGCCATGTCGCGGAGATGCTGGCCCGCATGCCGCATCCCTATGGCGAGGCCGAGGCACGCGCTTTCCTGGCCATGACGGCATCGCGCCGGGCCGGAATCGCCTATGCGTTGACGCTGGCCGGCACCGAGACCTTCGTCGGCTGTGCCGGGCTCAACACCACGGATCGCGGGCTGGAGCTCGGCTACTGGATCGGCGAGCCGTACTGGAAACGCGGCTACGCGACGGAAGCAGCGCACGCACTGGTCGACCTTGCCTTCCAGAGAACCACGATCCAGGTGCTGCACGCCTCGACGCGGGTGATCAATCCGGCCTCGCGCCGGGTCATCCACAAATGCGGCTTCCAGTATGCCGGCCAGGGCATGCTGAATTCGATCGTTGCCGGTCAGGTGCCGGTCGAGCGCTACCGCCTCGATCGCAAGACCTGGACCAGCCTGCGGAACTGGGTGCATTTCTGAGGCATGCCGATATTCAGGTGATGCCGGCCTGCGAATGGCGGCTTCCTGCGCTTCCGGTGCTCGCGTACTTTAAGTACGCTCCGCTCCGGTTTTCGGAAGCCACCACTCTCGGCACGGCCTGACCTGAATCTCGACACACCTCGGCGCGAAAGATTGCGGACCAACGTTGACGTCACGCTATCTCGAGCCAGACCGGCAAGTGGTCCGAACCGGCCGCTTGCCGGTCGACCCACAGGCGCCTCAGCGATTTGGCAAGCGAAGCGCTGGTGAAGATGTAGTCGATGCACTTGTGGCGGCTGGCATCGTCCGGCCGCTTGGGGTCGACCCAGGTGACGAGATCGGCGCCGGCAGCGCCGAGGCGCGCGGCGGCATCGACGGCGAGATCGGCGGTTACAGGCGTGCCGAATTCATGGTCGGGCTGGCCGGCGAGTTCGACATGTTCCGGCGATCCGGCCAGCATGTTGAAGTCGCCCATGACGACGAAGGCTTCGGGACAAGGCAGGTCCGGCAAGCCGATCTCGGCGACGCCGGAGAGCCCACCGCCCTCGAGCGGGTAGTTCAACAGGCGCTGGCGCAGAAAGCGGATCTGGCTCAGGCGTTCAACCGGGCTGCGGTGGTCGAGATGGGTGGAATAGAAGCGGATCGAACCAAGCGGCGTTTCGATCAGCGCCTCCAGCGCGCCGCGCTGGAAGTTCATCGCCTCGAAGCTGCGGCTGCGCGGCAAAAGGAGATTGCGCGACAGATGGATCGGCGTCCTCGACAGCACCATGTTGCCGAGCTGGAAGGTGGTCGTGATGGCGCGGCCGTTCTCCAGGCGCGAGCCAGCGTCGGCTTCGAAATTGCTGCCGTAGACGGCAAAATGTTCGGGCAGCGCCTCGCCGAGCTCGGCCACCATGTCGCGGCCGCCATTCTTCGGGTTGGCGCGGGTGACCTCCTGCAGTGCGATCACGTCGGCGCCCCGCACGGCATCGGCGATACGGCCGACATCATAGCGGCCGTCGAGACCGACGCCGTAATGGATATTGTAAGTTACCAGCTTCATTCCGACATCTCGCGCTTGGAAGCCGAGGATCGATTTTCGGCAAGGGGTCAACCAAATGCTACGCGTCCAGAGATACGCGCGACGTTACAGTAGCAAAAACGGCCCTCGCCCTTCGACCCGCCTTGGTTTAGAGCAATCCCGCAAAGCCAATAGCAGAAACCATACAATCCGATGAAATTTCTCGATCAAGCCAAGGTCTATATCCGCTCCGGCGACGGCGGCGCCGGTTCGGTGTCGTTCCGGCGCGAAAAGTTCATCGAGTTCGGCGGTCCGGACGGCGGCGACGGTGGCCGCGGCGGCGATGTCTGGGTGGAAGCGGTCGATGGGCTGAACACGCTGATCGACTATCGCTACCAGCAGCATTTCAAGGCCAAGACGGGGACGCACGGCATGGGCCGCAATATGACCGGCGCCAAGGGTGCCGATGTGACGCTGAAAGTGCCGGCGGGAACACAGGTCTTTGCCGAGGACAATGAGACGCTGATCTGCGATCTGACGGTCGTCGGCCAGCGCTTTCTTTTGGCCAAGGGCGGCAATGGCGGCTTCGGCAACCAGCATTTCAAGACCTCGACCAACCAGGCGCCGCGCCGCGCCAATCCCGGACTGCCTGGCGAAGAGCTCAACATCTGGCTCAGGCTGAAGCTGATCGCCGATGCCGGCCTTGTCGGGCTGCCCAACGCCGGCAAGTCGACCTTCCTGGCGGCGGTCACCGCGGCCAAGCCGAAGATCGCCGACTATCCCTTCACCACGCTGCATCCGGGCCTTGGCGTGGCCCGCATCGACGGGCGCGAATTCGTCATCGCCGATATTCCGGGCCTGATCGAAGGCGCGCATGAAGGTGTCGGCATCGGCGACCGCTTCCTCGGCCATGTCGAACGCACGCGCGTCCTTCTGCATCTTGTCTCGGCGCAGGAAGAAAATCCGGCCAAGGCCTACAAGACCGTGCGCGCCGAGCTCGAAGCCTACGGCAACGGGCTGACCGACAAGGTCGAAATCGTCGCGCTTTCCCAGGTCGACATACTCGATGCCGACGCACGCAAGAAAAAGACCGCCTCGCTGAAACGCGCCGCCGGCCGCGCGCCGATGCTGCTTTCGGCCGTCACCGGCGAAGGTGTCGAAGCGGTGTTGCGCGCGCTGATGGCTGTGGTGGCGGATGCGCGCGAAGCTGTCGCTGCGCCGGTCGAGACGCGCTGGAACACATAGCCATGGCCGCCCAATCGCTGAAAAATTATCGGCGCATTGCCGTCAAGATCGGCTCGGCGCTGCTTGTCGACCGCACGACGGGCCTGAAGCGCGACTGGCTGGCCTCGCTTGCCGACGACATCGCCGTGCTGGCCAATGGCGGCGCCGAAATTCTCGTCGTGTCTTCCGGGGCGATTGCACTTGGCCGCACCATCCTCGGCCTCGGCAAACGAGCGCTGAAGCTCGAGGAGAGCCAGGCCGCTGCTGCCGTCGGGCAGATCGCCTTGGCCGGCGCCTGGTCGGATGCGCTCGGCAAGAATGGCTTGAAATCGGGCCAGATCCTGTTGACGCTCGGCGACACCGAAGAGCGCCGACGCTACCTCAACGCACGCGCGACGATCTCGACGCTGCTCAAGATGAAGGCGGTGCCGGTCATCAACGAGAACGACACGGTGGCGACGTCGGAAATCCGCTATGGCGACAACGACCGGCTGGCGGCGCGTGTCGCCACCATGATGGGCGCCGATCTTTTGGTGCTGCTTTCCGACATTGACGGGCTCTACACGGCACCGCCGGCGCGCGATCTGCAAGCTCGGTTCATTCCGGTCGTCGACCGGATCACCCCCGACATCGAGGCGATGGCGGGCGCCGCCGCTTCGGAATTGTCGCGCGGCGGCATGCGCACCAAGCTCGACGCCGGCAAGATCGCGACCGCCGCCGGCACCGCCATGATCATCACATCGGGCACGCGGCTGTCGCCGCTGCTGGCAATCGAGCGCGGCGAGCGCGCCACCTTCTTCCGGCCGAGCCCCAATCCGGTCAAAGGCTACAAGACCTGGATCGCCGGGCAGCTCGAACCGGCGGGGCGGCTGACCGTCGACGCCGGCGCCATCGACGCGCTGCTCTCCGGCAAGTCGCTGCTGCCGGCCGGCGTTAAACTGGTCAGCGGCAATTTTGCGCGTGGCGACACGGTGGCGATCCTATCGCCCGAGGGCCGCGAGATTGCGCGCGGACTGGTTGCCTATGATGCGGCCGATGCCGTAAGGATCGCTGGCCTGAAGACGACCGAGATCGAAACCGTGCTCGGCTACGAGGCGCGTTCGGCGATGATCCACCGCGACGACCTTGTGGTGAGCCATGCCGGTGGCGAGCAAGTAGTCGGTGACCAGGTTACATAGCGGAGGATGAGCCATGCTGACGCTGCATGAAAAATCCCGGGATGATACCGTGGCGCTGATGGCCGATATCGGCCGCCGCGCGCGTGCCGCGGCCCGACCGCTGGCCATCGCTGCGGCCGAGCGCAAGCACGCGGCGCTGATCGGCATGGCTCAGGCGATCCTTCGACATGAGCAGGATATCCTCGACGCCAATGCCATCGACATCAGAAATGGCGAGGAGGCTGGCCTATCGGCAGCGTCGATGGATCGGCTGAAGCTCGATCCCGCTCGCATCCGCGCCATGGCAGACGGTATCAGCGAGATCGCCGGGTTACGCGATCCGGTCGGCGATGTCATTGCCGCATGGGAGCGGCCGAACGGGTTGCATATCGAACGGGTGCGCACGCCACTCGGCGTCGTCGGCGTCATCTATGAGAGCCGGCCTAACGTGACCGCCGATGCCGGCGCGCTCTGCCTCAAGGCGGGCAATCCGGTGATCCTGCGCGGCGGCTCGGATTCGGTGAATTCTTCCGCCGCGATCCATACCTGCCTGGTCGAGGGGCTCAAGGCAGCCGGGCTGCCGGAGGATGCCATCCAATTGGTGCCGACCACCGATCGCGCCGCCGTCGGCGAAATGCTGAAAGGGCTTTCCGGCAATCTCGAAGTCATCATTCCGCGCGGCGGCCGCAGCCTGGTCGAGCGTGTGCAGAGCGAGGCACGGGTGCCGGTGTTCGCGCATCTCGAGGGCATCTGCCATCTCTATATCGACCGATCGGCCGATCTCGACATGGCGGTCAAGATCGCGGTCAATGCCAAGATGCGGCGCACCGGGGTGTGTGGCGCTGCCGAGACGCTGCTGGTCGACCGTGCCGTCGCTGCCACGCACCTGGTGCCGATCCTCGAGGCCCTACAGGCGGCAGGCTGCGAGATCCATGCCGATGCCGAGGTGCTGAAGCTTTATGCCGATGCCCAGCCCGCGACCGATGCAGACTGGGTGACCGAATATCTCGACGCCATCATTGCGGTGAAGCTGGTCGACGGCATTGGCGGCGCGATCGAGCATATCGAGACGTTCTCCTCGCATCACACCGAGGCGATCATCGCCGAGGATGCAAAGGCCGTCGAACGGTTCTTCAACGAGATCGATTCGGCGATCCTTCTGCACAACGCCTCGACCCAGTTTGCCGATGGCGGCGAGTTCGGCATGGGCGCCGAGATCGGCATCGCCACCGGCAAGATGCATGCGCGCGGTCCGGTCGGCGTCGAGCAACTGACGTCGTTCAAATATCGCGTACGCGGGTCGGGACAGGTGAGGCCTTGAATCCGTTCGTAGTCAGAGCCTGAGAGGCGTGCGCCCAGCCACCCCCCTCTGTCCTGCCGGACATCTCCCCCGCAAGGGGGGAGATCGGATGTCGCATATACTTTCGCCAATTTTCGATGTCGCACTAAGGGCGCCAGGGATGAAGCTGACAATCTCCCCCCTTGAGGGGGAGATGCCCGGCAGGGCAGAGGGGGGTGCCTGACGCATGCTTGCCTTGTCCGAACATGCCATATCCTCCCGCTACCTCAAGATGCCGCATGCCGGGAAAGGCGTGGCGGTCGGGCTGTTTGGCGGTTCGTTCAACCCGCCGCACGCCGGCCATGCGCTGGTCGCCGAGATCGCACTCAGACGCCTTGCGCTCGATCAGCTGTGGTGGATGGTGACGCCCGGCAATCCGCTCAAGAATGCCGGAGACCTGGCGCCGCTGGCCGAGCGGCTGCAGCTATCCGAAAAGATCGCGAAGAACCCGAAGATCAAGGTCACCGCATTCGAGGCGGCCCACCGCGTCCGCTTCACCGCCGACACGCTGGCGCTGGTCAAGGCGCGTAACCCGGGCGTCGATTTCGTCTGGATCATGGGGGCCGACTCGCTTCGCGACTTCCACCGCTGGCAGCGCTGGCGCCGCATCGTGATGACGTTCCCGATCGCGGTGGTCGACCGGCCAGGTGCGACGCTGTCGTTCCTGTCGTCGGTGGTCGCCAAGACGTTCGACTATGCCCGCGTCGACGAGGGCGACGCACCGCGGCTCGCCCGCATGAACGCGCCGGCCTGGACCTTCATCCACGGCCCGCGTTCGTCACTGTCGTCGAGCGCGATCCGCAAGGTGGCGAGGGGCTGAGCCAACACGGAAGGCAAGTCCGGTGATGTCGCTTTTGCCGCTGCCTTGACCTGCTTGATGGGCGATCCTCGGTCATGACGATTCTCGAGCGCGACCAGGACAAGAACGGTCTAGGGCAGCCGGCGCCGTCGATCGCCATTGCCAGCATCCTCCTGTCGATGGCGCTGATCGCCGTCGGTAATGGGCTGATGTTCGCCTATATCCCAGTTCGGCTCGGCGCCGAGGGCTTCGATCCGACATGGGCGGGGCTGATCGTCACCGGCCTTTCGGCTGGCGGCCTCGCCGGCTGTATCCTGACCGGGCCGCTGGTGCGGCGTGTCGGCCATGCCCGCGTGTTCATGGTGCTGTCGGCACTGATCGTGCTGTCCAACGCCGCGGTCGGCGCCGGGCCGCACCCATTGCCATGGATCGCTGCACGGGCGCTCTACGGCTTTGCCATATGCGGCCTGTTCATCGTCGCGCAGAGCTGGCTGAACGATGTCGTTGCCAACGCCATCCGCGGCCGGGTCATGGCTATCTTCTACGTTGCCTATGTCGCCGGGCTCGGCGTCGGCTACTCGACACTGGCGTTGATCGATATCCGCGCGGCTGACGCGCCGCTGATCGGGATTGCCTTCACCGCGCTGTCGATCCTTCCCGTCGGGCTGACGCGGCTCGCGCAGCCGCCGGCGCCGCAAGCGGCGTCGGTGGCGCTCGGCAGGGCCTGGCGGATCTCACCGGTCGGCGTTGCCGGCATGCTTGCCGTCGGTGGCCTGTCGATGACCATTTCGGGTTTTGCGCCAATCCATGCCACCGCCAAGGGCTACAGCCAGGCCGACGTCGCCTTGCTGCTTTCGGCAATGCCGGTCGGCACGCTGATCCTGCAGATCCCGCTCGGCTGGATTTCCGACCGCACCGACCGGCGCTTTGTGCTGATCGCGGCGTCGGCGCTTGCCGCCGCGGCGGGCCTGTTTGCCCTCGGTTTCGACGGTGGCGCGCTGGCGGCGCTGCTCGTCATCTACGTGGTCTGGGACGGCGCCTCGGAATCGATCTACTCTCTGGCCAGCGCCCATGCCGGCGACCGCGCCGGCAAGGACGACATGGTGGCGTTGTCGAGCTCGCTTTTGTTTGCCTGGTCGCTATCCGGCTTCGTCGTGCCCGGCATTGTGACCGGGCTTTCCGCCATCTACGGCACGCAAGCCTTCATCTATGTGGCGATCGTCATTGCCGCCGCCTATTGCCTGTTCGTTCTCTGGCGCGTCGTCGTGGTGCGGCCGGTGCCCGCCACCGAGACCGGCAGTTTCGCGCCAATGACGGCTCAGGCGCCGTTGCCTGTCGATCTCGCCTTCGCGCCCGAAGATCAGCGCCGGCGCGAAGGACTTTGAACACCCTCCAGCTGGTTTCAAATGCTCTATTGCCGCGTGGCTGAGGCATCCGGCTGAGGCGCTTGCGGCGCCGGCGCTGGTATTGAAAGGCCTTCGGCATCGAATGCCTGCTTGACGCTCTTAGTGAGGTCGATCTGGGCGACGAAGAAATCGGCGGCCGCCGTCCAGTAGCGCAAGGTGATGGCGACGGTGCTGTCGCCGACGGTCGCGACAAAGGCGATCGGCGCCGGCTGCCGCCTGACGCGCCGGTCGGCGGCGGCGACGCCAAGCATGGTCTTTTGCGCGAAATCGATGTCGTTCCACGAGCCGATGTTGAGCGTGATGTCGCCGCGGCGCACGCCGTTGCGGGTGAAATTGCGGACCGGCTGGTTCCACAGGGTCGAGTTGGGTGCAAGCACGTAGACGCCTTCGACCGTCCTCAGCGTTGTGGCAAACAGCCCGATCTCCTCGACGGTACCGGATATGGCGCCGACTTCGACATATTCGCCGATGCGGAACGGCCGCAGCGCCAGGAGCATGATACCGGCGGCAATGTTCTGCAGCGTGCCTTGCAGCGCCAGGCCGATGGCCAGGCCGGCGGCACCGATAGCGGCAATGATCGAAGCCGTCTGCACGCCGAACTGGCCGAGAACCATGATCACGACAAGCCCCAGGATGGCGTAGCGGACGACCTGCGAGAAGAAATGGCGGAGCGTTTCGTCGAAGCCGTGAACGTGGCCGAGGCCGGCATAGATCGAACGCTCGGCGAGGCCGGCGACGATGTAGCCGATGACCAGCAGGATGACGGCGCCGACCGCCGAAAGCGAGTAGGAAACGATCAGCATGCTGAGCTGCGCAAGGCCGGATTGCACGGTGAGGAGAGCGTTCTGGGGATCGATTGGCATGTCGGGATTCCGGTTCGTGGATGAGCCGATAACCGCTGCGGGGCGAGGCGGTTCCGAATTTCTGGCCCGAAAAGCCGGATATTCGGCCGCTGCCGGGCGCCTGCTTGCGAGCGGTGTCTTGAAACTGCAACCTAACTCTGCCTATCTAAGCAGTGTCACCTGATTTCAGAGGTGATTTGGTTGTTCTTGCTGCGAAAGGAAATACACTGAGAACAGCACTGCGGAAGAAGGCCGACATCGTGCCTTCGCCGGCCGGGATCAGCGTAAACGACGCCGTGTCCCGCGCCATCAAGACAGTCCTTGCCAGTCTGGAAGACTCCAAGGCCGAAAACATCGTCTCAATCGACATCCAGGGAAAATCGAGCCTCGGCGACTACATGGTCGTTGCATCGGGCCGATCGCACCGTCATGTCTCGGCTGTCGCCGATCATCTCCTCAAGGCGCTCAAGGATGCCGGGCTCGGCACGGCGCGCGTCGAGGGGCTGGCTGGCGCCGACTGGGTCCTGATCGATTCGGGCGACATCATCGTCCATGTCTTCCGCCCCGAGGTCCGCGACTTCTACAATCTCGAAAAGATGTGGCAGGCGCCTGATCTCGAGGAGGAGACCCTCCACTGAGCCGTATTCGTCTTGATGCATGTCGTTGTCCGACATGCATCAGCGGCTCTTCGAGGCAGGGATGAAGATTACCGTTCATGCCGTGGGCCGAATGAAAGCCGGCCCCGAGAAGCAGTTGGCCGACCGCTATTTCGAGCGTTTTGCCAAGAGCGGCCCTGCCGTAGGCCTCGAATTCGCCGGGATCGTCGAGATTTCCGAAGGCCGCGCGCAGACGGCCAATGAGCGCCGGCGCGAGGAAGGCCAGAAGCTGCAGACGCACTTGCAACCGGGCACGGCGCTGATGCTGCTGGATGAGCGCGGCAAGAACCTTTCCTCCGAGGATTTCGCCGGCCGCATGGGCTCGCTGCGCGATGGCGGGCGCAAGGCGCTGGTGATCGCCATTGGCGGCGCCGACGGCCATGACCAGTCGCTGCGCGACCTGGCTGATCTGACGGTGTCGCTCGGCGCACAGACCTGGCCGCATCAACTGGTCCGCGTGATGCTGGGCGAGCAGCTTTACAGGGCGGCCACGATCCTTTCCGGCCACCCCTACCATCGTTCATGAAGTCGGCTCGGTCGGCGAATTGACGCCAGTCGCCCGGATTTTTGCCCCAATGCTCATCGACAGTTTGGGCTCACGGGGTTTGCGGATGGCGGCCGGGGCTCGAACATGGTTGATGGTTCGTTAACGAAGCCGCGCATAGAGTTAGGCTTCAATGTCTGAAGACTGGAAATCACGAACGGGCTCCTGGCGCGTGCGCTGCGGCATCGCCGTGGCGACGATCGCGCTTTCGCTCGGCGTCGCGCGGGCCGAGAACACGCTCGACCTGGCGCCCGACCCGGACCAGAGCCGCGCCGAATACGAAAAAGTATCGAAAGAGATCACGCTGTCGTCCGAGCGGCTGGCCAAGCTCGCCGCCGACATAGCGGCGGTCAAGAAGGACCACGCCTCGATCACAGCCGCGCTGATCCAGTCGGCGATGACCGAGCAGAAGCTCGGCCAGGACATCGAGGACATTGGCGGCAAGCTCGAGGGGCTGAAGGCGCAGGAGCAGAAGATCCGCGCCTCACTGGCGGCTAGACGCGATGTTCTGGCCGAAGTGCTCGGCGCTCTGCAGCGCATGGGGCTTAACCCGCCGCCGGCGATCCTGGTCAAGCCGGAGGACGCATTGTCGTCGGTGCGCAGCGCCATCCTGCTCGGTGCCGTGGTGCCGGAACTGCGCCAGCAGACCGACATGTTGCTGGCCGACCTCAAAGAGCAGTCGCGGGTGACGGCCTCGATCGAGGCCGAGCGGGCGCGGCTGACGGCAGCGGTCGGCGAGCAGGCGGCGGAAAAAAAGCGGCTCGGCATGCTGCTCGAAGCCAAGCAGAAGCTCGCCGCCGATACGCAAACCGCGCTGGCCGCCGAAAAGCAGCGGTCCGCGACGCTGGCGGCCAAGGCCGGCAGCCTGAAAGAACTGATCGCCTCGCTCGAGGCCGATAGGGCCCGCAAGGCGGCGGATGCGGCCAAGGCAGCCGAGCAAAAGACGGCGGACGCCGACAAGGGCCCGGCATCAACCCCGGCCCCGACGGAATTGGCCTCGCTGCCGGTGCCGGAGAGCAACAGGCTCACCGCTGCCGCGCCGTTTTCCGCGCTTCAAGGGCAGATCGCGCTGCCGGTCACCGGCAGGATCAAGCGGCGCTTCGGCGCCAACGACGGTAACGGCGCGGTGATGCTCGGTGACATGGTTGCGACACAATCGGGAGCCATCGTCACAGCGCCGGCGGATGGAAATGTGCTTTATGCGGGGCCTTTCCGCTCTTACGGTCAACTCTTGATCCTGAATGCGGGTGACGGCTATCATGTCGTCCTGGCGGGGATGAGCAGAATCAGCGTCGCGTCTGGCCAGTCGGTGCTCGCAGGAGAGCCGGTCGGCGCGATGGGAGAGGCCCGGGTGGCGAGCACCTCGGCATCGAAGAATGGAAATGCCACGCCGGAGCTCTATGTCGAGTTCCGCAAGGATGGAAAACCCGTCGATCCGGCCCCATGGTGGGCGGACCGTTTTTCTGGAAGGACGTGAATGATGCGGAAACTGTCGCTTCTGTTTGCCGGTGCGCTGATGGGTGCATCGGCGATGAGCCTGGTCTATGGCGCGCCCGGCTCGACGGCGAAGGCTGCGGGCTCCGAGACCTATAAGCAACTGGCGATCTTCGGCGATATCTTCGAACGGGTGCGGGCGAATTATGTGACGCCGCCCGATGACAAGTCGCTGGTTGAAAATGCCATTAACGGCATGCTGTCCTCGCTCGACCCGCACTCCTCCTACATGAACGCCGAAGAAGCGCAGGACATGCGCGTGCAAACCAAGGGCGAGTTCGGCGGCCTCGGCATCGAGGTCACCATGGAAAACGATCTGGTCAAGGTGATCACGCCGATTGACGATACGCCGGCCGCCAAGGCTGGTGTGCTCGCCGGCGACTATATCGCCAAGATCGACGGCGAGGAGGTCCGCGGCCTGACGCTCAACGACGCCGTCGAGAAGATGCGCGGGCTGGTCAACACGCCGATCAAGCTCACTATCCTGCGCCAGGGCGCCGACAAGCCGATCGAACTGACGGTGGTGCGCGACATCATCAAGGTCAAGGCGGTCAAGTTCCGGGTCGAAAACGACATCGGATACATGAAGATCACCTCCTTTACCGAAAAGACCTATGACGATCTCGAGAATGCCATCGACACCATCAAGAAGCAGGTGCCGAACGACAAGCTCAAGGGCTATGTGCTCGACCTGCGCCTCAATCCGGGCGGTTTGCTCGACCAGGCGGTGAGCGTTTCGGATGCCTTCCTCGACCGTGGCGAGATCGTCTCGACGCGCGGCCGCGATCCGAAGGACGTCACCCGCTTCGACGCGCGCGCCGGCGATGACATCGGCGGCAAGCCGCTGATCGTGCTCGTCAATGGCGGCTCGGCCAGTGCATCGGAAATCGTTGCCGGCGCGCTGCAGGATCTGCGCCGCGCCACGGTGGTCGGCACGCAATCCTTCGGCAAGGGTTCAGTGCAGACCATCATCCCACTTGGTGAGAACGGGGCGCTGCGGTTGACGACGGCGCTCTATTACACGCCGTCCGGCAAGTCGATCCAGGGCAAGGGTATCACGCCCGACATCAAGGTCGACCAACCGCTGCCGGCGGAACTGCAGGGCAGGGACCTGACGCGCGGCGAATCCGACCTCAAGGGCCACATCAAGGGCGCCGACGAAGGCACGACCGGTTCGGGTTCGGCAGCCTATGTGCCGCCGGAACCGAAGGACGATTTGCAGCTCATCTATGCCGAGCAGCTGCTGCGCGGCCAGAAGACGGATCCGGCGTTCCCGCCGAATCCGCAAAAGGCCGTGTTGAACCAGTAAGGGCGGCAAGCCGGGCCAAACAGGTCTGGCTGCCTGAGCGAAGCGATGCGATGCTGCCGGGGCCGCGAGGCTCCGGCAGTTTGATTCGGGGCTGCGGCCGGCATGCTGCGCGTCAGTGAAGCAAGGGGACGCGCCGACATTTTGGATTTTGCGCCTCCGGAGAAGGTTTACTTCGGGGATGCACGCCGGGGGTGCGGGCTTGGCTGATATCGGCAAGGACATAGAACGACCTCTCGGACAGGCGATCCGGCCGCCGCGCTCAGGCAGCGGGATCAGCGCCGGTGCGGTCGCGGCCGCGCTTGTCGTGCTGTCCGTGGTCGGCGTTTCCAGCGCGATCGCTTTGCGCGACAAGCCATTCCGCAAGCCGCAAGAAGTCGCCGTTTCGGCGCCGAAGATGCCGGCAGCGGCCGAAACCGCCGCGGCGCCGGCCAAGGCGACGCCCGCAACGGAAGCGCCAAGCAACGCAAGCGAACAAACGACAAGCGGGAAGACGGGCGGTCCGCAGATCATCCATGTCCAGACCGAAGAGGGCGACGGTCCGCCCAAGGCGGCCATCGTCATCCGCGACCCTTCGACGATCGGCCAGAACCTCAGGATCGCGCACATTCCCGACAAGGCGCTGATCGAGGCCAGCGAAACCGGTTTGTTGCCGATCCGCGCCGCCGACGGCCGGCGCCCGTTCGATGTCTATGCGCGGCCGTGGTCGGGCGCACGCGGTGCACGCGTGGCCCTCGTCATCGGCGGGCTTGCCGTGTCGCAGACCGGCACGCAGGCAGCCATCGCCAAGCTGCCGGCGGAAGTGACGCTGGCCTTCGCGCCGCAAGGCAACAGCATTGGCCGCTGGATGCAGATGGCGCGGCAGAGCGGCCATGAGGTCATCATGCAGGTGCCGCTCGAGCCGTTCGACTATCCGAACGTCAATCCCGGCCGCAACACGCTGACCGTGGCTGCGACGCCGGACGAGAATTTGAAGAATCTACGCTGGGCGCTGTCGCGAACGACCAACTACACCGGCGTCATGAACTATATGGGCGCCCGCTTTTCAGCGGACGCGACGGCGATGGGGCCATTGATGGCCGAGCTTGGCAAGCGTGGTCTCGCCTATGTCGATGACGGTTCCTCGGCGCGCAGCTTGGCACCCGAACTGGCACTGAAGGACGGCGTGCCGTTCGTCGGCGGCGATACGGCGATCGACGCGGTGCAGGACCGCGGCGCCATTTTGAAGAAACTGGATGGGCTGGAAGCGACGGCGCGAGCGAAAGGCTTTGCCGTCGGCATCGGCTCGGCCTTCGACCTGACGGTGGATACCGTGTCTTCCTGGGTGACCGAGGCCAAGAAGCGCGGCATCGAGATCGTGCCGGTTTCGGCGGTGGCGATAGATCCGGAAAAAGGCTGAGATGGCAAAGAACAAGCTCGTTGACGCCGAGACACTGCCCTACCGGCCCTGCGTAGGGGTGATGGTCCTCAATGGCGACGGCCTGGTCTGGGTTGGTCACCGCATTGCCGAGCCGGACAGCGAGTTCGCCGGAACGACACAGCTCTGGCAGATGCCGCAGGGCGGCATCGACGATGGCGAGGAGCCGCTGCCCGCGGCGGCGCGTGAACTCTACGAAGAGACCGGCATGCGCTCGGTGTCGCTGCTGGCCGAGGCGCCGCACTGGATCAACTACGACCTGCCGGCCCATCTGGTCGGTGTCGCCTTCAAGGGACGATATCGCGGCCAGACGCAGAAATGGTTTGCCTTCCGCTTCCACGGCGACGAAAGCGAGATCGAGATCAATCCGCCGCCGGGTGGCCACAAGGCCGAGTTCGACCGGTGGGCGTGGCGGCCGATGCTGGAATTGCCGGGCCTGATCGTGCCGTTCAAGCGCAAGGTTTACGAAGACGTGGTGGCAGCGTTCCGGCACCTGGTGGCGTAGCCGTCGGCCTTCCGCTAAAACAGGTCGGCATGAATGATATCTCCAGCAAATCTCTTCCGCAGACCGTCTCTGTACCGCAGGCTGGCGCCCCGAGCGAGCCGATCAGCGAAGCGGCGGCGGGGGCGATCCTGACCATCGATCTCGGCGCCGTCCGTGAGAATTACCGGCGGCTGAAGGCGCGGCTGGGCGGCATCAGCTGTGCTGGAGTGGTCAAGGCCGACGGCTACGGGATTGGCGCGGCGCCGGTGGCGGCGGCGCTGATGGCTGAAGGCTGTGACATTTTCTTTGTCGCGCATTTGGCCGGCGGCATCTTGCTGCGCAAGGCGCTCGGCTCAGACCCGGCCATCTATGTGCTGAACGGCATTCCGCCGGGTGCGGAAAGGGAAGCGGTTGCGGCAGGGCTTTGCACCGTACTCAACAGCGCCAGCCAACTCGCGGCATGGCGCGAGATGGCCGGGCGGGTGGGGCGTAAGTTGCCGGCCGCCGTCCAGGTCGACAGCGGCATGTCGCGGCTCGGCATGACGCCGGCGGAGGTGAAAGCGGTGGCGCGGGATCCGCAGGCCTTCGACGGTGTCGAACTGACCTTCGTGATGAGCCATCTCGCCTGCGCCGACGAACCCGAGCAACCGGCCAACGAACGGCAACGGCTGGAATTCGAACGGCTGCGCCGGATGCTGCCGGAAGCGCCGGCTTCCCTTGCCAATTCATCAGGCATTTTTCTCGGGCAGCGCTATCACTACGACCTCGTCCGTCCGGGTGCCGCTCTCTACGGCATCAATCCGACGCCGGCGAAGGACAATCCGATGCTGCCGGTGGTGCGATTGCAAGCCAAGGTCATCCAGACGCGGATATTGGAGGCCGGCGCCGGTGTCGGCTACGGTCACACTTTCCATGCCAAGGCTCCGCTTGCCGCGGCGACGATTTCGCTCGGCTATGGCGATGGCTGGCATCGACGCGCCGCTTCCTCCGCCTGGTTCGAAAATGTGCGGCTGCCCTTCGTCGGCCGGATTTCGATGGATACGATCATCCTCGACATTTCCGCGCTGCCGCCCGGCAGGCTGAAGGCCGGCGACCTCGTCGAACTCATCGGGCCGTCGTCGCAGACGGTGGACCAGGTAGCCGGCCATGCCGGCACCATCGGCTACGAGGTCTTGACCAGCCTCGGCCACCGTTTCCATCGGCGCTATGTGAATGGCTAGGACGCAAGCTTGTTGTCCTCACGCATGTCTTTTCCCTAAGCATCGGCACTTGGCTGACGCCGCAGAATCCGGCAGACAGAAGGCGGCGATGATCCCGGTCTCGGACCCTGACGAGACGTCGTTGCGGAGAACCAAACGATGAAGATCTTCGTGCTGGGCGGCGGCGTGATCGGGGTCACCTCCGCCTATTTTCTTGCCGAGGCCGGCCATCAGGTGACGGTGATCGATCGCCAGAAAGGCCCGGCGCTGGAAACCAGCTTTGCCAATGCCGGCGAGATCTCGCCCGGGTATGCCTCGCCCTGGGCCGGGCCCGGCGTTCCGCTGAAGGCCATCAAATGGCTTTTGATGAAGCACGGTCCGCTGGTGGTGCGGCCGGCGCTCGATCCGCATATGTGGATATGGCTGGTCAAGATGCTGCGCAATTGCACGGCTGAACGCTACGCGCTGAACAAGGCGCGCATGGTGCCGCTGGCCGAGTACAGCCGCGACACGCTGAAGGCGCTGCGCGAGGCGACCGGCATCGCCTACGACGAGCGCGCCAAGGGCACGCTGCAGCTCTTCCGAACGCAAAAGCAGCTCGACGGCGTCGGCGGCGATGTCGAGGTGCTGAAGGCCTATGGCGTCCCCTACGAGGTCCTCGACCCCGACGGCTGCATTGCGGCCGAGCCTGGGCTGGCCGGCGTGCGCGAAAAATTCGTCGGTGGCCTGCGGTTGCCCGGCGACGAAACCGGCGACTGCAAGATGTTCACCGACAGGCTTGCCGAGCTTTGCGCGGCACGCGGCGTCACCTTCGAATACGACACGGAGATACGGCGCGTCGTCAAGAAGCGTGATCGCATCACCAACATCAGCACCAGCAAGGGCTGGATGGTCGCTGATGCCTATGTGATGGCGATGGGCAGCTATTCGGCGCGGTTCATGCGCATGCTGAAGCGGCCCATCCCGGTCTATCCGGTCAAGGGCTATTCGATCACCCTGCCGATCAAGGACGCCGCCGCGGCACCGGTCTCGACCGTCATGGACGAGAGCTACAAGGTAGCGATCACCCGGCTCGGCGACCGTATCCGGGTCGGCGGCACGGCGGAGATTTCCGGCTTCGACCTGCGGCTGCACGAATCGCGGCGGCGCACGCTCGAACATTCGGTCGGCGACCTGTTTCCGGGCAGCGGCGACATGCGATCGGCGACCTTCTGGTGCGGGCTGCGGCCAATGACACCGGACGGGCCGCCGCTGATCGGCTGCACCGATTTCTCCAATCTCTATCTCAACACCGGCCATGGGACACTCGGCTGGACCATGGCCTGCGGCTCGGCCAAGGTTCTAGCCGACATCATCTCCAGCCGGGTGCCAGACGTCGGCGATCTCGGGCCGGGACGATACGCCAAGTAAGACCCCCAGCAGCTTAAGACAGCCAACGGCCGATACGCTTCACGCGAACAAACCCCTGTCCCGTTCGACGGCCTTGGTGATGAAGCTTGAGACGATCTGGACGCGGCGCAGCGGTCTGACCGATTCATGATAGACCAGCCAGTAGGCGCGGCGGATGGGTGCGACGATATCGAGAGGCACTAACTCCGGCATCGAGCGGGCAACGAAGGTGTGCAGGATGCCGATGCCGGCGCCGGAACGCACCGCTTCGGCCTGGCCGAGCGCTGAGGAAATGGCGAAGCTGGTGCGCCAGTCGGCGCTGAATTCGGCCGCGTAGTCGAGCGAGGGACTGACGATCAGGTCCGGCACGTAGCCGATCAGCGTGTGCTGCCCTAGCTCGGCGGCGGTTCCGGGCAGGCCATGCGTGTCGGCGTAGGCCCGCGACGCGAACAGGCCGAGCGTGTAGTCGACTAGCTTTCCCGCCACCAGGCGGCCTTCCGTCGGCCGTTCGACGGTGATGGCAATGTCGGCCTCGCGCCGGGATAACGAGAAGGAGCGCGGTACCGGCACCAACTGGATGGTGAGTTCACGGTGCAGAGCGGTCAGCGCGCCGAGGCGCCTGGCCAGGAAGGCGACGCCAAAACCGTCCGGCGCGCCGATCCGCACGGTGCCCGAGACGTCGTCGCCTTCGCCTGAAACAGTCGAGCGCGCGGCGATCATGTCGCCCTCCATGCGTTCGGCGATCTCGAGGAAACGCTCGCCCGCCGGCGTCAGCTCGCTGCCGGTGGTAAGCCGGCGAAACAGTTTTGTCCTGAGCGCATCCTCGAGGGCGGCAATGCGGCGCGAGACGGTGGCGTGATTGAGCTCCAGCCGCCTGGCGGCGCCGAGGATCTGGCCGGCCCGCGCCACGGCAAGGAAGATGCGAGCGTCATCCCAGTTCATGGGGATGGTCCGTTTCGATAGGGAGCGCCGCGTTCCCGCCCACCCCCCTCTGGCCTGCCGGCCATCTCCCCCGCAAGGGGGGAGATCGGATGCCGGGTCGGCTTTCGCCAATCTCCAACGTCGCAAAAAGGGCGGTAAGGCCGAAGCCGCCAATCTCCCCCCTTGCGGGGCAGATGTCCGGCAGGACAGAGGGGGGTGTGAAGAAACTCAACTCAGCAATCCAAGCGATAGGAGTACACTCCCTACCATTTGCGCCATTTGATGCACAGGCACCTCTCGCACTCTATTTTATGCACAACGGTTGCGTTTTCGCTCGCGTTGCCATCGCTCCCGCAAAGGCGGACAATGCCTCATCACGAACCAGGGAGAGAGATCATGATCGAATATGGTCATTTCATCGGCGGCAAGCGTGTCGCAGGAACCAGCGGCCGCAAGCAGGACGTCATGCAGCCGATGGACGGCACGGTGCGCGGCACGGTGGCGTTGGCTTCGCAGGCGGAATTGCGCGCGGCGGTCGAAAACGCCAAGGCGGCACAGCCCGGCTGGGCGGCGACCAACCCGCAGCGGCGCGTGCGCGTCTTGATGCGATTCCTCGAGCTGGTCGCCAAGGAGTATGACGCGCTGGCCGAGATATTGGCGCGCGAACACGGCAAGACCATCGCCGACGCCAAGGGCGACATCCAGCGTGGCCTCGAAGTGGTCGAGGTCTGCATCGGTGCGCCGCATATGATGAAGGGCGAGTTCACCGATGGCGCCGGCCCCGGCATCGACGTCTATTCGATGCGCCAGCCGCTCGGCGTCGTCGCCGGCATCACACCATTCAATTTTCCGGCGATGATCCCGTTGTGGAAGATCGCGCCGGCCATCGCCTGCGGCAATGCCTACATCCTCAAGCCGTCGGAGCGCGATCCGGGCGTGCCGATGCGGATTGCCGAACTGTTCATAGAGGCCGGCCTGCCGGCCGGCATCCTTAATGTCGTCAACGGCGACAAGGAAGTGGTCGACGCCATCCTCGACGATCCCGACATCAAGGCTATCGGTTTCGTCGGCTCGACACCGATCGCCCAGTACATCTATTCGCGCGGCTGCGCGGCCGGCAAGCGCGTGCAGTGCTTCGGCGGCGCCAAGAACCACATGATCATCATGCCCGATGCCGACATGGACCAGACCGTCGACGCGCTGATCGGCGCCGGCTACGGCTCGGCCGGCGAGCGCTGCATGGCGATCTCGGTGGCCGTCCCGGTCGGCAACGACACCGCCAACCGGCTAATGGAAAAACTGGTGCCGCGCGTCGAGAGCCTGAAGGTCGGTCCGTCGACGGATTCTTCCGCCGATTTCGGCCCGTTGGTCACGGCGCAGGCGCTGGAGCGGGTCAAGTCCTATGTCGACACCGGCGTCAAGGAAGGCGCCAAGCTGGTCGTCGACGGCCGCGGCTTTTCCATGCAGGGCTACGAGAACGGCTACTATATGGGCGGCTGCCTGTTCGACAATGTGACCGCCGACATGCGCATCTACAAGGAAGAGATTTTCGGGCCGGTGCTATCGGTGGTGCGCGCACCAACCTACGAGAACGCCATCAAGCTCGCCAACGAGCACGAGATGGGCAATGGCGTCGCCATCTTCACCCGCGACGGCGACGCGGCGCGCGACTTCGCCTCGCGGGTCCAGGTCGGCATGGTCGGCATCAACGTGCCGATCCCGGTGCCGATCGCCTACTACACCTTTGGCGGCTGGAAGGCGTCCTCCTTCGGCGACCTCAACCAGCACGGGCCGGACGCGTTCCGCTTCTACACCAAGACCAAGACGGTGACGTCGCGCTGGCCGTCCGGCGTGAAGGATGGCGCCGAGTTCGTCATCCCGACGATGAACTGATCCAGATCGCGGAAAGCAAAAGAAGGCCTGGGCTCGACCCGGGCCTTTTTTGTCGCGGTCTTCATCGGCATGAACACTAATGTGATGGAACCAAGAAGGCAGCAATCTTCTTAGGTTGCAGTCCTGCCGCGAAGGAGACGCTGGCAGATCAACCAACGGCGCTGGTGACGGCTCCGGGGCATATCGTCCGGCGCAAAGGAGGTGTCAGATGACACGTCTCATGGCGACTATAGCTTGCGCGGCAATGGCCCTTTCCGCCGTCCCGGCAACGGCTGCCGAGCAATGTGCGGCACGCGCCGATATGGTCAAGGCGCTCGGCGAGAAGTTTCATGAAAACCCGAGCGCGGTCGGCGTCGTCAATCCGAATGTGGTGCTTGAAGTTTTCGTTTCCGACAAGGGCACCTGGACCATCCTCGCCAGCGATACAAAAGGTCAAAGCTGCGTGATTTCAGTCGGCGAAGGCTGGGAGAGCGCGATGACGTTAGCGGCGCTGCCCGGTATCTGAAGTAGGCCTTTCCTATTCACCTGGCCGCAGCCTCGGCACGGCAGCCGGGCTGCGGCCTTATTCTCGGCGACTTTGAAACGGATCTCCCCGCGCCCGCTTGAGGCGCGCACGGCTTGCTATTTTTCGATAGCGATACCATATATGGGAACATAGCGAGAACATCTAGAATCGATCGCTGACGGCAGACCGGAACACGGAAAGGAGCGACGCGATGATGACGTCGGAACCGGCCTGGATCGCTCCGGCAAAATGAGGCCGTCAATCACCTCCCTTTGCCGGATCGTGATGGCAAAGGAGGTGCCCTATGGCACGCAAATCGCTGTTAGGATGGGTGAAGACCGTAGCTTTTGCTGGCTTATTCGCGCTGGGTACGAATGCCGCGAGCGCCCAATATCAATACTGCGTTGAACATGCCGACCTCGTCGCCCACCTGACTGAGAATTTCCAGGAAAAACAGTTTGCTCTCGGACTGATCGGTCAGGAGGCGGTCATGGAAGTTTTTGTCGCCGATAGCGGAAGCTGGACGGTCATCGTGACCGACGTCGCCGGCAGAAGCTGCATTGTCGCAGCCGGCGAAAATTGGGAAAGCGTGGAGGCCCTGCCCGGCCAAAACTCATGAGGGAGCGGGCGGCGTCAGCGCGTCGCGGCCGCCTCGGCATGGCCGCGCAGCAGTGCCATCAGCCGCTTGGCGTCCTTGGCCGCGGCCTCTTCGTCGCCGGCGAGGATCGAGCGGATCAGCGCAACATGGTGCTCGGCGGATTCGGCCAAGCCGGTGTCGGCCTTGTAGCGGAACCAGAAGCGACGGCTGTGGGTTTGCAAGGGTGCCGCCAGGCGCGCGGCGAACGGGTTGTCGGCAGCCAGCGCCAGCGCTTCGTCGAGCGCCTTGTCGGCCTGGATGAAGTAAAACACATTTTCCGAAATCACCGCCTTTTGCATGGCAAGGGCAGCGTCATGAAACAGGTCGGCGGCCTCGCGGGTGACGAAGCGGGCGGCCGAGCGGGCAAGCACGACCTCGACGCCACGGCGGGCGTCGAGGACGCGTAGCCAGTCGCCAGGGTGAAGCGGCGCAATGGCGATGCCGGCACGCGGCCGGACCTCAAGCAGCCCCTCCCATGCCAGCCGCTGGATTGCTTCGCGAACGGGCGTGCGGCCGAGGCCGAGCCTGTCGATCAGCGCCCCCTCGGTGATGAAGCTCGCGGGCGCCAGTTCGAGCGTTACGATCATGTGCTCGAGCCTGCGGTAGGCCTTTGCAGTCGCCGGCTCGGAGCCTGGGTTGTCATATACCAATGCGGCGTCTCCTGATATATTGTTGATATATCATATCAGATTCAATGTTGACAGCCGGCTTCTTAAGAAATATACAGCTGATATATCAGATGGAGCGACCGACATGTGGGCCGGAGTCTTCCCCGCCGTTACGACCAAGTTCACCGAGGATGACCGCCTCGACCATGCCGAGATGGAGCGCTGCTTTGCGCTGCAGATGGAGGCCGGCTGCGACGGCATCATCGTCTGTGGCTCGCTTGGCGAAGGACCGATGCTGTCGCATGACGAAAAGATCGCGGTGCTGAAGACCGCGCAGAAGATCGCCGGCAACAAACCGGTGCTGTTGACGGTCAACGAAGCCGGCACACGCGAGGCGGCGGCGATCGCACGCCGCGCCGCAAAAGAAGGCGCCAACGGTTTGATGGTGGTGCCGAGCCCGATCTATCATACCAATGCCGAGGAGACAGTCGCGGCACTCAGCGCCGTCGCCGCGGCCGGCGACCTGCCGGTGATGATCTACTCCAACCGGCTTGCCTACCGCGTCGACGTCACTGTCGACCAGATGGAGGAGCTGGCGAAGGACCAGCGCTTCGCTGCCATCAAGGAGTCCTCCGACGACATCCGTCGCTCGACCGAGATCATCAACCGCCTCGGCGACCGCTACGATCTGTTCACCGGCGTCGACAACCTCGCCTTCGAGGCGCTGTCGGTCGGCGCCATTGGCTGGGTGGCGGGCCTGGTCACCGCGTTCCCGCGCGAGACGGTCGCCATCTACCAGCTGATGAGACAGGGCCGCCGCGAGGAGGCGCTGAAGATCTACCGCTGGTTCCGGCCGCTGCTCGATCTCGACGTATCGACCTATCTGGTGCAGAACATCAAGCTCGCCGAAGTCTTGGCGATCAACACCAACGACCGCGTGCGCATGCCGCGCCAGCCGTTGGCGGGCGAGCGGCGCAAGGCTGTCGAAAAGATCGTCAGGGACGCGCTGGCGGTGCGGCCAGAGCTGCCGACATTCTGATCCAGTCCCTTCGAGGGTATTTGCAGATGTGCAGCGCGGCGCATGGCAATGAATGATAATGCTACGCTCGATGTTGCCATCATTGGTGGCGGCATTATCGGCATCTGCGCCGCCGCCTTTCTGGCCGAGGCGGGCCGAAACGTCACGATTTTCGATCGGACGGGGATCTGCGAGGAAACCAGCTCCGGCAATGCCGCTGCCTTTGCCTTCTCCGATGTGCTGCCGCTGGCTCACAAGGGCATGATCAGGCAGTTGCCGAAATGGCTCGCCGACCCGCTCGGCCCGCTCAGCATTCCGCCCGCCTATTTGCTGAAGCTGTTGCCCTGGCTGGTCCGCTTCTGGCGCGCCGGCCGAAGCGACCGCTATGAAGCCGGCCTTGCCGCGCAGGCCGGGATGATGAAGCTCGCCGAGGCGGAATGGATGGGCTTGCTCGACCGTTCCGGCACACGGCCGATGCTGCACGAGGACGGCTCGCTCGAACTCTATGACAGCGAGGCCGAGTTCAAGGCGTCGCTGCCCGGCTGGGCGGCAAGACAGCGCTTCGGCATCGGCTTCAGCCATGTCGAGGGCAGCGCTCTCGCCGCCTTGCAGCCCGGTCTGTCGCCGCGCTTCGTCAAGGGAACGTTCGTGCCGGGGTGGAAAACCGTCGCCGATCCCAAGCTGCTTGGAAAGGCCTTGTGGGCCTATGCCGAGGGGTTGGGCGCGGGGTTCGAAAAGGCCCGGATCGAGCGTGTCGAGGCGGGACAGGACGGCGCGATCCTGACCACGGCCGACGGCACGCGGCGAGGGGCGAAGCATCTCGTCATCGCTGCCGGGGCCTGGTCGCATCTGCTGGCGAGACATCTCGGCGACGGAATCCCGCTGGAGACCGAGCGTGGCTACAACACGACGTTGCCGAAGACTGCCTTCGACGTAAAGCGACAATTGATCTTCTCCGGGCATGGCTTCGTCATCACGCCGCTCGATACGGGCCTGCGGGTCGGTGGTGCGGTCGAACTCGGCGGCCTTGAGAGGCCGCCCAATTATGCGCGCTCGAAAGCGCTGCTCGAAAAGGCGCAGAAATTCCTGCCGGGACTGGATCCGGCCAATGGCCGCGAATGGATGGGGTTCCGGCCGTCGCTGCCGGATTCGCTGCCGGTGGTCGGACGTTCGCAACAAACGCCGTCGGTGGTGTACGGTTTCGGCCATGGTCACCTCGGGCTGACCCAGGCTGCGGCGACCGGGCGCTTGATCCGCGAGCTCGTTCTCGGGCAGAATCCATCGCTCGATCTCGGCCCGTTCAGCCCGCAACGGTTTTGAGTTCGACGATATTCAGTTGGGAGCCGGCATGGCCAAGAATTCCTTCTTCTGCATAGACGGCCACACCTGCGGCAATCCGGTGCGGCTGGTCGCCGGCGGCGGACCGCTGCTCAACGGCTCGACGATGATGGAGCGGCGAGCGCATTTCCTGGCCGAATATGACTGGATCCGCACCGGCCTGATGTTTGAGCCGCGCGGCCATGACGTGATGTCCGGCTCGATCCTCTATCCGCCGACGCGTGAAGATTGCGACATCGCCATCCTGTTCATCGAGACCTCGGGCTGTCTGCCGATGTGCGGCCACGGCACCATCGGCACTGTGACCTTTGCCGTCGAAAATGGATTGATCAAGCCGAAGACGCCGGGCGTGCTCAGGCTGGATACGCCGGCGGGCCTGGTCGTCGCCGAGTACAAGCAGGTCGGCGACTATGTCGAGGAGGTGCGCATCACCAATGTGCCGTCGTTCCTCTATGCCGAGGGACTGACGGTCGAATGCCCCGGGCTCGGCGAGATCAGCGTCGATGTCGCCTATGGCGGCAATTTCTATGCCATCGTCGAACCGCAAAAGAACTATCGCGACATGGCCGATCATTCGGCCGGCGACCTGATCGCCTGGAGCCCGGTGGTGCGGCAGCGGCTCAACGAGAAATATTCCTTCGTCCACCCGGAGAATCCCGGCATCGACAAGCTGTCGCACATATTGTGGACCGGTGCGCCGACCAACCCGCAAGCCGATGCCCGCAACGCCGTGTTCTACGGCGACAAGGCAATCGACCGCTCGCCCTGCGGAACCGGCACCTCGGCGCGGATGGCGCAGCTTCACGCCAAGGGCAAGCTTGGGGTAGGCGACGACTTCGTCCATGAATCGATCATCGGTTCGCTGTTCAAGGGCAGGGTGGAGAAAGAGGTCACCGTCGCCGGCAAGCCGGCAATCATTCCGTCGATTGGCGGCTGGGCACGAATGACCGGATTGAACACGATCTTCATCGACGACCGCGACCCGTTCGCGCACGGCTTCGTCGTCAAATAAGGAAAATCGCTGACGCAGGGGAAAGAAAGAGAGCGCAAGCGGATTGACGTCAACGGCGCAACGATCCCGCTCATCAACTTATTTTGACGGCGATTTCTTCGAAATGGAGTGCATGCTGCGATTGAATCGTCAAAGACATTGCGTTAGGCCAATGGTAGGGTCCTCGATAGTCCAGGGGTCGGACGGGAACAAAACGGGCAATCGGATGGCGTGCGGCGAAAACACGCATAACCATCGAAAAATCACGTTGCAATCCGGGCTCGAAACTTTACGACTAGGGGAAATACGAAAAGGAATGCGTCTGCATGGGCGACATTCCAGGGGAGCCACGACAGCATGCAGTATTTTGTCCAGCAGCTTATCAATGGGCTGACGCTGGGATCGATCTATGGGCTGATCGCGATCGGCTATACGATGGTCTACGGCATCATCGGCATGATCAATTTCGCCCATGGCGACATTTTCATGATTGGCGCTTTCACCGCGCTCATCGTTTTCCTTATCCTCGGTGCGTTGTTCTATTCGTTGCCGATCGTCGTTGCGCTGCTGATCATGATGATCGTCGCGATGCTGCTGACCAGCCTGTATAATTGGACGATCGAGAAGGTCGCCTACCGGCCTTTGCGCGGTTCATTCCGGCTGGCGCCGCTGATCACCGCGATTGGCATGTCGATTGCGCTGTCCAATTTCGTTCAGGTGACGCAAGGGCCGCGCAACAAGCCGGTCCCGCCAATGGTGTCCAAGGTCTACAACATCGAAGGCATCAGCGTCTCGCTGAAGCAGATCATCATCGTCCTGGTCACCATAGTCCTGCTGGCGCTGTTCTGGTACCTGGTCAACAAGACCTCGCTCGGCCGGGCGCAGCGCGCTTGCGAGCAGGACCGCAAGATGGCGGCGCTGCTTGGCATCGACGTCGACCGCACCATCTCGATCACCTTCATCATGGGCGCCGCCCTTGCCGCCGTCGCCGGCACGTTGTTCCTGATGTACTACGGTGTGGTGGTGTTTTCCGACGGCTTTACGCCCGGTGTGAAGGCATTTACTGCCGCGGTGCTCGGCGGCATCGGCTCACTGCCCGGCGCCGTGCTCGGCGGGCTGATGATTGGCTTCATCGAAAGCATGTGGTCGGCTTATTTCTCGATCGATTACAAGGACGTCGCCGCCTTCTCCATCCTGGCGATCGTGCTGATCTTCCTGCCTTCCGGCATTCTCGGCCGGCCAGAAGTCGAAAAGGTCTGAGTTCATGGCGGTCACCGTATCTCCGGAAAACACCGTCGTCGCCACCCCGGTCCAGCGCGCTTTTCGCGAAGCGCTCTATGCCGGCGCCATCTCGCTTGGCCTGTTCGTGCTGTTCATCGGCCTGAAGACCGACCAGAACATCTCCAACGAACTGATCCTGTTGCAGCGCTGGGGCTTGCTCGCCGGCGTCGTGATCGCCACTATGGCCGGACGCTTCCTTTACGTCGCCTATGGCCAACCTTTCCTGGCGAACCAGAAGATCATCGACGTCGCCACCGGCCTGCTGCCGGTCAGCCTGGCTTCGCGATTCTTCCGCCTTCCCGCGTTCATCGTGGCGGTCGCCGTCGCCGTTATTCTGCTGGCGCTCAGCGGCTTCCTGACCGAGGCCTTAGGGCCGGAACTTTCCGATTTTGTGCGGTTCCTGCGGGCGCTTGCAATCATCTATGCGCTGGCCTGGCTGATTTATCGTTTCCGGGCCTTCATTCATGCTCATTTCTCGGCATTGGGCATAACCGCACTGGCGCTCTACCCGATCGTCGTGGTGTTGGTGCTGGCGCTATATGCCGGGTCCATGGCGGTCGGTTTCCAGGGTTCGCTGAAGTATGTCGACAATTTCGGCATCCAGATCCTGATCTACGTGATGCTGGCCTGGGGGTTGAATATCGTTATTGGCTTGGCCGGCCTGCTCGACCTCGGCTATGTCGCCTTCTACGCTGTCGGTGCCTATGCCTATGCGCTGCTCGGCACGCATTACGGCCTTTCCTTCTGGATCCTGCTGCCCGCCGCCGGCATGATGGCTGCATTCTGGGGCGTCATGCTGGGCTTCCCGGTGCTGCGCCTGCGCGGTGACTATCTGGCGATCGTGACGCTCGCTTTCGGCGAGATCATAAGGCTAGTGATCATCAACTGGCGCGAATTGACCAACGGCTCGGCCGGGATTTCCGGCATCCCGAAGGTCTCGTTCTTCGGCCTGATGTCGTTCAACGTCTCCGACCCGAACTACATCTCCAAGGTGCTCGGCATCGCGCAGTCCGGCGCCTACTACAAGATCTTCCTCTACTACCTAATCCTTGGACTCTGCCTGCTGACCGCCTTCGTCACGGTGAGGCTCAGGCGGCTGCCGGTCGGCCGCGCCTGGGAAGCGCTGCGCGAAGACGAGATCGCCTGCCGCTCGCTCGGCATCAACACCACCACCACCAAGCTCACGGCCTTTGCCACGGGCGCGATGTTCGGCGGCTTCGCCGGCTCGTTCTTCGCCGCGCGGCAAGGCTTCGTCAGCCCGGAATCCTTCGTCTTCCTGGAATCGGCGATCATCCTTGCCATCGTCGTGCTTGGCGGCATGGGCTCGCTCGTCGGTATTGCCGTCGCCGCCATGGTGATGATCGGCGGCACCGAAATCCTGCGCGAACTGGATTTCCTCAAGACCGGCCTGAGTTGGGGCAACATCAAGGTCATACCCGGGTTTGGCCCCGACTTCACGCCGGAACTTTATCGCATGCTGTTGTTCGGCATGGCCATGGTCATCGTCATGCTGTGGAAGCCGCGTGGCTTCGTCGGCAGCCGCGAGCCGACGGCCTTCCTCAAGGTGCGCAGGGCGGTGTCCGGGTCCTTCACCAAGGAGGGACACGGCTGATGAACGCGAGCCCCTCCGTGAACAATGCCATCCTGCAGGTCGAGCATCTGTCGATGAAGTTCGGCGGTCTCGTCGCCATCGGCGATTTGTCATTCCAGGCCAAACGTGGCGAGATCACCGCTCTGATCGGTCCCAACGGCGCCGGCAAGACCACCGTGTTCAATTGCATCACCGGTTTCTACAAGCCGTCGGAAGGCATGATCACGCTCAACCGGCGCGACGGCTCGACCTTCCTGCTCGAACGCTTGCCGAACCATGAAATCCCGGCGCGTGCCAAGGTGGCGCGCACCTTCCAGAATATCCGCCTGTTCTCGGGCATGACGCTGCTGGAGAACCTTCTGGTCGCCCAGCACAACAAGCTGATGAAGGCGTCCGGCTATACTATTCTCGGCCTGTTCGGCTATAGCGGATACAGACAGGCTTCGGCGGAGTCGGTTGAACTGGCCGAGCACTGGCTGGAGAAGGCCGATCTCGTCGACCGCGCCGACGATCCTGCCGGCGATCTGCCATATGGCGCGCAGCGACGGCTCGAAATTGCTCGCGCCATGTGCACCGGCCCTGAGCTTCTGTGCCTCGACGAGCCGGCTGCCGGCCTTAATCCGAAGGAATCGGCGGCGCTCAATGCGCTGTTGATGGACATCAAGGACAACACCGGTACGTCGATCCTGTTGATCGAGCACGACATGGCGGTGGTTATGCAGATTTCAGACCATGTCGTCGTGCTCGAATACGGGCGCAAGATCTCCGACGGCAACCCGCAATCGGTACGAACCGACCCGCGCGTCATCGCCGCCTATCTCGGCGTTGAAGACGAGGACGTCGAGACGGTACTGACCGAAGTCGGCGACGAGGACGTCATCGAGCAATTGGATACCGGTCCGGATGCCGCGCATGGACCGGGCACATCGTCTTCCTATCTTGCCGGACCGGTGGCCGATACGGTCGGCCATAGCGAGGGCGAACGCGTCACAGTGTCAAAGGGCGCTTCGAAGGCCGGGCAGATCGATGCAAGGTCGAGCGCTGCTGCAAAGTCCGGATCGCCGGCCAAAGCCAAATCGGCCGCGAAATCTTCCATGGCAAAGCCGGGCAAGGCTCCGGCGAAGTCGAAAACTCCCGGCACCTCTAATCGGCGTGGGGGGCGGAAATAATGGCCGGCACAACGCTGCTCGATATCAAGGGCGTCCAGACCTACTACGGCAACATCAGGGCGCTGAACGGCGTTGACGTCACCGTCAAACAGGGCGAGATCGTGGCGCTGATCGGCGCCAACGGCGCCGGCAAGTCGACACTGATGATGACCATCTTCGGTGCTCCGCGCGCTCGTGCCGGCACTATCACTTTCGCCGGCACCGATATCACCCAGATGCCGACCCACGAGATCGCGCGCATGCGTATCGCGCAGTCGCCGGAGGGCCGGCGCATCTTTCCGCGCATGACGGTGATGGAAAACCTGCAGATGGGCGCCAGCCTCGACGGTCTCAAGCATTACGACGAGGACGTCGAAAGGGTCTTCACGCTGTTCCCGCGGCTCAAGGAACGCGTCGGCCAACGTGGCGGCACGCTTTCGGGCGGCGAGCAGCAGATGCTGTCGATCGGCCGCGCGCTGATGGCAAGGCCGAAGCTGCTCTTGCTGGATGAGCCGTCGCTAGGCCTGGCGCCGCTGATCGTCAAGCAGATCTTCGACGCCATTCGCGAGCTAAACCGCACGCAGGGACTGACCGTGTTCCTGGTCGAGCAGAACGCCTTCGGCGCACTGAAGCTCGCCACGCGCGGCTATGTCATGGTCAACGGCAATGTGACGATGAGCGGCACCGGCAAGGAACTGCTCGCCAATCCGGAAGTGCGCGCCGCCTATCTCGAGGGCGGCCATCACTGAGTTTCAGGAGTCTTCATCATGCAGGGCATTCTTTATGAGGAACCCTCGATTTGGCAGTTCTTTTTCGTGACCTGCCTGCTCGGTGGCTGGGCGGCCTGGATGACGGGCAAGGCGTGTGCCCAAACATGGCGCAGCTTCGCCCAGCTATTCGCCTATATGCTGGGGCTCGGCATCGGCGTAAGATTCATCCATCATGCGCTGTTCGGCGGAACGATGTTTTCGCTGCATTACTACGTGGTCGATACCATCGTGCTGATGATATTGGGCTTCATTGGCTACCAATACACGCGCACCAACCAGATGGTAACGCAGTATAATTGGCTTTACGAAAGAGCCTCTCTTTTGAGCTGGAAACCAAAAGGTTGACATTTATCATTAACGGCGTTTCAGGGATGAATCGGCGTGACAAGTGCCTGAAAATCGGCAAAGTACTCTTTCTGCGAGCAAGAGTGGGCATCGCATGAAAGCAACATCCACGCCCACTCGGTAAATGGGAGCGTTTCAATGAAAAAGTCACTTTTGTCCGCCGTCGCCCTGGCCGCGCTTGTCGCGTTCAGCGGCAACGCGTGGGCTGACATCCTGATCGGCGTTGCCGGTCCGATCACCGGTCCGAACGCAGCGTTCGGCGCCCAGCTTCAGAAGGGTGCCGAACAGGCAGTCGCCGATATCAATGCGGCGGGCGGCGTTCTTGGCCAGCAGCTGAAGCTTGAAGTCGGCGACGACGTCTCCGATCCCAAGCAAGGCATCTCGGTCGCCAACAAGTTCGTCGCCGACGGCGTCAAGTACGTCGATGGCCACTTCAACTCCGGCGTCTCGATTCCGGCGTCGGAAGTCTACGCCGAGAACGGCATCCTTGAGATCACGCCGGCCGCGACCAATCCGAAGCTCACCGAACGTGGCATGTGGAACACCTTCCGCACCTGCGGACGCGACGATCAGCAGGGCAAGGTCGCTGGCGACTATCTCGCCGCGAACTTCAAGGATGCCAAGATCGCTGTCATCCATGACAAGACGCCTTATGGCCAGGGCCTCGCCGACGAAACCAAGAAGGCGCTCGCAGCCAACGGCGTGACTGAGGCCATGTATGAAGGCATCAATGTCGGCGACAAGGATTTCTCGGCCCTCATCGCCAAGATGAAGGACGCGGGCGTCTCGGTGGTCTACTATGGCGGCCTGCACACCGAAGCCGGCCTGATCATACGCCAGCTCGCTGACCAGGGCCTCAAGGCAACCTTCATGTCCGGCGACGGCATCGTGTCGAACGAATTGGCCTCCATCGCCGGCGACGCCGTCGAGGGCACGCTGATGACGTTCGCTCCGGATCCGCGCAAGAATCCGAACGCCAAGGAACTCGTCGAGAAGTTCCGTGCGGCCGGCTTCGAGCCTGAGGCCTATACCCTCTACTCCTACGCCGCGATGGAAATCATCGCGGCCGCCATCACCAAGACCGGTTCAGCCGACGACGCTCAGAAGGTAGCCGAGACCATCAAGTCGGCCGGCCCCTGGAAGACCGCGATCGGCGAGATCGGCTACGACGCAAAGGGCGATATCACCCGTCCGGACTACGTCATGTACACCTGGAAGAAGGGTGACGACGGCAAGTACACCTATGTCGAGAACGCACCCGGCAAATAACCGGACGTTGCTACATGAAAATGCCCGGCGCCTCGCGCCGGGCATTTTTCATGGGGGTTTCCCGAACGCTTGGATCGGAACTGCCCAGGCGTTCTCCGGATCGACATGCAATGCGTCGACGCGATAGATCAAACTAAATCGATTTAATCCTCTTTTCGATTTTGTTTGCACTGCAGCATTTTCGCGTTAATCATGTCGTCAGTTTCCTTACCCTCCGCGTCCGGAGCCTTGTCCTTGGCAATCTCGAAGATTCTTGTCGCCAACCGCTCCGAAATTGCCATCCGCGTCTTCCGCGCGGCCAATGAGCTCGGCCTCAAAACCGTGGCGATCTGGGCAGAGGAGGACAAATACTCGCTGCATCGCTTCAAGGCCGACGAAAGCTACCAGGTCGGCCGCGGGCCGCACCTGACCAGGGATATGGGGCCGATCGAAAGCTATCTGTCGATCGAGGAGGTTATCCGTGTCGCCAGGCTTTCGGGCGCCGATGCCATCCATCCGGGTTACGGGCTGCTGTCGGAGAGCCCGGAATTCGCCGAGGCCTGTGCCAAGGCCGGCATCATCTTCATCGGACCAAAGCCCGATACGATGCGCCGGCTGGGCAACAAGGTCGCCGCCCGCAATCTCGCAATCGAAGTCGGTGTGCCGGTAATTCCCGCTACCGATCCCTTGCCGGACGACATGGCGGCGGTAAAGGAACTCGCCAAGACGATCGGCTACCCGGTGATGCTCAAGGCGTCGTGGGGCGGCGGCGGCCGCGGCATGCGCGCCATCCGCTCCGAGGCCGATCTCGCCCGCGAGGTGATGGAAGGCAAGCGTGAGGCGAAGGCGGCTTTCGGCAAGGACGAGGTCTATCTCGAGAAGCTGATCGAGCGCGCACGCCATGTCGAGGTGCAGGTGCTGGGCGACCGCCAAGGCAACGCCGTGCACCTGTTCGAGCGCGATTGTTCGATCCAGCGCCGCAACCAGAAAGTGGTCGAGCGGGCGCCGGCGCCGTATCTTGAAATGCCACAGCGCGAGGAGCTTTGCGGCTACGCGCTGAGGATCGCGCGCGAAACCAGCTATATCGGCGCCGGCACGGTCGAGTTCTTGCAGGATGCCGATACCGGAAAATTCTATTTCATCGAGGTCAATCCGCGTATCCAGGTCGAGCACACCGTCACCGAACAGGTGACCGGCATCGACATCGTCAAGGCGCAGATCCATATCCTCGACGGCTTTGCCATCGGCACGGCGGAATCGGGCGTTCCGGCGCAGAAGGACATCAGGCTCAACGGTCACGCACTGCAGTGCCGCATCACCACTGAAGATCCCGAGCATAATTTCATCCCCGACTATGGCCGCATCACCGCCTATCGCGGTGCCACCGGCTTCGGTATCCGCCTTGATGGCGGCACCGCCTATTCGGGCGCGGTCATCACCCGCTTCTACGATCCGCTGCTGGAAAAGGTGACGGCGTGGGCGCCGACGCCGGCCGAGACCATCGCCCGCATGAACCGGGCGCTGCGCGAATTCCGGATCCGCGGCGTGGCGACCAATCTCACCTTCCTCGAGGCGATCATCAATCACCCGAGCTTCGCCGACAATTCCTACACCACCAAGTTCATCGACACGACGCCGGAACTGTTCGCCAGTGTGAAGCGGCAGGACCGCGCGACCAAGCTGCTCAACTATCTTGCCGACGTTTCGGTCAATGGTCATCCCGAGACGCGCGGCCGGCCGCAGCCAAAGGCCGATGCGGCGCCACCAGTGGTGCCATATCTCAACGGCAATGTGCCTCAAGGCAGCAAGCAGAAGCTCGACGTGCTCGGGCCGGAGAAATTCGCCGCGTGGATGCGCGAGCAAAAAGAGGTGCTGGTCACCGACACGACAATGCGCGACGGGCATCAATCCCTGCTCGCGACGCGTGTGCGCACCTATGACGTCGCCGGCATTGCCGGCACCTATGCGCGTGCGTTGCCGCAGCTTTTGTCGCTCGAATGCTGGGGCGGCGCCACATTCGACGTCGCCATGCGCTTTCTCACCGAAGACCCATGGGAGCGGCTGTCGCTGGTGCGCGAGGCAGCACCCAACCTTCTGCTGCAGATGCTCCTGCGCGGTGCCAATGGCGTTGGCTATACCAACTATCCCGACAATGTCGTGCAGCATTTCGTCAAGCAGGCTGCGGCCGGCGGCATCGACCTGTTCCGCGTCTTCGACTGCCTGAACTGGGTCGAGAACATGCGCGTCGCCATGGATGCGGTCGGCGCCGAGGGCAGACTGATCGAAGCGGCTATCTGTTATACCGGCGACATACTCGATCCGGCGCGGGCCAAATACGATCTGAAATATTATGTCGGCCTGGCCGGGGAATTGCAGGCGGCAGGCGCCCATATCATCGCCGTCAAGGATATGGCCGGGCTTTTGAAACCGGCGGCGGCCCGCGTGCTGTTCAAGGCACTGCGCGAGGCGACGGACCTGCCGATCCACTTCCACACCCACGACACATCCGGCCTGTCGGCGGCAACCGTGCTGGCGGCGGTGGAGAGCGGCGTCGACGCCATCGACGCGGCGATGGATTCGCTATCGGGCAACACCTCGCAGCCGTGCCTGGGTTCGATCGTCGAGGCGCTGAAGGGCACCGAGCGCGACCCGGGCCTCGACCCGCAATGGATCAGGAACATCTCGTTCTACTGGGAGGCGGTGCGCAACCAATACGCCGCCTTCGAGAGCGACCTGAAGGGGCCGGCATCGGAGGTCTATCTGCACGAAATGCCGGGCGGGCAGTTCACCAACCTCAAGGAACAGGCGCGCTCGCTCGGGCTGGAGACACGCTGGCACGAAGTGGCGCAGACCTATCACGACGTCAATCTGATGTTCGGCGACATCGTCAAGGTGACGCCGTCATCCAAGGTCGTCGGCGACATGGCGCTGATGATGGTGAGCCAGGACCTGACCGTCGCCGATGTCGAGAATCCGGCGAGGGACATCGCCTTCCCGGATTCGGTGGTGTCGATGTTGCGCGGCGATCTCGGCCAGTCGCCGGGCGGCTGGCCAAAGCCATTGCAGAAGAAGGTGCTGAAGGGCGAAAAGCCGATCACGGTGCGGCCGGGTTCGCTGCTCAAGCCGGCGGATCTCAAGGCCAGCCGCGCGGAGGTCGAGGAAAAGCTCGAGCGCAAGCTCAGTGAGTTCGAGTTCGCGTCGTGGCTGATGTATCCGAAGGTGTTTTCCGATTTTGCCGCCGCGCAGGAGACCTACGGGCCGGTCAGCGTGCTGCCGACGCCGACCTATTTCTACGGCATGAAGCCGGAAGATGAAATTTTCGTCGACATCGAAAAAGGCAAGACGCTGGTGGTGCGCTGCCTTGCCCTGGGCGATGTCGACGAAAAGGGCATGGTCACCGTGTTCTTCGAGCTCAATGGCCAGCCGCGCCGCGTGAAGGTGCCGGACCGGGCGCATGGCGTATCCGCCGCCAAGGCGCGGCGCAAGGCGGAGCCGGGCAACGAGGCGCATGTCGGCGCGCCGATGCCTGGCGTCGTCTCGGCGCTTGCGGTCGCTGCCGGCCAGGCGGTGAAGGCTGGTGACGTGCTGCTGTCGATCGAAGCGATGAAGATGGAAACGGCGTTGCATGCCGAACGCGACGGCACCATAGCCGAAGTGCTGGTCAAGGCCGGCGACCAGATCGATGCCAAGGATCTGCTGATCGCGTTCGGGTGAAATAGGCCGGCATCAGGGAGTCTTGTCGGCGCCTGGCAGCAGCCCTTCATGCCGCATCGATAGCACCTTGACCCGCCGCGCCCGGTCGGGCATCGAACCGCTGCAATTCGCCGCTCGGGTCACCCCGAGTCGCGGCGAGAAACGACGCGGAGAGAAGACTATGGCCGACGACATCACCGAGACCAGCCAGACTGTTGCCGCCGGCCAGCTGCGCGCCTTCATCGAACGCATCGAGCGGCTCGAGGAAGAGAAGAAGACGATTGCCGACGACATCAAGGAAGTGTTCGCTGAGGCCAAGGGCACCGGCTTCGACACCAAGGCGATGCGGTCGATCATCCGGCTGCGAAAGAAGGACCAGGCCGAGCGGCAGGAAGAGGAATCCATTCTCGATCTGTACAAGGCCGCGCTTGGAATGGTGTAGAGACAACAGTCTCGGCCTGATGCTGGAGCGGGCATCGAACCATGAGCGAATTCGATTTTGGCGCCCGCCGCGCCTCTGAATTCCGCCAACGCAGCTTCTGGACGCTGTTCGCGGAACGGCATCCGGATGAAAGGGCTCTGCTGGCGAGGCGCGGACCGTGGTTCTGGCAGCGTGGGCTGCCCGACTTCGCATTGGTCCTTTCAATGTATGTCGCGCCTGCGCACAATCATGTCGGCGTTTTCTTCGGCCGCAACGAGAAGTTCGGTGCCACGCAAGCCTGGTCGCGGTTGAAGCCGTTCCAGCCGGCCATCGAAGACAGGCTGAAGCTCAGGCCAGAACAAAGTTGCGACGGCCTCGGCATCAATTCGATGTGGCGGGTGAATTGTTTCGCCGAGGACAATTGGCCGGCGATGACCGACTGGCTGGTGACGGAAGCCTCACGTTTCGAGCGTGCGATTGCCGAAGTTCTGGGTCAGGAATAAAGCAGAGTTTCCAGGCGCAATCCTTGTGGAAGGATTGCTCTGGTGAGCAGAGCGAGGGAGCCGGTGGATCGATGACGATCATGTCGCGCGTTGCCGCCTTCTTCCGCTCACGCTGGCTGGGCGGCGTGCCGCTCGATCGGCTGTTCTGGCGCGACCTGGTCGTTGTCGGCACAGCGATCAACGTCGCGTCGTCGGTGGCGGCGCTCATTCTGCTTGGGCTGAAGCTGCCGCTTGCGCTCGTCCTGGCGGTGCATTTCGCGCCGGTGCCCTACAATATCTTCCTGACCTTTGCCGTTTGGCGAACTGCCGGAAAATCGAGTGGTGTCAAGGCCTCGCTGATGACGCTTGGCGCCACGTTGTGGCTGATCCTGGTGGTTGTGGCCTGACGATCAGGCGGCCGGCTCGAATTTGAGCGCCACGCCGTTGATGCAATAGCGCAGACCGGTCGGCGGCGGGCCGTCGTCGAAGACGTGGCCGAGATGGCTGCCGCAGCGGGCGCAATGGCACTCGGTACGGACCATGCCGTAGCTGCGGTCGACGGTGGTCTCGACCGAGCCCGGCACGGGATCGTTGAAGCTCGGCCAGCCGGTGCCGCTCTCGAATTTCAGCTTGGATTCAAACAAGGGCTGGTCGCAGCCGACGCAGGAGAAGGTGCCGGCGCGCTTCTCGTGCAGCAGCGCGCAGCTTCCCGGTCGCTCGGTGCCGTGGTTGCGCATCACCGCATATTGCTCGGGCGTCAGCCGGGCGCGCCATTCGGCGTCGGTGCGGGTAACGGGGTAGGTGTGGCTGTCCATTTTTTCCTCTTAGCTTATCTTGCTATTTGGGTTGCCTTCCCAACTTCGCCTGAAATAGGCATTTGTTACGGCGTTTGCCCGTATTTCCAATTCCTGCTGCGAAGAATTCCTCAGGCGATGGCAGCGAGATAGCGCGCAACCGATGCTGAAAATGCCGCCTTTGCATCTCCGATGACGTTCTGGTTCCACCACGCGCCGTAGATATGGTCGAACGCGAAAGGCTCCAGCGCGGCCTTGATGCCGTGCACTTTCGTCGCGTTGAGCGGGATATAGTTCGGATAGCTGTACATGAAGCTGACATGACGGCGAGTCGGCGTCACCTGCAGGATATCGCCGGCCAGGATGGCATTGCCGCCGTCGCGCTTCCAGTGCAGCACCTGGCCACCGGCAAAGTGGCCGCCGCAGCGGATGAGCGTCAGCGACGGGTTTATGGCGCGCGTCTCGCCTTCCCAGCTGATGATCGCCGGATGCGGCCGCATGATCCACTGACGATCATCGGCGTGCAGATAAATCGGCACGCCGCCAAACGCCTCGCTCCACTCGACCATTGCCGAATAATATTGGCAGTGCGAAATGGCGATGGCGGCCAGGCCGCCCCGGCGGTTGATCTCGGCCACCGCCTCGTCGCTGACCATCGAGATGCAGTCCCACAGCACGTTGCCGTGCGGCGTTTGCGCTAGCAATGCCCGCTGGCCGATGGCGAAGCGCGGCTCGATGCCGAAGGCGAGCACGCCGGCATCATCCTTGATCACGACCCGATGCCCGCCGGCGAGCTCTTCCGGCGTGGTCCAGGCCTGGCCCTCCCAGCGCACATATTGCCGCTCGTCCTCGCAGATCGGGCAATGTTGCGGCGGCGTCGCTGTCGCCGCGAACTGGACACCGCATTGCAGGCAAAGGAAACAGGTCGACCGTCCTGTTTTGCGCGGATCCATTCAGTGCTTCCTTGAAAGTTGCTTCGTCGCGGCTTCGAGGCCGGCGAGCGTCAGCGGAAACATGCGGCCGCCAAAGATATCGCGGATCATGGCGATCGAATGGGTAAAACCCCAATTCTTCTCGGCTTCGGGGTTGAGCCATACCGCGTTTGGCCATTGCTGCAGCAACCGGCCGAGCCAGACGGCGCCGGCCTCCTGGTTCCAGTGCTCGACCGAGCCGCCGGGTTGGGCGATCTCATAAGGGCTCATCGAGGCGTCGCCGACGACGATCACCTTGTAGTCGGGGCCATATTTATGGAGGAGATCGAAGGTCGGAATCACCTCGGCATGGCGGCGGCGATTGTCCCTCCACACACCCTCGTAGAGGCAGTTGTGGAAGTAGAAATACTCGAGCTGGCGGAATTCGGCGCGGGCGGCCGAAAACAGCTCCTCGACACTCCTGATATGGTCGTCCATCGAGCCGCCGACATCGAAGAACATCAGCAGCTTCACGGCATTGCGACGTTCGGGTTGTGTCTTAACATCAAGATAACCGTGCTCGGCGGTGGCGTGGATGGTGCCAGGCAGGTCGAATTCCTCTTCGGCGCCTTCGCGCACCCAGCGGCGCAACCGCTTCAGCGCGACCTTGATGTTGCGGGTGCCGAGTTCGACGGCGTCATCGAAATTCCTGAACTCGCGTTTGTCCCAGACTTTTACCGCGCGGCGGTTGCGGCTTTCGTGCTGGCCGATGCGCACGCCTTCGGGATTGTAGCCATAGGCGCCGAAGGGCGAGGTGCCGCCGGTGCCGATCCATTTCGAACCGCCCTGATGCCGGCCCTTTTGCTCCTCCAACCGCTTCTTCAGCGTCTCCATCAGCTTTTCGAAGCCGCCCAGCGCCTCGACCAGTTTCTTCTCCTCGTCGGTCAGGTGCTTTTCGGCGAGCCTCCGCAGCCACTCCTCCGGGATGTTTGCGACATCGACCGGGTCTTCGCCGGCCAGCGCCTCGACACCTTTGAAGATGTGCGAAAAGACCTGGTCGAAGCGGTCGATGTGGCGCTCGTCCTTCACCAGAGCGGCGCGGGCGAGATAGTAAAAGCCCTCGACATCATAGTCGACCAGCCCGGCTTCCAGCCCCTCCAGCAGCGACAGATATTCGCGGAGCGAGACCGGAACCCGCGCTGCCTTCAGTTCGAGGAAGAAGGGGATGAACATCTCACCGTCTACAGCAGATCGTACTCGATGAAGCCGGTCCTGCGCGCCACGTGGTCGTAGAGCTTGCGTGCGGTGGTGTTGGTCTCGTGGGTCATCCAATAGACGTTCTTGACGCCGATCTTGCCGGCTTCCTGCTTGACCGCTTCGATCAGCGCGGCGCCGACGCCCTTGCCGCGCACATCGGGGTCGGCGAACAGGTCCTGCAGGTAACAGTTGTTTATCTCCGACCAGCAGGAGCGATGGTAGAGATAGTGCGTCAGGCCGACGGCCTTGCCGTCGAGGGTGGCGATGAAACCCTTTGGCTCGAACTCGCCCGCCGTGAACAGCCGTTTCCAGGTGACGGCGTAAACCTCTTCCGGCAGCTTGGTTTCGTAGAAGGTGAGATAGGCGGTCCACAGACGTCGCCAGTCGGCATGGTCGGATTGCGCCAATGGGCGGACGGTGATCTCGGTCATTTCGTTTCCCTCTGAAGTCGGCAACCCGAAGCTGCCTCCGTGCCTGGCCAAGGGCAACGGTCCAGCGACGGGAAAGCGCTGTCCGGGGGCTTTCGTCGGCTTCCGACTGACCGGCCCTTCACCCTTGCCGTCTCGCCATGACGGCTAGGCGCTCGAACAGATGCACGTCCTGTTCGTTCTTCAGCAACGCGCCATGCAATTTCGGCAGCGCATTCTTCGGGTCGGCGCGCAGGTCCTCGGGCGCGATGTCGTCGGCGACCAAGAGGCGGATCCAGTCGAGTGCCTCGGAGGTCGACGGCTTCTTCTTCAGGCCCGGCACGTCGCGGATTTCATAGAATTGCGTGAGTGCGGCGCGCACCAGGTTCTGCTTGATGCCGGGATAGTGCACGTCGACGATTTTGTGCAGCGTCTCGACGTCGGGAAAGCGGATGTAATGGAAGAAGCAGCGGCGCAGGAAGGCGTCCGGCAGCTCTTTTTCGTTGTTGGAGGTGATGATGACGATCGGCCGGACGGTGGCGCGGATGGTCTCGCCGGTCTCGTAGACGAAGAACTCCATCCGATCCAGTTCCTGCAACAGATCGTTGGGGAACTCGATATCGGCCTTGTCGATCTCGTCGATCAGAAGCACGACTTTCTTGCCGGCGGCAAAGGCACCCCACAGCTTGCCGCGCTTGATGTAATTGCGAATGTCGTTGAAGCGCTCGTCGCCGAGCTGGCTGTCGCGCAACCGCGAGACGGCGTCATATTCATAGAGGCCCTGCTGCGCCCGTGTCGTCGATTTGACGTGCCATTCGATCAGATCCAGGTCGAGCGCCGCCGCCACCTGGCGGGCAAGTTCGGTCTTGCCGGTGCCGGGCTCGCCCTTGACCAGCAACGGCCGCTCCAGCGCGATCGCCGCGTTGACCGCCACCATCAGATCCTTGTCGGCAACATAGGCTGCCGTGCCTTCGAAACGCATTTTTGCTCCCGGGTTCATCGCGCGACCCTAAGGACGCGGCCTTCGCTGTGCAAGGCGCCGCTGGCGAAACGGGGATCTTGCCGGCGCTGACCTCGTCGAGGGGTTCTGCGTCGAATTAAGCGCTCGAAACATGTCGTCTCTCTGGCGCATGGTCTGGCGTCAGCCTATATTGGGTATGACGGTCTGCGCTTCCCGGCAGGAGAACATTTTCCCCGGGGCCTTAATGATCCCTAGGGAGCTGTCCCTGGGAAGACCCGTGGGTTTTCTCATACGGCGCCCACCTACTTTGTAGGTTCCCGGGATCGCTCTCTCCACCGGTTGTGTGGATCGTCACCTATCGAAAAGGCCATATCTGGCGGATCTTGTCGTCGCGCCGCTTTGTGCGGTGCTCTCACGAACGAAAAATTCGCTCCGCTCCTCCGAAACGTCGCTCGTAAAACTCTATCCAAATCTGACCTTTTCTACCGTCGGCGCATGACCTCCCCAAAAGACCTGAAAAAAAATCTCCGCAACCAAGCCCTCGGGCGCCGCGACGCGCTCGATCCTTTCTGGCGGGTGGAGGCAGCACTCGAAATGGCCGAGATGGCGCGCGACCAGATCACGGTCGAGCCGGGCCAGATCGTCTCCGGTTTCTGGCCGATGGGCTCGGAAGTCGACGTCCGGCCGCTGATGTTCGCCTTGCGCGAAAAGGGGGCAAGGCTCTGCCTGCCGGCCATTCTCGACAAGACCACCATCGTTTTTCGCGAACTGGTGCGCGGCGCGCCGATGATCGACATGGGCTTCGGCACCGTCGGGCCGCATGAGGAAGCCGAGGTGCTCGATCCGCAGGTTATGCTGGTGCCGCTTGCCGCCTTCGATGCGCGCGGGCACCGTATCGGGTACGGCGCAGGCTATTACGACCGGGCGATCGCACGGCTGGCCGACAAGGGGCAGCAGCCGCGGCTGATCGGCATTGCCTTCGACTGCCAGGAGGTGGCCCTGGTGCCGGACGAGCCGCATGACATGATCATTCCGGAAATACTCACCGAGAGCGGGTTGCGCCGGTTCGGGCCGAAATTGTAGATAAGTTCCTGGACGCATGGTCTTTTCCGAAAGTCATGCAGCTTTTTGCTTCGCTGACCTTCGGTTCGGGATCACGCTTATATGAGACTTCTCTTCCTCGGCGACATGGTCGGCAAGACAGGACGTACGGCGGTGTGGGAACAACTGCCCGGCCTGATCTCGGATTTCAAACTCGACTTCGTCATCGTCAATGGCGAGAACGCCGCCGGCGGCTTCGGCATCACCGAGGAGATTTTTCGCGAGACGATCTCTGCCGGCGCCGATGTCGTCACCACCGGCAACCATGTCTGGGACCAGCGCGATGCGCTGATTTTCGCGCCGCGCGAAGAGCGCTTCCTGCGTCCTTCCAATTTCCCCAAGGGTACGCCGGGGCGCGGCTCAGGCGTCTACATCGCCAGGAACGGCGCGCGCGTGCTGGTCGCCAACATCATGGGCCGGGTGTTCATGCATCCCGAGCTCGACGATCCGTTCCAGGCCGGCGAGCGCGAACTTGCCGCTTGTCCGCTTGGCGAGCAGGCCGATGCGATCGTCATCGATTTCCATGCCGAGGCGACCTCGGAAAAAATGTGCTTCGCCCATTTCGTCGACGGCCGTGCCAGCCTTGTTGTCGGCACTCATACGCATCAGCCGACCGGCGATCACCAGATCCTCAATGGCGGCACCGGTTATATTTCCGATGCCGGCATGTGCGGCGATTACGATTCCTCGCTCGGCATGGACAAGGAGGAGCCGCTCAACCGGTTTTTGTCCAAGGTGCCGAAAGGCCGCTTCGAGGCGTCGACCGGACCGGCGACATTGTGCGGCGTCGGCGTCGACATTTCCGACCGTAGCGGCCTGACCGAACGCATCGCGCCGTTTCGCCGCGGCCCGCGGCTGGAGGAAACGGCTCCATCCTTCTGGTCATGACATTGATATAGACGCTTGCAATACCCAATTGCCGGCGAAACTGCTCTAGATCGTAGAGGGGACGACCTCCATGCAGCTAGTCGAATTCCTGGCGCCGCATTTCGCCTTTGTCTCCGATCCGACGGCATGGGTCGCGCTGCTGACGCTGATCGTGCTGGAGGTCGTGCTCGGCATCGACAATCTGATCTTCATCTCGATTTTGACCAACAAATTGCCGGTAGCGCAGCGCGCCCGCGCTCGGCGGCTCGGCATCTCCGCCGCGCTGGTGATGCGGCTGATCCTGCTGGCCACCATCTCGATCATCGTCCAACTGACGACGCCGATATTCACCGCCTTCGGCCACGGCTTTTCATGGCGCGATCTGATCCTGATCGCCGGCGGCCTGTTCCTCGTCTGGAAGGCGACCAAGGAGATCCACCACACGGTCGATCTCGATGATCACCAGGACACGATGATGGGCGAGACACTGCAGCTGTCGCTGGCTGGCGCGATTTTTCAGATCCTGCTGCTCGACCTCGTCTTCTCGATCGACTCGATCATCACCGCGGTCGGCATGACCGACGAAATCGCGATCATGTACATCGCGGTGATCGCGGCGGTGAGCGTGATGATGCTGGCGGCCGGGCCGCTGGCCGATTTCATCGCCAAGAACCCCAGCATCGTCATGCTGGCGCTCGGCTTCCTGCTGATGATCGGCATGACGCTGATCGCCGACGGCATGGGTTACCATGTGCCGAAAGGCTATATCTACGCTGCCATGGGCTTTTCGGCGCTGGTCGAAGGGCTCAACATGCTGGCGCGGCGGCGGAAGAAGGCAAAGGGCGGCGGCCACTGAGGATGGCCCACCGCGGCTGACCTAATGCCCCGGCACACCCTTCGGATGGCGGTCGCCGATCAGGCCAAGCGTCAGGCCTTGCTCCAGCCACGCCTTGGCGCCGGCGAGCACCAGCGCAAAACCGCCGGTCGAGCCGATCGCCTGCTTGACCTGCTCATCGGGGCTGCCGGCAAAGCCGAAATTGCGGACCTCGACAAAGGTCGTGGCGCCCGGCATCTCGGCGAAAGTCCACACTACCGTGGTCGGCGGATCGGTCCATTGCATGACGATCTTCTTATTTTCGACGATCTCACTGACATTGACCGTCGTCGAGACGCCATACATGCGCCATTCCCAACTGATTTCCCTGCCGCTGTCCAACCTGTCGCTGCCATGGGTGAACCAGAACTTCGTCGTGATCGCCGGATCGACGAAGGCTTCGAATACGTCGGCGACCGGCCGCCTTATCAGCATGCCGGCTTCGGCGGTCGGTGTTTCGCGGATTTCCATATCGTCCTCCTTTCCATGGCGCCGCCGCCTGTTCACCAGGCATCGGGCTCGCGCACGAGGTGAATGATGTTGGCCGGATTGGTGATCCAGCCGCCGCGAAAGCCTTCACCCAGTGCCTCGATGGCGTCGCAGCGCACGACACCGGCCTTGGCGAGATGCTCCGCCGCGGCCGGAAAATCATCGGTGAACAGCTCCAGCCAGATCTCGGCCTGGCTCATCATCGGCGCCTCGTCGATCCACAGGCGATTGGGGCCGAGTTCAAAGCCGACGGCCGGCGCCTTGGCCGTGAATGGCTTCAGGCCGACGACGTTGCGATAGAAGGCGTTCGTCGCCTGGTATTGATGCGGCGGGACTTTCATGGCGATGTTGATGCCGCCGGTGATCTTCGCGGTCATTTGCTGGCCCCATTGCCGTGTTCAGGTTCGATTGGCCGGTTCGGTCCAGAACCCGCTATGCCAAATTGATTTGCCAGGAGACTCCGACCCTGTCGTTGAGCCATGCAAACCGGCGGCTGAAACCATAATTGTCCAGCGGCATCAGAAATTTGCCGTCCTTGGCCAGCGCCTCGACAATGCCGTTCAGCTCTGCCTCCGTGGAGCAATCCACATACAGCGAGACCGACGGCGTGAACGTGAAGGCATGGTGCACGGGGCTGTTGTAGACCATCACTTCCAGACCGCTTATGGACACGCGCGCCAGCTTGACCGTTCCTTCCGGGCCGTCTTCGCCGGAGCCGTAACGTGTGACGTTAAGGACGTTGCTGTCGGGGATCGTCTCGCAATAGAAGGTCATTGCCTCTTCGGCCTTGCCCTCGAACATCAGAAATGGCGTCACTTGCTTCATCGCAGGCCTCCGTCATCTTGGTGGTTTTTCAGATGTTGTTCTCGTTGGCCGGCTCGCCCTTCATCTCGCTGCGGTAATAGCCGTCGCGCAGATTGATGCCGTATTCGACATAGGCCTTCATGCAGGCCAGCATCTGCGACCAGCCCTCGCAATTGAGGTAGGACTTCTTCAGGCCGACCGCGTCCTCGTGCCAGCCGGTTTCGGCGATGGTGACGAAAGTGCCGCCATCGTCGAGCGGTTCGAAATTCATCTCGATGCGGGTCTTGTAGGCTGGCTTGCCGTCGGCGCCGGTGGCATCCCAGCGCAGCACGATGCGGCTGTCTTTCTTCACCTCGTCGACCTCGACCGGGACCTTGCCCCACCAGACGACGCCGGCGCCCGCCACCAGCGGTGCGCTGGCGCCGCCGATGGTGGTGAAGTAGCCGCTGAGCTTCTTCGGATTGACGACCGCATCGAAGACTTCGGCGACCGGTTTGCCGATGCGGCCCGAAACCCTGAATCCAAGAGACATATCCACAGCTCCTTTCTTGAACGGGTCAACGATATGTTATAGAAATATAACATGTCAAGCCAATCGCGGGACGATAATGTTTTCAAGGCGCTGGCGCATCCGCGCCGGCGTGCGTTGCTGGACCAGCTGAAGGATGCGCCGCAGACCACCGGCATGTTGTGCGATGCCTTCCCCGACATGGACCGCTGCACGGTCATGCTGCACCTGAAGGTGCTGGAGGAGGCCGACCTCGTGGTGGCGCGGCGCGAGGGGCGCGAGCGCTGGAACCATCTCAACGCGCTGCCGATCAAGCACATCCACGACCGCTGGATCAGCCAATATGCCACGCACGCGATCAGCATCCTCGACCGGCTGAAATCCGATCTTGAGGGGTGAAAGGTTGCCGAAGCCTGCCGATTTTCGGGTCTTGAAACCCTTGCGTGCCGGCAGCAATGGCGCGGCTGGACGAATTGAGCCGATTTATCTATAAGCCGGCCATTCCGACAGAGAGCGCCGTCCGTCCGTCCGGACGCAGCAGGACGTTCTGAAATTTTGAATTCGAGCATTTTGCAAGATGCCGGGTGGCTCACCAGGCGGCAGATGCTCTAGCCGAGAAGACGACAGGGGTGCCATGGCTGGCCATTCACAGTTCAAGAACATCATGCACCGCAAGGGCCGCCAGGATGCGGTGCGGTCGAAAATGTTTTCCAAGCTGGCGCGCGAAATCACCGTCGCTGCCAAGAGCGGCACGCCCGATCCATCGATGAACCCGCGCCTGCGCCTTGCGGTGCAGAATGCCAAGGCGGTGTCGATGCCGAAGGACAATATCCAGCGCGCCATCAACAAGGCGTCGATGGGCGATGCCGAGACCTACGAAGCCGTGCGCTACGAGGGTTACGGGCCAGGCGGCGTCGCGCTGATCGTCGAGGCGCTGACCGACAACCGCAACCGCTCGGCGTCGAATGTGCGCGCCGCCTTCACCAAGGCCGGCGGGGCGATGGGCGAAACCGGCTCGGTTTCGTTCATGTGGGACCGCGTCGGCGAGATCTACTATCCGGCATCGGCCGGCAGCGCCGAGAAGGTGATGGACGCAGCGATCGAGGCTGGTGCCGACGACGTCCAGTCGGACGAGGAAGGCCACACGATCTATTGCGCCTTCGAGAATCTCGGCGAAGTGTCGAAGGCGCTGGAAGGCGCGCTCGGCGAGGCTGAATCGGTGAAGCCGATCTGGAAGCCGCAGACCAATATCGCGGTCGATGAGGAGCGGGCACAATCGCTGATGAAGCTGGTCGCGACGCTCGAGGACGACGACGACGTGCAGAGCGTCTACGCCAATTTCGAGGTTGACGAGGAGACCTTGGCGAAGCTCAGCGCGGCATGACCCAACACGCGCTGCCCACAGTCCGCATCACCTATTGCACCCAGTGCCAATGGCTGCTCAGGGCCGGCTGGATGGCGCAGGAGTTGTTGTCCACCTTCGGTACCGATCTCGGCGAAGTGACGCTGGTGCCCGGCACCGGCGGCATCTTCACCATTTCCTGCAATAACACGCTGGTCTGGGACCGCAAGCGTGACGGCGGTTTTCCCGACGCCGCAAAGCTCAAGCAACTGGTTCGCGACGTCATCGATCCGGATCGCGATCTCGGCCACGCCGACCGCAAGGGCCATAAGTCAAAAGACCCTGCCTGACCGGCCTTTTACACTTCCGTCCTGCATTCACCGCCATGCGAAGATGAAGCAGCCCAGCGCCACGATGGCAGTGATGGTGCGGACGTGGTTCCACATCACCCAGTCCCTGAGATAAATGGCCCATACCGCGGCGCCGTTGGCGCTTGCCGGATCGATGGCCGCCAGGGCGTTGTTGAGCGGCACGTTGAACATCATCGTCACGATCGGGTTGCCGACGAGGTAGATCAGGGCGCCGGCGAGGAGCCAGAATGCACCCGGTTGGCTCCAGCCGATAAGAGCGCCGGCGGCAAGGACAAGACAGACCAGCCCGGTGCCGAAAAGCGCGGTCATGAATGCCGGCGTAATCACGGTTATGTTGATCGAATTCATGGCGGCGATGCCGCCTCCGGCAGGCAAGCGGGCGAGCGCCGGCATGATAAAGTTGGAGAAGGCGAAGAAAACGCCGCCGACAACGCCTGAGCCAATGGCAGCGACGAAGGTGAGGGTGGGAAGCAGCTTCATGATCATGTCAGTTCCTCCAGATGCCCGTGGCGGCGGTTTCGGTTGCGTAGGTGGAAAAGTCCTTTGGGGCGCGGCCGAGCACGCGCTGGACGCCGTCGGTCAGCGACTCGTTGCGGCCGTCAAGCACTTCGGTGAACAGCTCGTTAAGCAGCCACGCGAACTCGGCAGGCAATTCGTGCTCCGCTGTGGTGGCGGTGAATTCGGCATGCGAAATCCTGATAAAACGGATGTCGCGGCCGGCCGCCCTGCCGATCTCGGCGACCGCGTCGGCGAAGCTCAGCAGCCGCGGCCCGGTCAGCTCATAGAGCTCTCCGACATGTCCTTGCTGGGTTAGTACGGCAAAGGCGGCCTCCGCGATATCGTCGGCATCCACAAATGGTTCGCCCACACTGCCGACCGGCAACGCCACCTCGCCCTCCAGCAAAGATTCGACGAGAAAGCCTTCACTGAAGTTCTGGGAAAACCAGGCGCAGCGCAGGATCGTCCAATCGGCGCCCGAAGCTTTCAGCATCTCTTCGGCGCGCTGTGCTTCCGTTTCGCCGCGCCCCGACAGCAGTACCAGCCGGCGCACACCACACTCCACGGCAAGACGAGAGAAGGCGCCGACGGTGTCGGCCGCGCCGGGCACCGCAAGATCAGGATAGTAGCTGATGTAGACGGCGCCGACACCATCAAGCGCGGGTTCCCAGGTCGTGTTATTTTCCCAGTCGAAGGGCGGCGTACCCGAGCGCGAGCCGATCTGCACCGGCAGGCCCCGCGCCGTCAGCCGCTCGGCGAGACGGCGGCCGGTCTTGCCGGTGCCGCCGAGGATCAAAGTTGGTTTCGTTACAGTAGGGTTCATGTCGATTTTCCTCAGTTTACAAATGTGAGTAATCCTCACATTTGCAAAACGTGATAAACCCTCGTATTTTGCGAGTCAAGCCAATTTGTTGATTGTTCGTCTGGAGACAGTGATGGAAGGCTCTGCCGTATCGGATTCACAGGACGGCCAGATCGCATCGCCGCGCCGGGCACCGAGCCAGCAGCGCAGCCGCGAGCGGGTCGAGCGCATGTTGGCCGCCGCCTCGGCGCTGATCGCCGAGCAAGGCAGCGACGCCATGCGCATGGGCGAGGTGGCCGAGAGGGCCGGCGTGTCGATCGGCTCGCTCTACCAGTTCTTCCCGGACAAGCGGGCGATCATCTGGGCGCTGGCCGAACGCTACACCGCCGAAAGCCAGGCCTGCATTGCGGCAGCACTGGCCGAGGTCAACGACGCCGAAGGCCTGCGCCAGGCATTTTCGGAACTGGTGGATATCTACTACGGAATGTTCCTGGCGGAGCCGGTGATGCGCGACATCTGGTCGGGCACGCAGGCCGACAAGGCGTTGCGCGAACTTGAGCTCGCCGACAGCCGGGCCAACGCCGAATTCCTCACTGCGGTGCTGAAGCGGTTGCGGCCGTCCGCCGATCCGGAAGCGCTGGAAACGACGGCATTTCTCATCTGGCAGATGGGCGAGGCCGCAATGCGGCTGGCGATCTCGGTCGGGCGGCAAGAAGGCGACAGGCTGGTTGCCGCCTACAAGCGGATGGCGCTGCGGGAGTTGCTCGATCGGTAGGACCGCACCTAGGCAACAAAAAACCCGCCACGAGGGGCGGGTTTTCGATGTACGAAAGGTCGTTGGCTTAGAGGCCGAAACCTTCGAAGCGCTTCTTGAACTTCGACAGGCGGCCACCGCGGTCGAGCAGGGTCTGCTGGCCGCCGGTCCAGGCCGGATGGGTGGTCGGGTCGATATCGAGGTTCATCGTATCGCCTTCCTTACCCCAGGTCGAACGGGTCATGTATTCGGTGCCGTCGGTCATAACGACCTTGATGGTGTGATAGTCGGGATGGATGTCGGTCTTCATGGTTCTGTTCCTGGCTTGCCGGGTGCTGCCGACGGGCTGAAGCCTGCGTCGATGCGCCCCTTTTTAAAACTCGAAGCCGCGGCTATTGAGGAGCCACGGCTTCTAAAACGGTCGGCGAGCCTATACATCAGCCGGAATTGAATCACAAGGCCGCGGCAAGCGCATATTGATGGGCGCAAACCTCAAAGGGCCAAAGGAAACGGTCATGGCGAACATCAGCGGCGATGCAGACGAGCGCAGGCGCTCGCTGAGGCCGCTGCAGCGCCTGTTTCCCTACATCACCCATTACCGCAAAATGGTCATCGGTGCGATCATCTCGCTGGCCGTCGCGGCGGCGACGACGCTGGCGCTGCCGCTGGCTGTGCGGCGGATGATAGATCACGGCTTTTCCGCTTCCGACTCCAGCTTCATTGCCGAATATTTCGCCATGCTGGTGGTGATGGCCGCCGTGCTGGCGGCGGCATCAGCCAGCCGCTACTATTTCGTCATCACGCTTGGCGAGCGCGTCGTTGCCGATATCCGCCGCGATGTCTTTGCCCACGTCACCACGCTGTCGCCCTCCTTCTTCGACACGGCCCAGTCGGGCGAGATCGTCTCGCGGCTCGCCGCCGACACGACACAGGTCAAATCGGCCGTCGGTGCTACCGCCTCGGTGGCGCTGCGCAACGTCATCCTCGGCCTTGGCGCCGTGGCGATGATGGTCTTCACCAGCCCAAAACTGTCCGGCCTGGTCATCGCGGCCATTCCGGTAATCGTGCTGCCGCTGGTCGCCTTCGGCCGCTCGGTGCGGCGCAAGTCACGGCTGGCGCAGGATACTCTGGCCAATGCCACCGCCTACGCCAGCGAGCAGATCGGCGCGGTGCGCACGCTGCAGGCCTTCACCAACGAGAAGCTTGTAACCGGGTATTTTTCATCCGCCGTGGAAGCAGCGTTCGAAGCGGCGCGGGCCTCGATCCTTGCCCGCTCCTTTCTCACCTTCTTCGCCATTTTCATGATTTTTTCTTCGGTGGTGGCGGTGCTGTGGTTCGGTTCGCGCGACGTGCTCGACGGCACGCTGTCGCCAGGGACGCTTGGCCAATTCCTGCTCTATTCGGTGTTCGCCGCCGGCGCGCTCGGCGCCCTGTCGGAAGTCTGGGGTGAACTTGCCCAGGCAGCCGGCGCTGCCGAACGGCTGACCGAGATCCTGGCCGAGAAACCCGCGATCCAGGCGCCCGCCGATCCGAAGCCGCTGCCGGCAAAGGCGAGAGGCGCGATCAGCTTCGACGATGTCTCCTTCTCCTATCCGGCCCGGCCCGACCGCGCCGCCGTCCACGGCCTCAGCTTTCAGGTCAAACCCGGCGAGACGGTGGCGATCGTCGGGCCATCCGGCGCCGGCAAAAGCACCGTCTTTTCGCTGCTTCTGCGCTTCTACGATCCGGAGGCCGGCAGGATCGTCATCGACGGGGTCGATCTGCGCGAGGCCGATCCGGCCGCGATCCGCGCGCGCATCGCCATCGTGCCGCAGGACGTCACCATCTTTGCCGCAAGCGCGCGCGACAATATCGGCTTTGGCCGGCCGGGGGCCGCCCAGGCCGAGATCGAGGCGGCGGCGAAGGACGCGCTTGCCGACGAGTTCATCCTAAAACTCGAAAAGGGCTATGACAGCCAGGTCGGCGAGCGCGGTGTGACGCTGTCGGGCGGCCAGCGCCAGCGCGTGGCCATCGCCCGCGCCATTTTGCGCGATGCGCCGATCCTGCTGCTCGACGAGGCGACCTCGGCACTAGATGCCGAAAGCGAGACGCTGGTGCAGACGGCGCTGGACCGGCTGATGCAGGGCCGCACCACGATCGTCATCGCCCATCGGCTGGCAACCGTGCTGAAGGCCGATCGCATCCTGGTCATGGATGGCGGCCGCATCGTCGAGGAAGGCACGCATCAGAGCCTGGTCGCCAAGGGCGGCATCTATGCGCGGCTGGCCAAGCTGCAGTTCGATACCGGGGCGAATGCTTTCAGGGGCGCGGCCGAGTAGCATCGGCTACCGAGCCAGAGCCTGTTCCATACCGATGACATCGGGGTCGGGCTCTATCTTCTCATTTGACCGTGATCTTTTCCGAAAACCGGCATCCGCTTTTCGGCATCATTGTCCGCCCGCGGCCGCTGGGATTCTTCAGCCACCGAAAGCTCGGCGTTTGCCGCGTCGATAGGCGATGAACAGGGGAACGCCGACAAGCAGCGACAACAAAAGCATGCTGGCGACGGTCTGTCGCTGCTCCTTTGCCGGATCGCTGAGCTGCACATCGGCAGGCGGCTCTTCATAGGTAAAATCGTACTGCCACCGAATTTCGTCTGCGACGTCATCGACGGTTTTCAGATAGTCGGCAATCGCCTTGGCCGGCACTTCGGTTGCCAGCGTCTGAAAGTTCCATTCAACTTGAAATTCGGTGGGCGTGTTGGACCAGGACGCCTTGAGAGACAGATAGGGCGTCACGACGTTTTTCATCGACTCGCCGGAAAACCTCGCCTTGAGGTTGCGCACGGTCACCTTGTGACGCCGGTAGAACTGGGGGCCGAGGGAGACGGGCCCGGTTCGGTCGACGATTGTCGGGGTTGGAAGAGAGTTGTTGCCGAGATCGGCCGCGCGGATCGGGAAATTCTTTGCCAGATCGTTGGCCGCCAGCGCCTCCGCCGGCAAGCGATAACTTTCCTTCACGCTCACTATGTTGCCGTCGCGGCGATCCACGATTTCCGGCTTGGCGACGGTTTGGATGCCCGGATATTGCTTGTTGTAATATTTCAGGTAGGCGTCCGACACCTCGCTCAGCGACCGGCTGGCCAAGTTGCCGCGCATCCAATCGGCATCGGCGTCCTCATATGTCGAGAAGACCGTCAGCACGAGGGGATCGCCCGGTTTCCGCGGAAAGTCGAAGTCCTCGACGATCTGGATCGATGGGCTGGTAAGCACAGGACTCGGCATCTTCTCCAACCCCCCGGTGCTGGAAAGCGGCAGCGCGAAGCCGTAGTCCGGCTGTGCGAGATTGTGCGCCTTGCCGCCCTGAAGATAGTTCGTGGCGTCCAGCCAATATGTCTTTGCTCCGATCCTTGCCTTGACGATGGCATGGTCGAAATCGCGAAGCGCCGGCAGATGCTGGTCCAGGGCCCGTCCCTCGTCGAGATCGGCCAAGGCGACCTCTGCAGCAATGCCAAGCCGCACAAGCGACGAAACCAGCAGCAGTGCCTTGTCCTTGCAGTCACCAAACCCGCTCAGGATGACCGTCGCGGGATCACGCGGAACGTAGGAACCGGCACCCATCGACAGGCTTACATAGCGGATCTGGTCCTGCACCAGCCGCATTGCCTCGACCATCCGGTCTTCGGGCACCGGATGCCGCAGAGCGATGTCGTCGAGCTTTGCGGCAAAAGCCGAGGGAAAAACCGTCGCTGGCTTGTAGTAGGGCGCAACAGCATCGACCACACTTTGCCAATTCGCGGTAGACGCGACATCGATAGAGCCCCAGCCTGGATAGGTCACGGGCAGGTTATCCTCGACATTGACCGGTTTCGGGTTTGGAATTTCCCACAGATAGGTGGTGTCCGGCCCAGTCGGGGAGATTGAGGGCTTGAGTCGGGTTCCCCTGGTCTTGATCTCGAGCGGCTGGCCCGAAGGCCAAATGATGCTTGTGCGGATAAGTGCTACCGGCTCTTCCCATTCGGTGGAGAAATTCTTGAAGAAGAGATCCTTGCCGACCAGCGGTGTTATTTCATAGGTCGACCCGTAATCGACGATGTCGCCGGTACGCACATCATCGATGTTGACATGTGCTGTCAGCCAGCCGTCGAAGACGCCTTTCTCGGCATCTCTTTCCCTGCGGAAGATGTCGAATTCCGCGCCTTCCAGCCGGTCCAAAACGGCGCCATCGCGGATGATGTGAAGATGGTTGAGCGTGACCTTGTGCCGGGACGGATCGAACTGCAGATCGATGCTCGCGCCACGATCCAGGCCGGGACGGTCGACGATTTTATAGACGGTGCGCGAGTACTCGACATAGCCGCCGGCGCGATGCTTGATCTGATCGTCCGAGAGCAGCCACGAAACGCCATTCTTGATTTGATCCGATCGGGTGGGATCGGCAGCCGGAATATCAAGCTGCTTTACCCAGCTTTCTGCCGGACCCTTGAGAACCATGTCGTCGGACATGGCCGGAGAACTCAGACCGATCAATAAGATGAAAAATACCAAGCGGCGCCAGAAAGACTTCACCCTATGAAAACTGTAACAGGCAGACATCTACGCTCGCCCAACTTGGAAGAACTCCTTTTTCAGAGGCTTTCCCACCAAAGTAAAGGCCAGTTTCGCGGATTTCTGCGGTCACCGCGTCAAGAACCAGGAATAGATGAAGCTGCTCAGTTCCCGTACCGCTTCTTCAGGTGATCGGTGAAATGCACGGCATTGAGCTTTTCGCCGGTGGCGCGTTCGAGCAGTTCGGGCGTCGACCAGCGCGAGCCTTGCGACCAGATCCTTTTGCGGCGCCAGTCGTTGATCGCGGCGAAATCTCCCTTGGCGAGGTCTTCATCGGCTGAAGGATGATCTCTGGTCAGCGCCGCCCATTGCTGCGCCGCCATCATGGCGCCCAGCGTGTAGGAGGGGAAATAGCCGAAGGCGGCACCCGGCCAGTGGACGTCCTGCATCGGACCATCAGCCGGATTGTCTGATGTCGACAGGCCGAGATAATCGCGCATCTTGGCATCCCAGGCCTCGGGCAGGTCGGCTGCCTCCAGCCGACCCGAGACAAGCTCCTGCTCCAGCTCGTAGCGCAGGATGACGTGCAGCGGATAGGTGACCTCGTCGGCATCGACGCGGATCAGACCGCGCTCGACCCGGTGCACATGCGGCAGGATGTCGTCGATCGTCCAGCTCTCACCAAGGTGTCTTTCGACCACCGGCAGCGCCCAGCGCCAGAATTCTGGATTGCGGCCGATCTGCTTTTCGACGAACAGGCTCTGGCTTTCATGCACCGCCATGCCGCGCGCTCTGCCGAGCGGCCAGTGCGCCCACGCCTTCGGCAGGTTCTGCTCGTACAGCGCATGGCCGGTCTCGTGCAGCACGCCCATCAGCGCCGACAGGAAATCCGAGGTCTTGTAGCGGGTGGTGATGCGCACGTCGCTCGGCACGCCGCCGCAGAACGGATGGTGCGAAACCGACAGCGAGCCGTGGGTGAGGTCGAAGCCGACTGCCGCCATCATCGCGAGGCCAAGCTCGCGCTGCTTGTCCAAGGGGTAGCTGCCGGAAAGCGGCTTCAGCGGATGTTTCGCCAGCCGCTCTTCCTGCACGGCAAGTGCCTCCGGCACGAAGCCTTTCAGGAAGGCCTTCAACTCGGCAAACACAGGCGTGATGTCGGCGGTGCGATTGCCCGGGTCATATTGCTCCATCAGCGCGTCGTAAGGCTCGAGCCCGAGCACCTCGGCGCGAAGTGCCGCCTCCTCGCGGACCAGCGCCACGACGCCTTCCAGCGCCGGCAGGAAGCCGGCCCAGTCGTTCTTGGCGCGCAGGTCGCGCCAGAGCTGCTCGGAGCGCATGCGCGCGGTCGTCTGGCGCTCGACGAACTCGACCGGCAGGCAGGTCAGGTTGGTGTATTGCCGGCGGAATTCCCTGACTGCGGCCTGCTGCGGTTCGTTCAGCGCTTCCTGCTCGGCCGCCGCTATCCAGTCGGCAATCTCCGGCGCAGTCGCCCGGGCATGGTGCATGCCGGCAAGCGCCGACATTGCCTCCGCGCGCTTCTCGCCGCCGCCGACCGCCATATGCGTCGCCTCGTCGGCGCCGAGGATGGCGAGGGCGTGTTCCAGCGCTTCGAGCTTGTGGCCGAGGTCGTCGAGTTTTTGAAAGGACATTGTGGGTTCCGCTGATTTGACGGCGAGAAAAAGATATCAATGCAAAACTGTTGGCAACCCCTGAAGACCGTCTGCGACCGATGCATTGACTGCCGGCCGCAACGGCCGAAAAGCATCTTGCGGAAGCGGTGGCGTGCTGTGGGACACGCCGCGCGGCCATATGGTATTCAAGCTGACGCCGGAATTCGCCACTGCCTCGAAAGTGCTCGCGGCCAATCAGGGGCTTTACAACGGCTTTCTCGCAGCCGGACTGATCTGGGGGCTTTACCTCGGCGAAGCCGGTTTCCAGTTCAAAGTCTTCTTCCTGCTCTGCGTCGCCGTCGCCGGCCTTTACGGCGCAGCGACGGCGGGCCGTAAAATCCTGTTCATCCAGACAGTGCCGGCAGTGCTGGCGCTGATTGCGCTGGCGTTGGGCTAGCGCATGATCCCTGAACCGAAAGCTGGAAAAGGATCATGCGCAAAATCAATTGCCACAGCGCCGGGCGCTGCGGCCGATTTCAGCCGCCTGGATAAGTTGGGCCATAGCCGTTTGGATAGTATCCGCCATCGGCGCCGTTGCCGATGAGGAAGGCACTGCCGGTATCGGCGCGCAGCTTTTGGCTGACATCGTCGAGCTGCGCCAGCAACTGCTGATATTGCGTGCTCGGCATCGTTCCATCGCGCGCGGCCCTCTGGGCGGCCCGATCGAGTTGAGCGACCTGCCTGCGCAAGTCACGTGCCTCGCCCGGCTCGAGCTTGTTCGCCCGGATGGCGCCCTGGATACCCGTCTCCACGCTTTGGATCTGATTGATCAAGGCCGTCGCACGCGGGCCGGCGTAAGCGCCAGCAAACGGAACGGCGAGGAGAAGTGTGGCGAGCGTAGCAGTCCTGAGATTCCTGGGAGCGGAGAAGGGCATGGTTGCGTCTCCTTTACTGGGGAAAGCGGTGGTTGGGAGGGGCCTGCCTTCCGGCCGCGGGCCGTCAGGTTCCGTCGCGACGCGATGAGCGGTTCCACCGCCGGCGGTTCTCGGCCCATGACCAAGGCTAAAATCCCATGGCGGCAAAGTGTAATTAAAAAAGGTAATTCTTTCAGCTCTTGCCGCTGCCGCGCCAGTGCCCTAAATGCCGCCGACTTGAGCCGGCTCGACCTGGCACATGATACAAGCCAAAGGCTCTGCAGATCACCGCTCGGTCAGCTTCAACTCGATGCGGCGGTTCTTGTTGCGCGCCTCTTCGGTATCGGCGGGGTCGAGCGGCTGGAATTCGCCGAAGCCGGCCGCGACCAGCCGGTTGGCCGGCACGCCGTTCTCGATCAGGAACTTGACCACCGATGTCGAGCGCGCCGTCGACAATTCCCAATTGTCGCGGTAGCGGCCGGTGCCGGAGAGCGGCTTGTTGTCGGTGTGGCCGTCGACGCGCAGCACCCAGTTGATCTCCGGCGGGATTTCCTTTTGCAATTCGATGATGGCATCGGCGAGCTTCTTCATCTCGACCTTGCCGGCATCGTTGATCAGTTCGGAGCCGGTCGGGAAAAGCACTTCCGACTGGAAGACGAAGCGGTCGCCGACGATGCGGATGTTCTCGCGGTCGGCGAGAATTTCACGCAAGCGGCCGAAGAAATCGGAGCGGTAGCGGTTCAGCTCCTGCACGCGTTGCGCCAGTGCGACGTTGAGGCGGCGGCCGAGATCGGCGATCTTGGTGTTGGATTCGCGGTCGCGCGTTTCGGACACGTCGAGCGCTTGTTCGAGCGCTGCGATCTGCTTGCGCAGCGCCGAAATCTGCTGGTTGAGGATCTCGACCTGGCTTAGCGCCTGCTGGCTGATCTGGCGCTGGCTGTCGAGCTCGCCGGAAAGGGCCGTTGCGCGCTGGTTGGCGGCATCGCCGGCACCGGCGCCTTGCGCCAGCAATTGCTCGAGCCGGCTCTTTTCCGCCTCCGACGCAGACAGCGATGCCTGCAAATTGGCAAGGGTGTCTTCCTTGTCCTGCGTCGTCGAGCGCTCCAGCGCCAGAAGCTGGGTCAACTCGTTGATCTGCGAGTTGAGGCGGTTGAGCACCGTGTCCTTGCCGGAGATCTCGCGGCCGAGCAGGAACTGCGCCAGCACGAAAACCGTGAGCAGGAACATGATCGACAACAGCAGCGTCGACAGCGCATCGACGAAGCCCGGCCAGTAATCGATGCGGCGGTCGGAGCGCCGGCCTCGTGCCAACGCCACGTCAATGCACTCCAGTCTTCTTCAAGGCGTCGGCGATCTTCTCCAAGGTGTTGCGCATCGCCCTCTGCTCGTCGGACTGGGCCTCGACCCAGTCGCGCATGATCTGCTGTTCCGAGCGCATGTTCTTGACCAGGCCGGAAATGCCGTCGGCGAGATTGGCCATGGCGGTGGCGACGCGCGGATTGGAGCCGCCGCCATTCTCCTGCAGGGTGCGCAGCTTTTCCGACAACAGCCGGATTTCCTCGGAGGGTTCGGTCTTGGCCGCGTCGGCAACGACGATGTCGGAGGACAGGTCGGTGACCGAGGACAGCCAGTTTTCGAGTTCGGTATAGAAGCGCGTCTGGGCGCGGCCGGCCTGCAGGTCGAGGAAGCCGAGCACCAGCGAGCCGGACAGGCCGAACAGCGAGGACGAGAAGGCGGTGCCCATGCCGGCCAACGGAGCGGAAAGCCCCTGCTTCAGGGATTCGAGCACGGCGGCGGCATCGCCGGTGCCGGGATCGAGCGACTCGATGGTTTCGCGGATCGAGCCGATCGTGTTGAGCAGGCCCCAGAAGGTGCCGAGCAGGCCGAGGAACACCAGCAGTCCGACAAGGTAGCGCGACGTGTCGCGGCTTTCGTCGAGGCGGGTGGCGATCGAATCCAGCATGGTGCGCATCGAACTGGTCGAGAAGGCAATCGTCGACGAGCGACCGATCATCGCCTTCATCGGCGCCAGCAGCACCGGTTCGGTGGTTTCGGAACCGGCGCGGAACGAGTTGACCCAGCGCACCTCGCGGAACAGCCGGCCGACCTGGACGAAGGCCAACAGGATGCCGACCGCCAGCACGCCGATGATCAGGCCGTTGAGGCCGGGATTGGTGACGAAGGCCGTCGAGATCTGGCGGGTCAGGATGGCGGCGATAAAGGCCACGATGAACAGAAAGATCACCATGGTCAGCAGAAACACCTGCGGGCTCGACAATTTGTGCGGATCGTAGATCAGAACGTCGGAGCGCCTGCCCATGCCGAAGGATCTGAGAAGAGTCATCCGTGCCCCGTTTCCGATGCCGTCGCCGCCGATCAATTTGTGTTTGCGACTCTAAACGGAATTGTGACGAAATTGAATGGCGCTTGGCAATATTGCCACTGTCCGCGACCGGAGGTCAAAGCCGGTTGATGACCAGGCAGTCGACCATGGCGGCCAGATGCAGGCCGGCGCCGGTGACGACAAAGCCATGCCACAGCGCATTGTGGAAGCGCAGGCCCTTCCAGGCGAAGAAGATCACGCCGCAGGAATAGACGATGCCGCCGGCAACGATGAGCGCGATCGATGTCGCCGGCAGCGTCCGCACGAGCGGCTCCACCAGAACGATGCCGCTCCAGCCGATAGCTAGATAGAAGACGATCGCCAGTCGGTCGAAACGGCCGGGAAGAAAGACCTTGATGGCGATGCCGACAGCCGCGGCGATCCAGACCAGGACGATCATCGAAACGGCCAGCGGCGAGCCGCCGAGCTGGGCCAGGAAAGGCGTGTAGGTCGCCGCGATCAGCAGGTAGATCGCCGCATGATCGAAGCGCCGCAATATCCATTTCGCCGGCGACGATACCGGCCAGAGATTATAGGCCAGCGAAACCGACAGCACGGTGAGCAGCGAGACCACATAGAAGGCGGCGGCGACATATTCGCCGGGGCCGGTTCGATAGGCGGCCAGTGCCAGCAGCGTCGAGCCGGCAGCGATCGCCAGCACGATGCCCACGGCGTGGACAATACCGTCGGCGATGATCTCGGCGCGCGAGTAATGCCAGCGCCCCATGAAGGGGATGTCGAGCTGGGAGAGTTCGCTCTGGGGTTGGGGCCGGCTGTTCGTCATCGATGATCCTGCGTCGCCTTATCTGGGCGGCCGCGGGACAGTATTTCAAGCTTTGGTTGCGGTTTTGCGACTGCGGCGCTTCAGCGCGGCGTGCCTCTATCAGCTGGCTGAAAGTGGCCTTTTTATAGTCTTCAACAGCGCGCGCTGGATGAGTTCGTTGCCGGCAACCAGTGAACCGGCGTTCAGCACATCCTGTCCCCCGGCGAAATCGGAGACGAAACCGCCCGCCTCGCGGATCAGCAAAATGCCGGCGGCGACATCCCAGGCCGACAGGCCGGTTTCCCAGAACCCGTCCATGCGGCCGGCAGCGACGTAGGCGAGATCGAGCGAGGCGGAGCCGAGACGGCGGACGCCAGAGACCTCGGCCATGACATTGCGCAACTCGATGAGGAAATTGCCGTGCTGGCCACGCCCGAGATGCGGCATGCCGCAGCCGATCACTGCATCGACCAGCTTGGTGCGGCCGGCGACGCGCAGCCGGCGGTCGTTCATAAAAGCGCCGCCGCCGCGCTCGGCGGTATAGAGCTCATCCATCGCCGGATTGTAGACGACGCCGGCGACGATCTGGCCTTGGCGCTCCAGTGCGATCGAAACGGCAAAGAGCGGAATGCCGTGCAGGAAATTGGTGGTGCCGTCGAGCGGGTCGACGATCCAGCGGTGCTGGCCGTCGTCGCCCTCGATCACGCCGCGTTCCTCCATCAGGAAGGCGTAGCCGGGCCGCGCCTTGGACAGTTCGGCAAAGACGATGTCTTCGGCCTTGCGGTCGGCCTGGCTGACATAGTCGCCCGGCCCTTTCATCGAGACCTGCAGGTTCTGCACTTCGCCGAAGTCACGCGACAGCGAGCGGCCGGCCTTCATTGCGGCCTGGACCATGACATTGAGGATCGCGGAACGCGCCATTGCTGTTCTTCCTGTCGCTGCGCCTATTTGCCCTGACGCATGATCTTATCCAAAAAGTCTGCCACTTTTTGGGATCACGCCTTAATCGGCGCGGCGTACGTAAGTGATTTCGTTGGTATCGACGATGATGCGCTCGCCCGAGCCGATGAACGGCGGCACCAGCACGCGGATGCCGTTTTCGAGTATCGCCGGCTTGTAGGACGAGGCCGCCGTCTGGCCCTTCACCACCGGGTCGGCCTCGGTGATGGTCAGCGTGACCTGGTCGGGCAGCGAAATGCCGATCGGCCTTTCGTCATAGAGCTGGACCGTCACCATCATGCCGTCCTGCAGGAAGGCGGCGCGATCGCCGACGAACTCCTTTTGCAATTCGAGCTGCTCGTAGCTTTCGGTGTCCATGAACACCAGCGCGTCGCCCTGCTCGTAGAGGAAGGAAAAATCCTTCAGATCGAGTCGGATCTGCTCGACCGTCTCGGCCGAGCGGAAGCGCTCGTTGAGCTTGGTGCCGTTGATCAGGTTCTTGAGTTCGACCTGGTTGTAGGCGCCGCCCTTGCCGGGCTTGACGGTGTTGGTCCTGACCGCCACCCAAAGGCCGCCATCGTGCTCGATGACGTTGCCGGGACGGATTTCGTTGCCATTGATCTTGGCCATGGTGAGGTGATCCGGAAATGAGATGATCGCCGCGAAGGGCAATTTGGCGCCTCCAAGACCACAAATCGCCAGCAGAGGCAAGGAGCGCCTTCCGATGAAGCGGCAACGAGGCTGGCCCGGCAGCGCGGCTTGGCAGCCTCAGTTGGTCCCGACGGCCGCGGTGACGGCCTCGGTCACTGCGTCGGCGACCTCTCTCAAAAGATGCAGGTGCGGCGAACGCAGGACGACAATTCGCAGCGACAGCTCGAGGCCGGGAGCGTCGACCAGGGCAATGCCCTGCGGCAGCTTTTCCCGCAGCAGCCGCTTGGGCAGCAGGCCAAGGCCTTGGCCTCGACGAACCCAGTCGATCTGCAGCGCGCTGTCCTGAATCTCGGCGCCGACCATCAACCTGTGGCCGCCCTCGGCAAGGGCAGCCGCAAGCCGTCGGCGCGCGTCGCAAGGTTCAGGGCTGAGGACCCAGGGCATGGTCTTGACGTCGGCTTGCCCGCCGCTGTTTTCGGCAGCGATGATGCCGAGGGGCTCGGTTCCGACAACGCCGTCGCCAGCTTTGGAATTGCTGCCGTCCAGTATGAAGGCGAGGTCGAGCTGTCCGCGCTTGTGCTGGTCGGCCAGCTCAAGACTCCAGCCGCTCTTCAGACGCAGCGAGACCTTCGGAAACCGCTCCAGGGCATCAGCAATGGCGTGCGCCACGGCTTTATCGCAAAGCCCGTGCGCGAGGCCGAGCCGCAGCAGGCCCTCCGGCTCGTCGCCCTTGGCGAATGATTTCAGCGCGGCGACGGCGGCGAGAATGTCCTTGCCGCGTGCCAGCACCTCTACGCCGGCCGGGGTCAGTCGCGACGGCTTCAGCCGGCGGTCGAGCAATTCCGTGCCGAGCATCTCCTCCAGCCGCTGGATCTGGCGGGTGACGGCCGGCTGCGTCAACGGCAGGCGTAGAGCCACTTTCTGAATCGAACCCTCCTCGGCAAAGAGGGCCAGTGTTTTCAGTTCTTCAAGCACGACACACCCGAACATGTCATAGAAGCATAATTATGCTGAACATTATGAATTTGAAATCCGATGGATGGCAAGCGATTTTCCTCCGGCAGGACCCAGCCGGAAAGGAGCGACGATGAAAGCGATCGAATTGCAGAGCCCGGGCGGCCTCGAGAACCTCAGAATGGTCGAGCGGCCGATGCCTGAGCCAGGGCGCCAGGAGATGATTGTGAAGGTCAAGGCCGCGGCGCTGAACTACCGCGATGCCGAGATCGTCCGCGGCAGCTATCACACGAAGTTTGCATTGCCGCTGGTGCCGCTGTCGGACGGCGTCGGCGAAGTCATTGCCATCGGCGCCGAGGTCAGCCGGTTCAAGATCGGCGACCGGGTTTGCGGCACGTTCTGGCAGTGCTGGGTCGGCGGCAGTTTCGCGATGGCCGAGCCCTCCTATCAACGTGGCGGCCCGATCGACGGGCTGCTCAGCGAATTTGCCCGGCTCGACGAACAGGCGGCGGTGCTGGCGCCGGCCAATCTGAGCGACCTCGAGGCGGCGACCCTGCCATGCGCCGGCGTGACGGCATGGCACGCGCTGTTTACTGAGGGCAGCGTCAAACCCGGCGACACCGTGCTTTGCCTCGGCACCGGCGGCGTTTCGCTATTTGCGGTGCAGTTCGCCGCCGCTGCCGGGGCGCGCGTCATCGTGACGTCGAGCAGCGACGAGAAGCTTGCGCGGGCAAAGCAACTTGGCGCGCAGGATGGCGTGAACTATCGCAGCGTCCCCGATTGGGCATCGGCCGTGCTGGGATTGACCGATGGCCGCGGCGCCGACCATATCATCGAGGTTGGCGGACCGCAGAGCTTTGCACAATCGCTGAGGGCAGCGGCTCGCGGCGCGCAGATCAACGTCATCGGCTATCTCGGCGGCAGTGACGGCGCCATCAACCCGCTCGACATCTTCCGCCGGCAGGTCCGGGCGCGAGGCATACCGGTGGGCTCACGCGAATCCTTCGAGGCGATGAACCGCGCCATTGTCGTCAACCGGTTGAGACCGGTGATCGACCGGGTCGTGCCGTGGAGCCAGGCCGCCGAAGCCTTTCGGTACCTCGAACACGGCTCGCCCTTCGGCAAGGTCGTCCTCGATCACATGCAATGAGCTCGCGCTTGCGAGTCCGGGCGCAATGAGTCGCGAGATCGCGGTCAGGGCAAGCGGTTGGCCCGTTGCAGCGCCTGCTGCGTCTGCTCGTCGGTCAGGCCCTGCAGGAAATCGTCCATCTTTTGGTCGATGAGCCCGGCGCGGCGGGCGACAACATACCAGGCGCCGGCGAGGATCAGATCCGGATCGGTGCCGATGCCGTTCATGTAGAGCTTGGCGAGACGGTTCTGGGCGGCGACATTGCCGCCCTCTGCGGCCTGCTTCATCCAGTTGAAGCCGGATTTCAGGTCGCGGGCGCCGCCGCGCCCCTCGATCATCCAGGTGGCAAGATCGATCTGTGCCGTGTCGTAGTTCTGCCGCGCGGCCTGTGCCAGCAGGCCGCGGGCGCGGACATCGTCGCGCGGCTTGCCGCCGGCGCCATTGGCGTAGACCTGTGCCATCGCATATTGTGCGTCGGCAAGCCCGGTCGCGGCAGCGCGCTCGTAATAGGATACGGCTTTGGCAATACCGGCATCGCCGGGCTCCTGTTCGACCATCAACTGCGCAAAATTGAACTGCGCCAGGCGGTTGCCGGCCTCGGCGGCGGCCTGCATCAGCGCATAGGCTTCCTTCTCGTCCTTTTTGACGTAGCGGCCGTCGAGCAGCATCAGCGCATACTGGAATTGCGATTCCGGGACGCCCTGCTCGGCGGCAAGCGCATACCACTTCGCCGCCCCTGCCGCGTCGACCGGCACGCCGAGGCCGCGTGACAGTATCTCGGCCACCAGCGTCTGTGCCGCCGGATCGCCGTTTTGAGCGCGGGAAAGCGCAAGGTTGTAGGCCGTCTTGTAGAGCCCGCGCTGAAAGGCGCCGTAGGCGGCGTCGGACGGCTTTGCGCCGAAGCGGTCGGGGTTGATGGTGTCGGCCGACGGCAACGGGGTGGTGGTGGCGGGCTGCGGCAATTGTGCGGCGATCGGCTTGTCGGCAGGTTCGCTGGAATCCGGCCTGGGCTGCGGCAGCGGAACGGGTTCCGCCGCTATCGCCTGCGTCACGGCCGTTGCAAGAAAGGCGCTGAAAAGGATTGTCCGCGAGCGCACGTCAGTCCTCGAAGCGCGGCGCGGTTTCGTCGAGCAGCGCGTTGGCGGCGGCAACCGCCATCTTCGGATCGACGCCGTCGGCGAAGACGGCGCTGGACAGCGCAACGAATTCGGCGCCGGTGGCGGCGACAGCTTCCACCGAGGCAAGATCGGATCCGGCCATGACGATGCAAGGGATCTGGATGACGTCCGCCCACCATTGCCCGAGCGACAGGTTGCGGGGGTGCGGCTCAGGCTTGTTGTCGTAACCGAAGCGGCCGAAGAAAATGTAATCAGGCCTGACCTCGCCGAGTTCCAGCGCATCGTCGCGGGTCTTGGCGCCGCCGGTGCCGACCATCATCCTGGCCTGGAAGTGTTCGATCGTTTCAGCGAGCTCGTCCTTGCCGACCTCGACATGGATGCCATCGGCCTGGACGCGGCCGGCGATGCGGGTGTCGCCAGCAATGATGACGGCAATGCCGGCCGCTTGCGCCACCGGCACGATCTGTTCGGCAAAGGCCTGGAAGGCGGCCTCGTCCAGGCCGTTTTCCGGCAGGATGAGCGAGGCGACGTCACCGCCGTCGAAGGCCCCGGCGATGCGCTCGGCCGGCACGTTCGGCGGCGCGATCAGCACGATACGGCAGCGGTTGGGCGGCGTTGCGTCATTCATTGAATTCGATCCCGGTTATCGCCTATGCCGGGCGAAGATGGTTGCATTGCGGCATAGAGCAAAGTGCGGGGATTGAACAGGCGGCAGGGGGATCACGATTGCCGTCAACATTCTATCGGGGCTCGGCGCATGGCTGCCGCTGGCCGAAATTCTCCTCGCCTGGCCGCTTGCGGCCCTACGCAGGCACCTTCGATTTCCACAGCGACCAGCCGAGATTCATGCCGGCGGCGGCGACCAGGATCGCGGCGCCGCCGACGATCTGCGCCGGATGCAGCCGATGGCCGAAGGCGACGACGTCGACGAGGATGGCGACGACCGGGTAGATGAAGGACAGCGATCCCTGCAGATGCGTCGGCAGCTTCTGGATGGCACCGTACATGAGGATGTACATCAGGCCGGTATGGACGATGCCGAGCGTCGCCAGCATGACCCAGCTCCGCGCATCGACGGGAAGGTGGGTGAGATTGGCGAAGGGTGCCAGCATGACGACGCCGACGCAGACCTGGATCAGGGCGATCAGGTGCGGCGGCGTGCCTTTGAGCTTCTTGGTGACGATAGCCGCAACGGCCCAGAAGAAAGCCGCGGCCAGCGCCATCGCAATGCCGGTAAAGTAGTCCGTACCATGATCGCCTGCATCGGGCGCGGCCTGCACGATCAGCAGCATGCCGGCGAAGGCGATGGCGAGCCAGGTCAGCTTGGTCATCGTCAGCCGTTCAGAGAAGAAGAGCGCGCCAAAACCCACCAGCATGAAGGGCTGCGTATTGTAGACAGCCGTGGCGATCGAGATCGAGGCACGCGAAAACGCGCTGAACAGCAGCAGCCAGTTGATAACGATGGAAGCACCGCCGAGAGCCGCGATCGCGACAATGCGAAGCGACAGCCTGCCGCGCAGCAGTCCCAGCGCCGCGCAGATGATCAGCAGCGTTACCGCACCGAAGGCGCAGCGCCAGAACACCACGTCCATGGTGGGCTGGCCGGAAAGGACGACGAACCAGCCGATCGTGCCGAGGATCGCCATCGCCGCCGTCATTTCGATCGTGCCGCGTACCGTGTTGTCCATGGATGCTCCCGAAACTCTGTTGAGATTTTATAATCCCACGGCGGATCGGGCCTTTCCATGACTTGTAGCTGGTGATATGCAGAACGAACCTCATTTAATTAGGTAAACATCGGCTTTTTCTTGGAATTGTAAAATGCTGGACGAGCTCGACAGAAAGCTCCTCGATATCCTGGTCAAGGATTCACGGACTTCGCTGAAGGAACTGGCGCTGCAGGTCGGGTTGTCGTCGCCAAGCGTTTCGGAGCGGCTTCGACGGCTTGAGGATCGCGGCGTCATCCGCGCTTTCACCATCGATATCGATCCGCAAGCGCTCGGCTACGCCTTGCAGGCGATCGTTCGCATCCGGCCATTGCCGGGCAAGCTGCACATCGTCCAGAAGCTGATCGAGGAAATCCCGGAATTCGGCGAATGCGACAAGGTGACGGGCGATGACTGCTTCGTTGCCCGGCTGTTCGTTCGCTCGATCGGCGAGCTCGACGGGATTCTCGACCGCATCGCCGACAAGGCCGAAACCAGCACCGCCATCATCAAGGCGCAGCCGATCCGGAGACGCCCGCCGCCGCTCGACATGCCAAACATGTGACGGGTTTCGGTGGCGTGGCCCACATATTTGCGGTCGCGGTCTGGCCATTTCTGGTCTATTCCAGAGTTCAACTTTCCCTCCAGCGTCCCTTCCCAATGTCAGGCCTGCTCGTCGATCCCTGGTTCTATGCCGCGGCCATTCCGGCCGTCATCCTCGTCGGCCTGTCGAAAGGTGGCTTCGGCGGCGCCGTCGGCTTTGTCGGCGTGCCATTGATGGCGCTGACCGTGCCGCCGGTTCAGGCTGCCGCAATTCTTCTGCCAATTCTGTGCCTGATGGACATTGTCTCGGTGTGGACATGGTGGGGCATCTTCGACCGCAAGATGCTGGCCGACATGATGCCGGGCGCCGTGATCGGCATCGCCCTTGGCTGGCTGACGGCGGCACTTGTAACCGAAGAGATGGTGCGGCTGATCGTCGGCGCGGTTGCCTTGATCTTCGTGCTGCGCTGGCTCTATTTGCAACTCCGCCACGGTGCCGGCCATGCGGCGGAGCCCAACCGCGTCGCCGCCGGTTTCTGGGGTACTGTTGCCGGGTTCACCAGCTTCGTCGCCCATGTCGGCGGCCCGCCTTTTCAGGTCTACGCGCTGCCGATCAGGCTCGATCCGAAGGTGCTGTCGGGCACCGCGGCGATTTTTTTCGCGGTCACCAATGCGCTGAAGCTCATCCCCTATTTCGCGCTCGGCCAGTTCGACAGCACCAATTTGACCGCGTCGGCGGTGCTGATGCCGCTGGCGCCGCTGTCGACAATCGCCGGCGCCTGGCTGGTGCGGCGGATGCGGCCGGAGCTGTTCTATCCCTTTACCTATGCGACCGTGGCGGTCGTCGCGGTCAAGCTTCTGTGGGACGGCATAGCTGGCCTTCTGTAAGACGGCGGCCCCAGTCGGCCGCCGCCGGATTCCTTAAACCTCAGGCGGCACTCGGCAGCAGCGGCCGCGTCCTGCCAAGCGCCAGGGCAACGCCGGTTGCCAGCACGAACGCCATGCAGCCCAGAATGGTGATGTCGTGCAGCGTCGGCTTCAGCACCATGTCCGCGATGATCACCAGCATCACCGAATAGTCGAAGCGCGCGGCGCTGAGGACGCGCTGGCCCTGGGCAAGCACTGCCGGCGTCACGCCATCCTTGGCGATCATGCCCGCCATGCGGTCGGCCGTCGGCTTGAAGACGAACATGCCGATGCAGAAGGTCGTCGCATAACCGGCAAGGCCGATCAGCACCCACAGATCGGAAAAGCCGACCCAAAAGCCGCACATGATGAGGCCGAAGAGCAATGTCAGCATCGACATCGGCGCGAAGAACCGGTTGCCGAGCTCGCCGGTGGCGCGCATCGCCTGCAACATGCCTTCGACGTTTCCAGCACGGTCGGCGCGTACCGCAAGCAGCATCAGTGTGAAGCCGCCGCCGACCCAGAGAATCGCCGAGACGATGTGCAGAAATTTAACGGCCGAGTACCAGTCCATTGTTCGCTCCTTGAGAGATTTTCATGATTGCCGGAGCGCAATTTTGCTCCGCCTCGTTGCGAGGAACGGGCGTTTAGCGCGGCGCCTGTTTCGGAACGATGTCGCGCGCAGTGCCGTTTTGTTTCGGTAAGCCGGTCACGATCTGGAGGAAACCATGGCGCAAGCGTCGCCCCGACTTTCCAGCCGGTGGTGTGAACGGCGCCGTGGCCAGTCAGCTGTGCTGTTACGGCACAGATGCTGGGCGCTTGATCGAAAAATATGCCCCGCGTTAAGGCTTCGTTAAGCTTTACAGGCGTTTACTATGTCCATCCAGTGATCTGGATTCTTACCGAGTGGTTGGAGCCACTTTGTTTGACGCCTCCCTGTTAAACTCCTGAGAGCCGCCTTATCCGCGGCTCTTTTTTTGTGCGCCGGCCTGGGCGTCCTTCCGGCTAAATGCGGCCGTTAACCGTTTGTTAAACATGTGCTTGCCTTCGCTGGCAGCGAAGCGCATTTTCAAGCTTCAGTCGTTTAGGCTGCCGGATATGGCGGCCAGGAGCCGAATCGGCCGGCTGTCAGGCAAGTGCAGGGGCGTAGCGATGAACGAGCCTTCGAAGGCGAGCGCGAAAACCATCAAGCTGGCGGAGCGCCGGGTTTTCTCCCAATCCTTCAAGCCGCTCTATCAGGAAGGCATGGGCCTGGTCGAGCAGGCGGCCGAATATCTCGACGGCAAGGGCCGCGCCGAGGCCAAGAAGCTGTCGAGGCTGGCGGCGACGCTTTATGCGGCCGAATCGATGCGGCTGACTACCAGGCTGATGCAGGTCGCCTCGTGGCTGCTTTTGCAGCGGGCGGCGAATTCCGGCGAGATGACCCGCGATCAGGTGGCTTCCGAAAAATCCAAGGTGCGTCTCGACACCGCCTCCGCGCATGAGGAGGCGCCCGGCTGGGCCGAGCTGCCGACGGATTTCGTCGACCTCGTCAACCGCTCGCTGCGCCTTCAGGCGCTGGTGCGCCGCATGGACGAGGAGATCTATGGCGGCCTGGCCGAGGCGCCGCCGTCGAGCCGTCGCGTCAATCCGGTCTCCGACCAGATCACGCTGCTCAACACGGCTTTCGCCCGCGGCTGATAGGCCGCTTGATAATTCTACTCTGACGGACACCTGGCGCGGTTTTCAGCGCTTACCTGCAGCGCCGCGCGTCCGTTGGACGCGCAAAGGACGCTGCAGCACTTTGATTACGCATGATCTTAACCTGAAAATCGAACCCGATTTTCGGAATCATGCGTGGGCTCACGGACCAAACGTCCGCTCCGCTTCGGTTCTCGAAAACCACGCCATCTGCGTCGTCAGAGCGAATTCTCAAACAGCCTGCGGGACGTAGCCAGACCTCGTTGCTGGTTTGTTCACATTTCGCTGGCATCGCTCCCCTAGCCAAGGGTAAACTTGGCGGATGGGGGAAGCGATTCGTATCATCGGCATCGATCCGGGGCTTAGGCGCACCGGCTGGGGCATCGTCGAAAGCCTCGGCAATTCGCTGCGCTTCGTCGCCTCCGGCACAGTACGGTCCGACGACAAGGCCGCGCTGGCGGTGCGTCTTTGCCAATTACATGACGGGCTCGCCCAGATCCTGCATGCCGGGATGCCGCACGAGGCGGCGGTCGAGCAGACCTTCGTCAACAAGGATGCCGCGGCGACGCTGAAACTCGGCCAGGCACGCGGCATCGCCATGCTGGTACCGGCGCGTGCCGGGCTTGTCGTTGCCGAATATGCGCCAAACGCTGTCAAAAAGGCGGTGATCGGCGTCGGCCATGGCGACAAGAAGCAGATCCACATGATGGTCAAGGTGCTGATGCCGAAGGCGACTTTCGACAGCGATGACGCCGCCGACGCGCTGGCTATCGCCATCTGTCACGCGCATCACCGGCAGAGCATCGCCTACAGGATGGCGGCGCTGGCCGGATAAGTATGTTCTTGACTTGTTCTCCAGTGGGCAATAAGTAATACCAACCAGGTATTACCATGCGCGTTACCACCAAGGGCCAAGTGACCATCCCGAAGGAAATACGGGATCATCTGGGTATCGGCCCGGGCTCGGAGGTGCAGTTCGTCCCCACCGACGACGGGGCTCTTGTCATAGCCGTCGACGAAAACATGTCGGAGGAGGAAGCCTCGTGCAGATTCAGCCAGATGCTCGATCGTATGGCCGGTACGCTGGATCTGGGGGGCAGGACGGCGGACGAATATGTGGAATGGCTGAGGGGCCCGCGTGAAGATCTCGACATTGATTGACACAGATGTCCTGATCGACGTTTGGGGTCCTGCCGGACGGGAGACGAAATGGTCGGCATCCGCGATTACCGCATGCCGGCGCGACGGCGCACTCGTCATCAATGCAATCGTCTGGTCCGAACTCGCGCCGTTGATTGCGACCGAACAGGCTCTTCGTCAAGCAGTCGACATGCTCAAGATGGATCGCGAATTCCTGCCGTGGGAAGCAGCCTTCCTCGCTGGTGTCACGCATTCCCGCTATCGCCGCGCCGGCGGCCTCCGCGAACGAACGCTGCCGGATTTCTTTATTGGAGCCCATGCAGTTGTCGCCGGGCATCGCCTGCTGACGCGCGATGCCGCGCGCTATCGCAGCTACTTCCCGGACCTCGATATCATCTCTCCGGAAACCCACCCGGCATGATCGGCAAGCTCAAATGATCGGCAAGCTAAAAGGCACGCTGGACGAGATCGACGAGGATTTCTGCATCGTCGACGTGCATGGCGTCGGCTACGTCGCCTATTGCTCGGCGCGCACGCTTGCCGCGTTGCCGCCGCCCGGCGAGGCGGTGGTGCTGTTCATCGAGACCTATGTGCGCGAGGACATGCTGCGGCTCTATGGGTTCCAGTCGGTGCTGGAGCGCGAATGGTTCCGGCTGCTGATGAACAATGTGCAAGGCGTCGGCGCCAAGGTGGCGCTGGCCATCCTGTCGACGCTGGCACCGGCCGATCTCGCCAATGCGATTGCGTTGCGCGATATTGCCATGGTCAGCCGCGCGCCCGGCGTCGGCAAGAAGGTGGCCGAGCGCATCGTCACCGAGCTGAAGAACAAGGCGCCGGCCTATGCGGGCACTGCCTCGGGCACCATCGGCCTGAAGCAGGAGCTCGGCGAAGGCGTTGCCTCGGCGCCGATCACCGATGCCGTCTCGGCGCTGGTCAATCTCGGCTATTCGCGCGACACCGCCGCCAATGCGGTGGCGGCGGCGCTGAAGACGGCAGGCGAGGAGGCGGACGCATCGAAGCTGATCCGCTTCGGGCTGAAGGAGCTGGCACGGTGAGACGTTGCTGGAAAGTGAAATTCCAACTATTATGTAATCGGTAAGAATTTTTTCCAGGAGTAAGAACATGGGCGCATATGCCAGTCTGACCTCCAAGGGACAGCTCACGATCCCAAAGGACGTCCGCGACGCCTTGTCGCTCAAGACAGGCGATACGATCGCCTGGACGGTCATGGATGGTTACCTGATCGGAACGCCGCGCAATCTCGGATTTGCCGATCTCGCCGGATTCTTGGGAGATCCGCCTGGCGGTCCCGCTACGCTGGAGGAAATCGACGCCGCTGTGCGGGATGCGGTCGGCCGGCATGTTGTCGGGGATAGACCAAATGACGGACAAGAGGGTCCCGCTTGACGCCGATCGGCATCGATACCAACGTTCTGCTTCGCATGGTGCTCAACGATGATCCGGAGCAGCGGGCGAAGGCGCTTGCGTTCGGCAGCGGCCTTAGTGTGGAAATGCCCGGCTTCGTGAGCTTGATCGTGCTGGTCGAATTCAGCTGGTCGTTGGCTTCGCGCTACAGGCAGCCAAAGGAACAGGTGTTGGCCGCGATCCAGAGGCTGCTCAAGATCAAGACGCTGGAGTTCGAAGACTTCGATGCCATCGTCATCGCGCTCGAGCGATCGAATTCAGTGCAGGTCGACTTTGCCGACGCGTTGATTGCGGAGCACAATCGAAAATTAGGTTGCTCGCACACGGTCACCTTCGATCAGCGCGCTGCCAGGGCTATCCCCGGTATGGAACTGCTCGCATGAGCGACAGATACCATTCTATGGTCTCTCCCATCATTCGATGTTTCTTCGAGATGTCCGCATGAGCCTTTCGCCACGCCTCATTGCTCCCGACAAACGCGGCGAGGATGCCGAGCAGACCTTGCGGCCGCAGACGCTCGGCGACTTCGTCGGCCAGGCTGCGGTGCGGGCCAATCTCAAAGTCTTCATCGAAGCCGCCAAGGGCCGCAGCGAAGCGCTCGACCATGTGCTGTTCGTCGGCCCGCCCGGCCTCGGCAAGACGACGCTGGCGCAAATCATGGCGCGCGAGCTCGGCGTCAATTTCCGCTCGACCTCGGGTCCGGTCATCGCCAAGGCCGGCGATCTCGCGGCGCTGCTGACCAACCTCGAAGACCGCGACGTGCTGTTCATCGACGAGATCCACCGGCTCAACCCGGCGGTCGAGGAGATCCTCTATCCGGCGATGGAGGATTTCCAGCTCGACCTGATCATCGGCGAGGGGCCGGCGGCGCGCTCGGTCAAGATCGACCTGGCCCGCTTCACCCTCGTCGCCGCCACCACCCGGCTCGGCCTGTTGACCAACCCGCTGCGCGACCGCTTCGGCATTCCGGTCAGGCTCAATTTCTACTCGGTCGAGGAACTCGAGCAGATCGTGCGGCGGGGCGCCCGCATCCTGCAAATGCCGCTCGGCGACGACGGCGCCTTGGAGATCGCCCGGAGGGCGCGCGGCACGCCGCGCATCGCCGGCCGGCTGTTGCGCCGGGTGCGCGACTTCGCCAGCGTTGCCGGCGACGGTCATGTCGACCGCAAGATCGCCGACGAGGCGCTGACGCGGCTGGAGGTCGACGGGCTCGGCCTCGACGCGCTCGACCGCCGCTATCTGTCGATGATCGCCCGGAATTTCGGCGGCGGGCCGGTCGGCATCGAGACAATCGCTGCCGGGCTTTCCGAGCCACGCGATGCCATCGAGGACATCATCGAGCCCTTTCTGATCCAGCAGGGCTTCATCATGCGCACCCCGCGCGGCCGCGTGCTGGCGGCCAATGCCTGGCGGCATCTCGGCCTCGACGCGCCGAAGGACCTGGCGCAGCAGCAGATCAGCCTGTTCCAGGAAGAGCCCTAGCTTGCGGCTTCGTTGCCGATAGTCCCGGAAACAGCAACACTGCCAGCGAGAACAGCTCCGCCCTCCAGGTCTTGATCATCGCCGGTCTATGCGCAAAACAGGTGGTGCCAAAAACAGGTGCTGGTCGGGACCAAAAGGACAGCGCAATGGACGATCATGGTGAATCGGCATTGTCCGCCGGGCTTTCCGGCGCGCTGACGGAATTCGGCCATCGATTGATGGCGCGGGTCTATTATGCCGATACCGATTTTTCCGGCGTCGTCTACCACGCCCGCTATCTCGAATTCTTCGAGCGCGGTCGTTCCGATTATCTGCGGCTCACCGGCGTCCACCACACCGAGCTTGCCGACGGCAAGCATGGCGAGAAAATAGTCTGGGTGGTGCGGCGCATGGAGATCGATTTCCGCGGTTCGGCCCGCATGGACGACATCCTGACCATCGATACGCGCACCGAAGAGATTTCCGGTGCGCGCATCGTCATGGCGCAGCAGTTGAAGCGCGGCAGCGAAGTGCTGGTCGAGGCGCGGGTCGAAGCGGCGATCGTCGGCGACAACGGCCGGCCGCGGCGCTTTCCCAAGGATTGGGTGGCAGCCTTCATGCCCAGAACGCGCAAATAAAGGTTTCAGAGGCAACGATCCCGAGCTCCCGGTCGGGGCCAGGATCGCCGGGCGGCTCGTCTGGGCGCGGCAATGCGCCGCGCTGTACGTCCTAACCCATCCTTAACCATAACGGTCCATGAAGGGATTGGTTAAGATTGGGAGAATCCAAGCGCCTTCCTTTCACCAATATTTGCCCCGAAAAGGCCGCCAACGGTGCATTTGGGGTTATTCCGCCAGCTTAACGCGAACGGACCACAAGGGATGCCCATGGGCCAGCCGCCAGCCACGCCCGGAAAATCTTTAAGGACGTAACATGGAAAACATCGCTCTCGCCGAACCGGGCGCGCATTTATCGATTTGGGCCTTGTTCATGCAGGCCGGTTGGGTGGTCAAGCTGGTCATGATCGGGTTGCTCTGCGCCTCGATCTGGACCTGGGCGATCATCGTCGACAAGCTCGTCGCCTATGCCCGCATGCGGCTGGCGCTCAACCGCTTCGAACAGGTGTTCTGGTCGGGACAGTCGCTGGAAGAACTTTACCGCACGCTCGCCGACCGCAAGACGACCGGCATGAGCGCGATCTTCGTCGCCGCCATGCGCGAATGGAAGAAAAGCTTCGAGAAGGGCGCGAAATCGCCGCTCGGCCTGCAAACCCGCATCGACAAGGCGATGGATCTGGCGTTGACCCGCGAAATGGAAAAGCTGGAAGGGCGGCTCGGCTTTCTCGCCACCACCGGCTCGGCGGCGCCCTTCATCGGCCTGTTCGGCACGGTTATCGGCATCATGACCTCGTTCCAGGCGATCGCCGCCTCGAAGAACACCAGCCTGTCGGTGGTCGCGCCCGGCATCGCCGAGGCGCTGCTGGCGACGGCCATCGGCCTGCTCGCCGCCATCCCTGCCGTCATCGCCTATAACAAGCTGTCGTCGGACGCGAGCAAGATCGCGGTGCGCATGGAAGGCTTCGCGGATGAGTTCTCCGCCATACTCTCGCGCCAAATCGATGAAAAAGTCGCGCAGAAGGCCTGAGGAACGATCATGGGAATGTCCGTAAGCGCAGGTGGCGGAGGACGCGGCGGGCGCGGCCACAGGCGACGCGGCCGCCATCACGCCTTGATATCGGAGATCAACGTCACGCCGATGGTCGACGTGATGCTGGTGCTGCTGATCATCTTCATGGTCGCGGCGCCGTTGCTGACGGTCGGCGTGCCGATCGACCTGCCGGATACGCAAGCCAAGGCGATGAACGCCGATACGCAGCCTATAACCGTCTCGATCAACTCGGCCGGTCAGATCTACCTGCAGGAAACCGAGATCCCGATCGAGGAGCTGGTGGCCAAGCTGCAGGCGATCTCGAAGACCGGCTATGACGAGCGCATTTTCATCAGGGGTGACAAATCTACCGACTATGGCACGGCCATGAAGGTGATGGCTCGCATCTCGGCCGCCGGCTACAAGAATATCGGCCTGGTTTCACTGCAGGAACAGGATCAATAGACGCAAGATGAGGACCGGCCTCACCACATCGGTGATCTTGCATACGGTGGCGATCGCCTTCGGGCTGTTCACGTTGTCCTCGCCGCCCGCGATGCCTGCGTCCGATGCGGAATCGGTGTCGGTCGAGATCGTGCCGATGGAAGCGACGGCACAGGTCCTGCAAGGCGACAAGAAGGCTGTGATGCACGACAAGCCGGCGCCGGTGCCGACGCAGCGTCCCGACATCGTTCCAGACGCCCAGAAAATCGGCGATAACAGCGTCGACACTGACAAGCCGCCGACACCTGAGCCCAAGCCCCAGCCAGTCGACATGACGGCGGCTCCGCCACCCGCGCCGACCCCGGTCGAAAAGCCCAACCCCGAGGACGTGCCGAAGCCGAAGGAAGAGCCGAAGCCTATTCCCGCTACGGAGGTAGCGCCGGTGCCGCAGCCGAAGGAAGAGGTCAAGCCCGAACCGGTCAAGCAGACCGAGCCCAAGCCGACGCCGGCCAAGGAGCCGACGCCCCCGCCGCCGCAGGACAAGACTGCCGCGATCGATCCGCAGCCCGAGGTCAAGCCGGATGCCGTCGCCGAGGCGATTGCCAAGCAACCGCCAACCGAGGAGGCGCAGCTTCCGGACTCGGCCCCGGCACCCGAGGCTCGGCCGAAGCCGCAGCCGGCCCAGGCCGAAAGCGCCAAGGCACCGGAGCGCAAGGACGCCGACAAGCCGGTCAAGGAGGCGTCATCCAAGCCGAAATCGGACGACAAGCAATTCAACGCCGACGAGATTTCGGCTCTGCTCGACAAGCGCAAGCCGGCCGGTGGTGGCGCCAAGCGCTCGACCCAGCAGGCGTCGCTCGGCGGCGAGAAGGATCAGGGCCAGAAGCTTTCGAAATCGGAGCAGGGGGCATTGGAGGCCCAGCTTGGTGGTTGCTGGACGCTTCCGGCAGGGCTCGAGGGTTCGGAGAATTTCGTCGTCGTGGTCCGGTTTAATCTGGACGCCTCCGGCAAGTTGGATGGCCGGCCGAGCGTTGAAAAATCGAGCGGAAACCGCCCGTTTGACGAAAGTGCAGTGCGCGCGGTTCAGAAATGCGATGTGGCCGGCCTGCAAGTTCCTGCGGGCAAGCAAGACATCTGGTCCGACGTTCGGGTCACTTTCGACCCCAGGGAGATGCTCGGCCTTTAGGCCCGGCGCCCACAGAGTCAGCGAAGAGAAGCGAGAAGACATGAAATCCATCCTCAAGCCGCTCCTGATGATCGTAGCGATGGCGCTGGGCATGACTGCCGCCGCCACCTTGCCGGCGCGGGCGCTCGTTGAGCTCAACGTCAACAAGGGCAATGTCGAGCCGTTGCCGATCGCCATCACGGACTTCCAGGGCGGCGATGCGCTCGGCGCCGAGATTTCCGGCATCGTCAGTGCCGACCTGAAACGCTCCGGCCTGTTCGCGCCGATCGACAAAAGCGCTTTCATTGAAAAGATCTCCAACCCGGATGCCACGCCGCGCTTCGAAGACTGGAAGGTGATCAATGCGCAGGCGCTGGTCACCGGCAGTGTCGGAAAGGAGGCTGACGGCCGTGTCCGCGCCCAGTACCGGCTGTGGGACACCTTTGCCGGCCAGCAGATGTCGGGGGAACAGTTCTTCGCCAACGACGCCAATACCAGGCGCGTCGCCCATATCATCGCCGACGCCATCTATGAGCGGCTGACCGGCGAGAAGGGCTATTTCGACACGCGCGTCGTCTTCATCGACGAGTCCGGTGCCAAGAATGCGCGCAAGAAGCGGCTTGCCATCATGGACCAGGACGGCGCCAATGTCCGCTACCTCTCGAACGGCAAATCGATCGTGCTGACGCCGCGCTTCTCGCCGAACCGGCAGGAAATCACCTACATGTCCTATGAGAGCGGTCAGCCGCGGGTGTACCTTTTGCAGATCGAGACGGGGCAGCGCGAACTGGTCGGCAATTTCCCCGGCATGACGTTTGCGCCGCGCTTTTCGCCGGACGGCCAGAAGGTAATCATGAGCCTGCTGCGCGATGACGGCAATTCCAACATCTTCGCCATGGATCTGAGAAGCCGCTCGACGACCAGGCTCACCAACTCGACCGCCATCGATACCTCACCGTCCTACTCGCCCGACGGCAGCAAGGTGGTGTTCACCTCGGACCGCGGCGGCCGCGCGCAGATCTATGTGATGGGCGCCGACGGCTCGGGCCAGACCCGCATCTCGTTCGGCGACGGCGTCTATTCGACGCCGGTGTGGTCGCCGCGCGGCGATCTCATTGCCTTCACCAAGCAGACCGGCGGCGAATTCCAGATCGGCGTCATGCGCACCGACGGTTCGGGTGAGCGCATCCTGTCCACCGGCTTTCAGCAGGAGGGGCCGACCTGGGCGCCCAATGGCCGGGTGCTGATGTTCTTCCGCGATTCCAACGGTGGACCAAAACTTGTTTCGGTCGATCTCACCGGCCGCAACGAACAGTCGATCCCGACGGCGAACTTCGCCTCGGATCCGGCCTGGTCGCCGCTGCTCGAATAGAGGAACTGAGGAATTGAGGAACTGACGAACTGACGAGTTGAAGAACTGAAGAATGGAGAAGCCAGGGGCCTACATCGAGCACGCGAGGGATTTGGAAGTCTATAAGCGTGCCTATGCGGTTTCCCTTGGGGTACACAGAGCCACGCTTGCTTTTCCGAAAATCGGGCAATACGCGCTCGCCGATCAACTACGTCGTTCCAGCAAGGCGATCTGCGCCAATTTGGCTGAGGGTTTTGCCAAACAGACCCACTCCAAGCCCGAATTTGCACGGTTCATTTCGATGGCCATAGGGTCATGCAGTGAAGTGGAGACCTGGATTTCGTATGCGTTCGACCTCGAGTACATCACACAGGCGCAACGCGACGATTGGTTGCAATCCTATGCCCGCATCTACGGAATGCTGGTCAATCTCAGAGAGAAGCTGAGGTGATCTCTTTCCTCAATTCCTCAACTCTTCAATTCTTCAATTCCCTCTTTTTCATGTTTTGGCCGCATTTCCGCCTACGGTCCGCGCTCATTGTCGCCTTTGAGTAGCCCTCGGCAGAACGGTTGCGGACGGCAGCCGAAACCAAATTTTAACCGTGTTTCTTGAGCGCCGGTTAACCCAAACGTGGTTACTGGACGATCAATGAAATCACTCGAATTGCGAAGGAGAGGCGGCATGGGCCGTATCGCAGCACTTACCACAAACCCGGTCATGATCGCGCTGGTCGCGATGCTCGCGATCACCGGTTGCGCCTCGAAGAAGACGCCGAACAGCGCCGCCGATCTCGGCCTCAACGGCGCCGGCGCGGCAACGCCCGGGTCGGCCCAGGACTTTACCGTCAACATCGGCGACCGCATCTTCTTCGACACCGATTCGTCCTCGATCCGCGCTGACGCGCAGACGACACTGTCGCGCCAGGCGCAGTGGCTGAACCAGTACAAGCAGTACGCCATCGTCATCGAAGGCCATGCCGACGAGCGCGGCACGCGCGAATACAATCTGGCGCTCGGCGCCCGCCGTGCTGCCGCCACACGCGACTTCCTGGTCGCCAAGGGCGTTTCGGCGCAGCGCCTGAAGACCATTTCCTACGGCAAGGAGCGTCCGGTCGCGGTTTGCGACGACATCTCCTGCTGGTCGCAGAACCGCCGCGCCGTCACCACGCTGGGCGGCGCCGGTTCTTGATCGGCATAAATGCAACACTTGGTGCGAAAGGCGGCCAAAGGGCCGCCTTTTTCATATCTGCTCGCTCCAAACAAAATTTGGCCGAAGTCTCACGTCCTGTTAAGAGCCGAGAGCGTCCCGGCGGATACTACTGGCTAGTCCCACTTGGCTGGTCCACTTCGGTTGGAAGGGCGCGCAACAGGCTAACGGTTTCACGGCGAGAGGCACATGCATTTCAGATCGGTCTTGAGCGGCACGCTTGCGCTGCTGCTCGTATCAAGTATCGCGGCGCTTGCTGACGGTATCGGGGCAAGCGGCACCGAGCAGTCATCGGAAAGCGGTTTTTCCTTCCATCTGCCGACGATCAAACTGCCCGGCATTTTCGGTGAAAAGAAGAAGCCGGATCAGGTTCAATTCGCGCAACAGGATGGCACCGGCACTCCGGCGCTGGAGGAACAGCTCCGGCAGATGAACGGCAAGATCGAGGAACTCAACTTCCAGGTCCTGCAGATGCAGGAGCAGATCCGCAAGCAGCAGGAAGACAACGAATTCCGCTTCCAGCAGTTGGAAGGTGGTCCGCAAGGCGCGCAGCAGCCGGCCGAGCAGAAGAAGTCCGAGGCGGCGCCCAGCAGCGACAGCCCCAACAGCGACGGTAACGTGGCGGAGGCGCCGGCAGCGCAAGCTCCGGCCGCTGCGGAGCCGCCAGCCGGCGACAAGAGCGTCGAGGACGTCATCGTCGAATCGCCCAACGGCGATCCCGGCAAGCTGATCCCCGGCGCGCCGCCCAAGACGTTCGGCACCATCACCGTCGACAAAAACGGCAATGTCGTCGAAGCCGACGGCAATTCGCAGGCGAACGCGCCGGAGCAGAACACGGCCCCAGCCAATGGCGCCAACGCAGCCGGCAACAAGGCCGGCAAATCCGACGATACGGTGGTCGCGGCACTCCCGTCGACCAACGATCCGGAGGAGCTTTACCGCAACTCTTACCAGTTCATCCTGTCGGGCGACTACAGCACCGCCGAACAGGGTTTCCGCGACCATATCGCTCGTTTTCCCCGGGACGCCAAGGCGGCGGACGCGCATTACTGGCTCGGTGAATCGCTGCTCGGCCAACAGAAATACCGCGATGCGGCCGAGACGTTCCTCGCTGCCAGCAAGGACTATCCCAAGGCCAAGAAGGCGCCCGACATGCTGTTGAAGCTCGGCGTTTCACTGGTCGGGCTGAAACAGCGCGACGTGGCCTGTGCCACCTTCAGCGAGATCGGCAAGCGCTACCCCGATATTTCCGGCGCGCTCAAGGAGCGGGTCAAGCAGGAAAGGGCGCTCGCGGCGTGCTAGTTTTTCCGTTGCATGTCGTTGCCCCAAAACCGGGCCCACTTTTGGGCGACATGCATGACGCTCGACACCGAGCCTGACCTTTCGGATTTTTCGCGGATCGACTTTTCCAACGGCGCTGTTGCGGCCGTGTCCGGCGGCAGCGACTCGACCGCCCTTCTCCTCCTCCTCAAAGCCCATCTCGACCGTACCGCGCCGGCAACGAAATTGCTGGCGGTGACGATCGATCACCAATTGCGGCCGCAAGCGGCAGCGGAAGCGCAAGCCGTGGCCAGGCTGTGCGCAGCACGCGGCATTGCCCATCGCATCCTCGCCTGGTCGGGGCACAAACCATCGACCGGCCTGCCCGCCGCCGCGCGCGAGGCGCGATACCGGCTGCTCGCCGAGGCCGCCGAAGCGGCAGGCATCGGCCTGATCCTGACGGGGCACACCGCCGACGACCAGGCCGAGACCGTGCTGATGCGGCAAGCGCGTAACGAGTGGGCACGTGACGAGTGGGCACGTGACGAGCGGGCAAGTGATGGAGGGCCAAGTGATGAAGGGCAAAGCGACGACGGGCCGCGCGACGAACGACGGGGCCTTGCCGGCATGGCGCCGGCAACCCTCTACGAGTGGCGGCACTGGATCGTGCGGCCGCTGCTCGGCGTAAGGCGTGCTGAGCTGCGCGAATTCCTGCGGCGTGAACAGGTCGCCTGGATCGACGATCCGACCAATGCCGACACCGCTTTCGAGCGGCCGCGCGTCCGCGCAGCACTTGTTGAAGGCGACGATGCGCCTCGCATGGCTGAAACGATGGCGCTGGCCAGAAAGGCGGCGGTCGAGCGTGAGCAGCTGGGACACCGCGCGGCCATGCTGATCCGCAGCTTGGCCTCCAGGCCGGCCGCCGGCCTCGTCCGCCTCGATCGGGATTTTGCGATGGAAGGCGACAGCCGGGCGGCCATTTATGCGCTGCGCATTCTGCTGGCGGCGATCGGCGGCACCGCCTTCCTTCCCGACCAGGCCCGCAGCGAAGCCCTTTTCGGCCGGCTCCGCACCGGGCCGCTTTGTGCCACATTGTCGCGGACCGTGATCGATGCCCGGCGTACCGGTACCTTTCTGCATCGCGAATTGCGCGATCTGCCGCCCACTGTTGCGCTTTCCGATAATGCCCTTTGGGACGGCCGCAGACGGATCACATTGGGCGACAGTTCAGGTGCATTGTTGATCGCACCGCTGTTGGTGGCACCGCTCGGGGCGGCTCTTGCCGCAAAGCGGGCAATTGCCGGGCGTGGCACGCCGGCAAGCCTTGTACGTGCCGCCTTGGCCGCTGAGCCGGCGCTATGGCGGGATGGCGAATGCCTTGGTTTGCCTGGCGAAGGCCCGATGCCGGCGGCTGTCGCCGCATATCCGGCAGTCGCGCCCTTCGCCCGTTTCCTGCCGTCTTTCGATCTGGCGCCGGCCGATGCCGTCGCCGCCTTGCTTGGCGCGGCGCCGGTTCCAGCCTCGCCATTCGGCGGCCACAGTGCCGGCCTACCACGGGCGAAAGCTTAACCGAGACCTGCTGTTATGCTTGGCAAGGGGAGACGCTCTCCCTATGTTAGGGCCAAGTTTCCTCTCACGACGCGTGTCCGCCCAGCGGCGCCAACGGGACAATTGATGAATCCGAATTATCGCAACCTCGCGCTCTGGGCGATCATAGCGGTCCTGCTCATCGCTCTCTTCAATCTTTTCCAGACGCCGCAAACGCGTGGAGCCTCGAGCGATGTCCCCTATTCGCAGTTCCTGCAGGAAGTCGCGGCGGGACGGATCAAGTCGGTGACCATTGCCGGCGCTCGTATCTCCGGCAACTACACTGACAGTTCCAACGGCTTCCAGACCTATTCTCCTGGGGACCCGTCGCTGGTTTCGCGGCTGCAAGACAAGAACGTCACCATCAATGCGCGTCCTGAATCCGACGGCTCCAATTCGCTGTTCGGCACCCTGATCTCCTGGCTGCCGATGATCCTCATCCTCGGCGTCTGGATATTCTTCATGCGCCAGATGCAGTCCGGTTCCGGCCGCGCCATGGGCTTCGGCAAGTCGAAGGCCAAGCTTTTGACCGAAGCGCACGGCCGCGTCACCTTCCAGGACGTCGCCGGCGTCGACGAAGCCAAGGAAGATCTGGAAGAGATCGTCGAGTTCCTGCGCGACCCGCAGAAATTCCAGCGGCTCGGCGGCAAGATCCCGCGCGGCGTGCTGCTCGTCGGTCCTCCCGGAACCGGCAAGACGCTGCTCGCCCGCTCGGTCGCCGGTGAAGCCAACGTGCCGTTCTTCACCATTTCGGGCTCGGACTTTGTCGAGATGTTCGTCGGCGTCGGCGCAAGCCGCGTTCGCGACATGTTCGACCAGGCCAAGAAGAACGCGCCTTGCATCATCTTCATCGACGAAATCGACGCGGTCGGCCGCCATCGCGGTGCCGGCCTCGGCGGCGGCAATGACGAGCGCGAGCAGACGCTGAACCAGCTGCTGGTCGAGATGGATGGCTTCGAATCCAACGAAAGCATCATCCTGATCGCCGCTACCAACCGGCCCGACGTGCTCGATCCGGCGCTGCTGAGGCCGGGCCGCTTCGACCGCCAGGTGGTGGTGCCGAACCCCGACATCGTCGGCCGCGAGAAGATCCTGAAAGTGCATGTGCGCAACGTGCCGCTGGCGCCCAATGTCGACCTCAAGGTGATCGCGCGCGGCACGCCGGGCTTTTCCGGCGCCGACCTGATGAACCTGGTCAACGAGTCCGCACTGATGGCGGCGCGGCGCAACAAGCGCCTCGTCACCATGGCCGAATTCGAGGACGCCAAGGACAAGATCATGATGGGCGCCGAGCGCCGCTCGTCGGCGATGACGCAGGCCGAGAAGGAGCTGACCGCCTATCACGAGGCCGGTCACGCCATCCTGGCGCTCAACGTGCCGTCGGCCGATCCGCTGCACAAGGCGACCATCATCCCGCGCGGCCGGGCACTCGGCATGGTCATGCAGCTGCCGGAAGGCGACCGCTATTCGATGAGCTACAAATACATGATCTCGCGCCTCGCCATCATGATGGGCGGCCGTGTCGCCGAGGAGTTCAAATTCGGCAAGGAGAACATCACCTCCGGCGCCTCCTCCGATATCGAGCAGGCGACCAAGCTGGCGCGCGCCATGGTGACGCGCTGGGGCTTCTCCGACAAGCTCGGCCATGTCGCCTATGGCGACAACCAGGAGGAGGTGTTCCTCGGCCATTCGGTGGCGCGCACGCAGAACATCTCGGAAGAGACGGCGCAGATCATCGACGCCGAAGTGCGCCGGCTGATCGACGAGGCCTATTCGACGGCAAGGTCCGTCCTGACCAAGAAAAAGAAGGAATGGATCGCGCTGGCGCAAGGCCTACTCGAATACGAGACGCTGTCCGGCGAGGAGATCAAGCAGTTGATCGCCGGCAATAAGCCCGCACGCGACCTTGGCGACGACACACCGCCGAGCCGCGGCTCGGCCGTGCCGAAGTCCGGCCGCCGCAAGAAAGGCCCCGAGCCCGAAGGCGGCATGGAACCCCAGCCGTCAAGCTAGGCTCCGGCCCAGGACAGATCGACTTCGAAGCGCCGCGGCTCTAACCGCGGCGTTTTCTTTTGGGGAATGCGACACGACAATCGCATTTGGATTGTTGCGAAGATGGACCCCCACCCTAAACCTCCCCACAAGGGGGAGGGAATGCTGCCGCGCGCCTTTCCTTCCTCTTTGGCGCCGAAAGGCAGGCAATCTGCCCGAGGTTAGCGCCAACGGAAGTCTCCCTCCCCCTTGTGGGGAGGGGTTAGGGGTGGGGGTCCATCGTAGAGTGAAAGCCTCGGCTTTCCAACCCGCGATAGCCCGCCCCTCGTGGGGGAGATGCCAAGTGGTCGCAAAGAGGGCAGGACAGAGAGGGGCGCGAAGGAATCCGGCCTTCTATCGTCCTCGTTGACGGCTTCGGGAAGATCGACAAGGCGCGGCGGTGAATGAAGCTCGCATTTTTTGCCGACGGCGCCACATTTTGTTCTTGCTTTGTGCCGGCAGCTATGCTATTAATTTGGGTGTGGTGCCAATTGGCGCCGCCGACCCGCCCACCGAGGCGGGTTTTTTGTTTCCGGCTGTGAGGGGTTCCGGTGTTGCCGAGATCGATGCCGGCGAGACAGAGGGAGCGAAGGAACGCGACCTGACAGTTGGTTCGATCTCGGAAGGCCCTCGCACTTGTTCGGCAATAAAAAAAGCCCGCGAACCTTGCGGCTCGCAGGCTCCTATCGTCGAATGATGCCGCGGTCAGCTATTCAGCTTGGCGTTGCAGAGGCTGTAGAAGCCGCCGCCCTTCTGGATCCACCTGAGGCCGCCCAGCGTGTTGGCGTCCTTGTTGGCGTAATAGAGGTCGAGGCAGGTGTGCATGCGGCCCTTGGCCGGGGTCTCGGCTGCATACTTCTTGGAGATCGCCGTCGGGAATTTTACACCCTGGGGGGCGGTGATGGTCGGCGGTTGCGGATCGCCGGTGTACTTGGCATCGGGAGCCGGCAGGGTGTCGTCGTCGTCGGCTGCGCCGGCGCCGCATTGGCTCTTGCGGAAGTCGTTCCACTTCATGCCGTTCAAAGTATTGCCGGCCTTGGCAGCCTGATATTTGGCGCTGCAATCAGCCATGCTGAGGCCTTTCCCGGTATCGGTCGCCGCGGCCGTCGTCGCCTTGGCAGGTGCGGCGGCAGGCTGTGCCGCTGCAGTTGCGCCGGCGGCGCATTCACTCTTGCGGAAATCGTTCCATTTCATGCCGTTGAGCGTGCCGGCAGCCTTGGCGGCCTGGTATTTGGTGCTGCATTCCTTGGCCGTCAGCCCAGGCGCAGCGTCGTCGGCGGCGGCTGCCGCAGCCTTGGTCGTGGCGGCAGGTTGTGCGGCTGCAGTGGCGCCGGCGGCGCATTCGGTCTTGCGGAAATCGTTCCACTTCATGCCGTTCAGCGTGCCGGCGGCTTTTGCCGCCTGGTACTTGGTGCTGCACTCCTTCGCCGTCAGGCCAGGCGCCGCATCGTCGCCGGCGGCTGCCTTGGTGGTGTCGACGGCCTTGGCCGTGGCTTTGGCTGGGGCGGGATCGGTCGTAGCGGCGGTGGCATCGGTGCCGCATTGGGCCTTGCGGAACTGGTTCCAGTTCTGCCCGCCAAGCGTTCCCGCATCCTTGGCCGCGTTATACTTGGTGCTGCACTCGGCCATGGTCAGCGCATTGGCAGGCGCCGCCAGGAATAAGGTCGCGACGGTAAGACCCGTCAAAGTGGCAAGTCGGTGGATGAGCATGCGTTTTCTCCCTATGGCGGTTCATGATATGTCCCAGTGCAGCAATAGCGCTCAACGGCTGGTTGCGCCAGATGCTAAGTAGCGTAGAGACAATTTAGAGGTGCATTCTTTTCTTTAAGGTGATGAATTCGTTGCCGGGACTGTCTCCCAGCCAAGTTCGTCCGGGTGCATTGCACGGAGAGCGCGCATATGGCTGGTTCCCAGCGAGGACACTGCGTCGCATGACAGCCAGTCAAATCGGCGGGTGCGGCGGACCTGAGCCTACCTCTGTCTGGAGCAGCACGATGCGGATTCGGGTTCAAGGCCACACTGCCACTAACCAAAGGATCCAGATGAGGTTTGAGGTTGACGTTTCTGATGCTGCTGCCGCAACAAGGGCTCGAAACTTGAAAATCAACACACTAGCGTGACGCAAAACACACAAGACAACAATTTTCTAAGGATTGGTCGTCCATAATCATACAATGTGATGACGGGGCTTGGGCCATTTTATGGCATGAGATGCTCGGAAAGAACCATCGGGAAGCTGGCGAAAATGGCAGGACATTATTTCGGTACGGACGGCATTCGTGGGCGCGCCAACAAGTTTCCAATGACGGCGGAGGTCGCCATGCGGGTCGGCATGGCCGCCGGCCTCTCGTTCCAGCGTGGCAGCCACCGCCACCGCGTCGTGCTCGGCAAGGATACCAGGCTTTCCGGCTACATGATCGAGAACGCGATGGTATCCGGCCTGTGCGCCGCCGGCATGGATGTCTTCCTGCTCGGCCCGATCCCGACGCCCGCTGTTGCCATGCTGGTGCGCTCGCTGCGCGCCGATATCGGCGTGATGATCTCTGCCTCGCACAACCCCTATTACGACAACGGCATCAAGCTGTTCGGCCCCGATGGCTACAAGCTGTCCGACGAGATCGAGGAGCGTATCGAGGGGATGCTCGACAAGGATATCGAACTGGCGCTCGCCGATTCCGATGGGCTCGGCCGCGCCAAACGCGTCGACGGCGTGCATGACCGCTATATCGAATTCGCCAAGCGCACGCTGCCGCGCTCGATGTCGTTGTCGGGCCTGCGCATCGTCGTCGATTGCGCCAATGGCGCCGCCTACAAGGTGGCGCCTGACGCGCTGTGGGAACTCGGCGCCGAAGTCGTCGCCATCAATGTCGAGCCCAACGGCTTCAACATCAACAAGGAGTGCGGCTCGACCCATCCGGCCGGCCTGCAAAAGAAGGTGCACGAGGTGCGCGCCGATATCGGCATTGCGCTCGACGGCGATGCCGACCGCGTCGTCATCGTCGACGAGAACGGCGCGATCGTCGATGGCGACCAGATCATGGCGCTGATTGCCGAGTCCTGGCACCAGAGCGGACGGCTGGCCGGCGGCGGCGTCGTCTCGACGGTGATGTCCAATCTCGGCCTCGAACGCTTCCTCGGCGACATGAACCTGCAGTTGCATCGCACCAAGGTCGGTGACCGCTATGTCGTCGAGCACATGCGTGCCCATGGGCTCAATGTCGGCGGCGAACAGTCGGGCCACATCGTACTGTCCGATTTCTCGACCACCGGCGACGGCCTCGTCTCGGCGCTCCAGGTGCTCGCCTGCATCAAGCGGCAGAACCGGCCGGTCAGCGAATTGTCGAAGAAATTCGAGCCGGTGCCGCAGCTTTTGAAGAATGTGCATATTTCCGGCGGCAAGCCGCTGGAGGAGGCGCCGGTCAAGGCAGCGATCGAAGATGCGCGCAATCGCCTCGGCAAGGCCGGGCGCCTGGTCATCCGGCCATCCGGCACGGAGCCGCTCATCCGCGTCATGGCGGAGGGCGATGACCCGCAGCTTGTCGAGTCCGTGGTCAACGATATCGTCGAGGTCATTTCAGAAACGCGCAGCGCCGCCTGATCTCCTTCCAACGTCAGTTCAAAAGCCCGCCTTGCCGGCGGGCTTTTTGTTGGATCGCCTGTCAGTCCTGCTACAGCAACGGTCGCCAGATTCCTTGGATTTTTGAGATTCGTGGTTAATCGATACGGTTAAACGCCTTTTAACCTTTCCGATTCATTATCCACAACTGAGATCAATCACATTTCGGGCGCGTTCGCCGTTCGAGGGTTCTCAGGGGTGATAAGCATGTTCAACACAGCAAGAATGGCTCTCCTGGCCGCGCTGTTTGCCGGCGCCGGACCGGCATTCGCCGCCGATTTCGTCGAGCCGCCCGTGGTCGAGGAGGCACCGCCACCGGTCGTCTACGAGCAGCCGGCCGAGTATGGCGGCTGGTATATCCGCGGCGACATCGACTATCACTGGTCGAAGTTTCGCGGCGCCGACTACATCACCTACGGACCGCCTCCCGGGACAGGTACTTTTGACAGCGGCAAGCTGAAGAGTGCCTTCTCGGCCGGTGCCGGCGTCGGCTATCAAATCGACCAGCACTTCCGCACCGACTTAACCGCGGACTGGATGAGCAAATCCACTTTCCGCGGCTCGACCAGCGGCATCTGTCTCGATGGAGATCCCTGTACTTCGGTCGACACCTCGTCCTATACGGCGCTGCTGCTGCTCGCCAACGCCTATGTCGATATCGGCACATGGCACGGTATCACGCCCTACGTCGGTGCCGGCATCGGCGGTGCCTGGGTTAAGTGGGATACACTCCACAACAGTGATGAAGACGGTGAATTCTTCCACCACGGCGGCAAGGGCTGGCGTTTTGCCTATGCTGCCATGGTTGGTGCATCCTACTGTTTGACCGATCGCGTCAAGCTCGACGTCGGCTACCGCTACAGCCATATAAACGGTGGGAAGATGTTCGACTTCGGCAGCGGCGTCGGCCCCGGCTATGACGACGGCATCAATGTTCATGAGGTGCGCGGCGGCCTGCGCTATCAGTTCGGCAGATCGGACTGCGTCGAACCGGAACCCTATGTTCCGGAGCCGGAGCCGGTCTACACCAAATAAGCGCTTCGAAATCGAGGAATTTGTCGATCGCCCGGCTGATGCCGGGCGGTTTCGTTTGGCTGCCTGAAGATGCTGCGACGCTCTGTGACACCGTCCAGCTCGAGGGGCGCAAACGGATCAAATCAATTGCTAACGCCTTGTTATCCTTAACCCGCACTTAACCACTATGGTTAACAATGCTCCCTGAAACGGCGCGCGCGATCGCGAATGCGCCAAGTTCGGGAGCCGAGGACCATGAGATTCAAATCGCCTGTAGCACTGGCGCTTGCAGCAGTCGTCCTGATGCCGCTGACGCCGGCGCTTGGCGCCGATTACGATCCGCCGGTCTATGTCGACCAGGCGCCGGATTATGTGCCAGTCGAGGTTGGCTCGGGATGGTATCTGCGCGGCGATGTCTCCTATCTGGTGCAGAAGAGCTTCAAGGATGAGGATTTCGCCTTCACGCCCGCGAGCTTCGACGAAAAGGAAGATCCCATCTTCGCCAGCATTGGCTTCGGCTACCATTTCAACGACTATCTGCGCGCCGATCTCAATGTCGGCTATCTGCCCGGCAACAAGATCGACATCGGCTACGACGATACAGGGATTGTGGTGCTACCGGCAACGGCGACGGTGGCATCAGCATCCCTGAAGAACTATGCCTTCTCGGGCATACTCAATGGCTACGTCGATCTTGGCACGTATGTCGGAATCACGCCCTATCTCGGCGCTGGTATCGGTATCCTGCAGAGCAAGCGTCGCCTCTCGGCGAGCTACTTCACCGACAACGCCGACCCCACCGACGATTTCGTCCGGCATGACAACAAGACCCAGTACTCCTTCGCCTACACGCTGAATGCCGGCTTTGCCTACCAGGTGTCCAAGAATGTCTCAGTCGATCTGGGCTATCAGTATTTTTCCGCGCCAGACGCCGAATATGTGACTGCCGAGAGCCTGACTTCTTTTCCGATCCGCAAAGGAATCAACAATCATCAAGTCAAAGTCGGACTGCGCTACGATCTCTGGTAGGCTCGATCGAAGCCGAGGCGTTAACAATGGCGGGTCGTAGGCCCGCCGTTTGCGTTTCGCCGCCGGCAATATCCCGACAGCGACAAAAACTTTCCCCTTGACGCCGAAAGCCTGAACGCATATCGCCGTCCGTGGGCCACCCCTCCCCAACGAGGGGCCACTATCTGGAAGGATAGACCACGATGACGACGCATACGAAGCCCGGATTCCGTCCGGCAAATCCCAATTTTTCCTCAGGTCCCTGTGCAAAACGCCCCGGCTGGTCGGTCGAGGCGCTCAAAAATGCCGCGCTCGGGCGCTCGCACCGTGCCAAGATCGGCAAGACCAAGCTCGAACAAGCGATCGAGCTGACGCGGGAAATCCTCCAGGTTCCGGCGGATTACCGCATCGGCATCGTGCCGGCCTCGGATACCGGCGCGGTCGAAATGGCGCTGTGGTCGCTGCTCGGCGAACGCGGCGTCGACATGGTCGCCTGGGAGAGCTTCGGCTCCGGCTGGGTCACCGATGTGGTCAAGCAGCTGAGGCTCGCCGATGTGCGCAGGTTAGAGGCCGACTACGGTGCACTGCCCGACCTGACCAAAATCGACTTCGACCGCGACGTGGTCTTCACCTGGAACGGCACGACGTCGGGCGTGCGCGTGCCGAACGGCGATTTCATCCCGGCCACCCGCAAGGGGCTGACCATTTGCGACGCCACTTCGGCGGCTTTTGCGCAAAAGCTCGATTTTCAGAAACTCGACGTCGTCACCTTCTCCTGGCAGAAGGTGCTGGGCGGTGAGGGCGCGCACGGCATGCTGATCCTCAGCCCGCGCGCCGTCGAGCGTCTGGAAAGCTACAAGCCGGCCTGGCCACTGCCGAAGATCTTCCGCCTCACTTCGGGCGGCAAGCTGATCGAAGGCATCTTCAAGGGCGAGACCATCAACACCCCGTCGATGCTGTGCGTCGAGGACTATCTCGACGCGCTGCGTTGGGCGAAGTCGATCGGCGGCCTCGACGCGCTGGTCACCAGAGCGGATGCCAATGCCGCTGTTCTCGATCGCTTTGTCCGGAAATCTTCCTGGCTCGGCCATCTTGCCGTCGACCCGGCGACGCGTTCGAACACATCGGTCTGCCTTTCCTTCACCGATCCGGATGTCGCTGCACTCGACGCCGACGGACAGGCTGCGTTCGCCAAAGCAATTGTCTCGGCGCTCGACAAGGAAGGCGTCGCCTATGACATCGGCGCCTACCGCGATGCACCGCCCGGCCTGCGCATCTGGTGTGGGGCGACAGTCGAGACTTCCGACCTCGAAGCGCTGCTGCCTTGGCTCGACTGGGCCTTTGCCGCGCAAAAGGCGTCGCTGAAGGCAGCGGCCTGATCCCTCCCCTCGAGGGAGGGTGGCCCGAAGGGCCGGGTGGGGTCGCCTCCGCCCAGCTCACCGATCCACCATCCAGAAAGATTTGGCCACGTCCGGCCGCACCGATCCCACCCCGGCGCTTCGCGCCGACCCTCCCCTCAAGGGGGAGGGGCGCCAATCGCAAAGGAACAAGCAATGCCCCGTGTTCTCGTCTCAGACAAACTTTCCACCACCGCCGTGCAGATCTTCAGGGATCGCGGCATCGAGGTCGACTATTTGCCGGATCTCGGCAAGGACAAGGAAAAACTGCTCGAAGTGATCGGCCAGTATGATGGGCTGGCCATCCGCTCGGCGACAAAGGTCACGGAGAAGTTGATCAACGCCGCGACCAGGCTGAAGGTCGTGGGCCGCGCCGGCATCGGCGTCGACAATGTCGACATTCCGGCGGCGAGCCGCAAGGGCATCATCGTGATGAACACGCCCTTCGGCAATTCGATCACCACCGCCGAGCATGCGATCGCCATGATCTTCGCGCTGGCCCGCCAGATACCGGAGGCCAACGCCTCGACCCATGCCGGCAAATGGGAAAAGAACCGCTTCATGGGTGTCGAGATCACCGGCAAGACGCTGGGCATCATCGGCTGCGGCAATATTGGCTCGATCGTCGCTACGCGCGGCGTCGGCCTGAAGATGCATGTCATCGCCTTCGATCCGTTCCTGTCGGACAGCCGCGCCGAGGAGCTCGGCGTCGAAAAGGTCGAGCTCGACGAGCTGTTCGCCCGCGCCGACTTCATCACGCTGCACACACCGCTTACCGACAAGACGCGCAACATCATCGACGCCGCGGCGATCGCCAAAATGAAGACCGGTGTGCGCATCATCAATTGTGCGCGTGGCGGGCTGGTCGTCGAGGCCGACCTGATCGCGGCACTGAAAAGCGGCAAGGTGGCCGGCGCCGGCATCGACGTGTTCGAGGTCGAACCGGCGGAGTATAATGAACTGTTCGGCCTGGAGAATGTCGTGGCGACGCCGCATCTCGGCGCGTCGACCACCGAAGCGCAGGAGAATGTCGCCCTGCATGTCGCCGAGCAGATGTCCGACTATCTGATCAAGGGCGCCGTTTCCAACGCCATCAACATGCCGTCGATCACCGCCGAAGAGGCGCCGCGGCTGAAACCTTTCGTCAAGCTTGCCGAAGTGCTCGGCGCCTTTGTCGGACAGGTCACCGAGGATCCGATCAAGGAGGTCGAGATACTGTTCGACGGCTCGACCGCGACGATGAACACGCGCGCGCTGATCAGCGCCACCCTTGCCGGGCTGATCCGGCCGCAGGTCTCCGACGTCAACATGGTGTCGGCGCCGATCATGGTGAAGGAGCGCGGCATCATCGTCGCCGAGGTCAAGCGCGACAAATCCGGCGTGTTCGACGGCTATATCAAGCTCACGGTCAAGACCGAGCACAGGACGCGCTCGATCGCCGGCACCTGCTTCTCGGATGGCAAACCGCGCTTCATCCAGATCAAGGGCATTAATCTCGACGCCGAGGTCGGCCAGCACATGCTCTACACGACCAATGCCGATGCGCCCGGCATCATCGGCCTGCTCGGCACGGTCTGCGGCGAGAACGGCGTCAACATCGCCAATTTCCAGCTCGGCCGCAACCGGCCGGGCGGCGATGCCATTGCATTGCTCTATCTCGATGCGCCATTCCCGGAAAACGTGTTGGCGCAGGTGCGCTCGCACAAGTCGATCGACTCCGCCAAGCGGCTGCATTTCGATGTCGGCGTAGCCTGAAACTCGGTCGCCCCGTGTGCAGCAGCACGCGGGGCGCTTCCACGGTCGTTGATGGATCCGTAGTGGAACGTCGCGGCAAGCGACTTCATTCAGCGGCGGATGCCGCCATCTTCCGTCCGCTGTATTCGGCGAGGCTGATGCCGCCGAGCACCAGCGCGAGAGCAAGCGCCTGATAGAGCTGGAATGTCTCACCGACAATCAGCACCGACAGCAGCGTACCGAAGATCGGCACCAGATTGATGAACAGGCCGGCCCGGTTGGCGCCGATCAGCTCGTTGCCCCTGATATAGAAGATCTGCGAGATGACCGAAGCACCGATGGCGGTATAGAACGCGACCGCCCAGCCGCGGGTATCGGGAACGATGACCTTGCCGGCGGCAATCTCCCACAGGAAGAAAGGCAGCGATGTGATGAGTGCGGCAACCGACAGCGCCAGCATCAGGCTCTGCCAGCGGATGACCGGCTTCAGCCGCAACCCCACCGAATAGAAGGAGTAGCAAAGCACGGCGACCAGCATGATCGCGTCGCCGAAATTGAGATCCAGCCTGAGAAGCTGGCGTGGATCGCCATGGCTCGCCGTCACCGCGACACCGGCGATGGTCAGCACGACGCCGATGACCTGCACGCCATTGACGCGCAGGCGAAAGAACACAAAATTGGCGATGATGATGACGATCGGGATCGCCGCCTGCTCGATCGAGACGTTGATCGCCGTCGTGTAGTTGAGCGCCGTGTAGAAGATCGTGTTGAAGAAGGCGAAGCCGCAAGCGCCGAGCCCGCCAAGCAGCAACCAGTGCCTGCGCACCACTGGCCAGTCTTGGCGCAGCGTTCCCCAGCCGATCGGCAGCAGGATCAGAACCGCCAGCAGCCAACGCAGGAAGACGAGCGTCATCGGCGAGATATGACCGACCGCCAGCTTTCCGGCCACGGAGTTGCCGCCCCACAGCAAGGTGGTGAACAGCAGGAATAGGTAGGCGGCTCGATGCATCGTGACATTCCGGCCAGGCAGAGAGAAATGCGCGGTCGTTGCGGGCCTATTGCGGCAGCTCGCGCAAGTAAATGATGTCAAAGGCGAAAATTGTTGTGCCTCGGAGCGTTTTCGGCGGCAAAGAATGGTCGCGCTCGCCGGGTCTTGACGCTATAGAGCGACGTGCGTGCAATTGGACGCTACGCGTCGGAAGGCTTTAATCCTCGCGTCGTGCTTTCCCAAAATCGATTCCGTTTTTGGGGGCCGATGCGATAGAGGCCTATCGGTTCGAACTATTTCAAGCTGCTCGTGCGGCGTCTCAAGGGAAAAGAAATATGGCCAATGTGGTGGTCGTCGGCTCGCAATGGGGCGATGAGGGCAAAGGCAAGATCGTAGACTGGCTGTCGGAGCGCGCCGATGTTGTCGTGCGCTTCCAGGGCGGCCACAATGCCGGCCACACGCTGGTCGTCGACGGCAAGGTCTACAAGCTGTCGCTGCTGCCGTCCGGCGTGGTGCGGCAAGGCAAGCTGTCCATCATCGGCAATGGCGTCGTCTTCGATCCGCACGCTTTCGTCGCGGAGGTTGCGAAATTGAAAGCGCAGGGCGTCGAGGTGACGCCGGACCGCCTGAAAATAGCCGAAAACACCGCGCTTATCCTGTCCTTGCACCGGGAGCTGGACGGATTCCGCGAGGACGCCGCTTCCAATTCTGGAACGAAGATCGGCACGACCCGTCGCGGCATCGGTCCCGCCTATGAAGACAAGGTGGGCCGGCGCGCGGTCAGGGTGATGGATTTGGCGGATTTGGAAACGCTGCCCTTGAAGGTCGACAGGCTGCTGACGCACCACAATGCGCTGCGGCGCGGGCTCGGCCATGCCGAGGTTACGCATGAGGCGATCATGAGCGAGCTGATTTCGGTCGCCGACGAGATCCTGCCCTATATGGACCGCGTCTGGAAAATCCTCGACGACAAGCGCCGCGCCGGCGAGCGCATCCTGTTCGAGGGCGCGCAAGGCACGCTGCTCGATATCGACCACGGCACCTACCCGTTCGTCACCTCCTCCAACACCGTTGCCGGCCAGGCCGCTGCCGGGTCCGGTGTCGGCCCGGGCGCCATCGGCTATGTGCTCGGCATCACCAAGGCCTATACGACGCGTGTTGGCGAAGGCCCGTTTCCGACCGAGCAGAAGAACGAGATCGGCGAGTTCCTGGGCACGCGCGGCCATGAATTCGGCGTCGTCACCGGCCGTAAGCGCCGCTGCGGCTGGTTCGACGCCGTGCTGGTCCGCCAGGCTGTCGCCGTCAACGGCATCAAGGGCATTGCGCTGACCAAGCTCGATGTGCTCGATGGGCTGGACGAAATCAAGGTCTGTACCGGCTACCGCCTCGACGGCGAGGCGATCGATTACCTGCCGGCCAGCCAAGGCGCGCAGGCGCGCGTCGAACCGGTTTACGAGACGCTGGAAGGGTGGAAAGGCACCACCGCCGGCGCGCGCAGCTGGAACGACCTGCCGGCCCAGGCGGTAAAGTACGTCCGCTACATCGAAGAGCTGATCGGCGCGCCGGTCGCACTCCTTTCCACCAGCCCTGAACGGGACGACACGATACTTGTGACCGATCCGTTTCAAGACTAGTTTCTCAGCCTTTCCGGGCATTGCGGCTGATTTGCGGGGGCCGGCCCAGAAACAAATGCAGGTCGACTGACGTATGGTAGATTTTGTTCCTATTCTGAAAAAGGCGCTCGACAAACTCGGTGAGCCGTCGGCGGAAGTGCGCGCCAGGGTCTATGACAAGGCCCGTTCGTCAATCGCGAAACAACTCGCAGAGAAGGCCACGATGACGCCTTCCGATGTCGACCGGCAGATGCGTGTGCTGGAAGACGCCATCGCCAAAGTCGAGCGGGACTTCGCCAAGCCTGCGCCGCCACCCGACCCGCTGGCGGAACTGGAGGACATCTTCTCCTCCATCGACCGCAACAAGAACCAGTCCAGCCATGTCCGGCAGCCGGCAAAGACCGAGCCGCCATGGCAGCCGGCAAGGACTGAGCCGGCAAAGACGGAGCCTGCAAAGACTGGGCCAGCATGGCAGCCTACGCCCGCTAAGGCGGCACCGAACTGGCAAAAGCCGCAGCCCGTCGCTCTTTCTCAGGAGCGCGCTGGTCCGCCGCCGCCCAATATGGATATTCCGACGGCCGATGACCAAGACGGCGTTTTTCAGGGCGATGACTTTTCCAACGACGGCGGCCCCGCGGAGGACCGGTTCCAGCGGCTCCATCCCGCCGAGCGCAGGCGCAGCTATGGCGGCGTGATCGCCGCCGCTATTGCCTTGCTGGTCATTGCCGGCGGCGGCTATGGCATCTGGCTGAACAAGGATGCGTTCGGCAGCATGCTCGGCCTCGACGAGACCAAAGCCGTCGCCACCGAACCGCTGGTAAAGCCAGCCCCGGCCAAGCCGGTGGCCGATGCGGCCGTACCGGCCGCCGCGCCTCCGACGGAGGCCGGCGAAGGCGCGAAGTTCACGCAGCGCCTGACGCCCGAGGGCCACGAAGTCGATCCTGGCCCCGCGGCCGGGCAGGCGGGCATCGGCGAAGGCGAATCCGTCGCCGCACTGACCACGCCGCCGTCGGCCGCCCAAGCGCCGACCACCCCGGCACCCGCCGCGCCGGCACCGGCCGCACCTGCCGATGCGCAAGCCACGGCCAATCCTCCAGCGGTCGATGGCTCCGCTGCACCAACTCCCGCAACGCCGCCCGCCAACGGGGCAGCAGCGCCGGCCGATGCCGCAGCAGCGCCTGCAGCGGCCGCCCCGCCGCCCGCACCGGCGGCGGCACCAATGGCAGTTCCGCCGCAGGCCACGTTGGCCGTCGGCCAGAAGGCGATCTTCTACGAGGAGCGCACCAGCACCGCTCAAGGCTCGGCCGAGCCCGGCAACATCGTCTGGTCACTGGTGCAGGAATCGCCCGGCGGCGACTTGCCACCCGAGCCGGCGATCCGCGCCGAGGCGACCATTCCAGGCAAGGATATCCAGTTGCGCATGACGATCCGTCGCAACACCGACCAGACGCTGCCGGCCAGCCATATTATCGAGATGATCTTCCTGACGCCTGACGGCTTCGAGGGCGGCGGCGTCGACAACATCCTGCGTGTCGCCATGAAGGGGTCCGAGCAGGATGCCGGCAGCCCGCTGATCGGCATCCCGGCCAAGATCGCCGACGGTTTCTTCCTGGTTGCGCTCAACGACACCAAGGCTGACGAAGACGCCAATCTGACCTTGCTCAGGGGCCAGGACTGGATCGACGTGCCGGTCGTCTACAAGACCGGGCGGCGGGCGCTGCTCACCATGGAAAAGGGCATTCCCGGCGAGAAGGTGTTCGATGAGGCGCTGAAGGCCTGGCAGACAAAGACAGCGGGCTGAAGCCGGCTCGCCAGCCCAACGCTTCTCTGGCTCAGAAGCCTTGGAACAGCATGTCGAGTGCGCTCACGATGTCTTCGTGATGCTTTGACAGGTTCATCCGGCTTTCGCCTAATTCGTCCGCCGGAACCGTTGCGATCAGATGGGTGGCCATAACCATTTTTCGCCCGCTGATCTCAAGGAGAGGGTGGAGTTTGCGCATCGGCGGCGGCGTTGTTGCCATCGGGAGAAGCGGAACGACGACCCTTGTCTTGAAGTGATCAAGCATGTCGGACTGGACGTCGAGTAGATAGCTGCCTTCGATACTGCCGGCGAAGACATCGTAGAGCGCCATCAGAATTGCCGATGTTCTTTCAGCGGAATACCGTGTTTCTCGGCATAGTCGTTCCACGCTTCCATGGTGGCGCGGTTCTCGAGCTTCCACAGCCGGGTCTTTTCCGCAGCGACAGCCTCCGCAATGCCGGCTTCCGCCGCGCGTGAGACATTCACGTCCAGCCCTTTGGCTTCTTTCATGAGTTTGGAATCTATCGACAGGTTTGCCGGTTGGCGAATTGCATTCAATGCCAATTTGCGCACGGCAGCCTCCGCAATATGCGCATAATCTATGCGCATTTCCGAGCTGCAGCAACGAGGAAGTGGACTACCCCTCCATTTCTTCCCGCAGCATCTCGAGTTCCAGCCATTCCTCCTCGAGCGCTGCCAGTGTGACGCGCTCCTTGTCGAGCGCGGCAATCGTCTTCTGGAACGAGGCCGGGTCGCGCTCGTAATAGGCCGGATCGGCGATGTTGTTCTCCAGCCGCGAGATCGAGGCCGACACCGCCTCGATCTTTTTGGGCAAGGTTTCCAGCGCGAATTTCTGCTTGAACGACAGTTTCTTGGCCGGGGCCTTGGGAGCGGCCGCGTCGGTCCTGCTTGCAGCCATCGCCTCGCTGGTCTCTGCCTTCGGCCGCGCCTTGCGGTCATCCAGCCTGGTGCCGCCGCGCTGCGCCAGCATGTCGGAATAGCCGCCGGCATATTCGATCCAGCGGCCGTCGCCATCCGGCGCGATGATGCTGGTCACGGTGCGGTCGAGGAAATCGCGATCGTGGCTGACCAGGATCACCGTGCCGGCAAAGCCGGCGACCAGTTCCTGCAGCAGTTCCAGCGTCTCCATGTCGAGGTCGTTGGTCGGCTCGTCGAGCACAAGCAGGTTTGCCGGCCGCGCCAAGACGCGTGCGAGAATCAGCCGTGCCCGCTCGCCGCCCGAAAGCTCGCGCACCGGCGTGCGTGCCTGTTCCGGCTTGAACAGGAAGTCCTTCATGTAAGAGACGACGTGGCGCTGCTCGCCATTGATGACGAGGTTCTCGCCGCGCCCGTCGGTGAGATACTGCGCCAGTGTCTCCTGCGGATCGACGGCCTCGCGCTTCTGGTCGAGCGTGGCGATCTCCAGATTGGTGCCGAGCCGAACCGTGCCCGCGTCCGGCTTCAATTCGCCGGTCAGCATCTTCAACAGCGTCGTCTTGCCGGCGCCGTTTGGCCCGACCAGGCCGACGCGATCGCCGCGCTGGATGCGTGTCGAAAATCCCTTGACCACCGTCAGATCGCCAAAGCTCTTCTCAATGTTCTTGGCTTCGATCACCAGCTTGCCGGATTCGGCGGCGTCGCTGGCTGTCATTGTCGCCGCACCCTCGGCGCCGCGATGGCCGCGAAAGCGCTGTCGCATGGTCTGCAACTCACCGAGCCGGCGCATGTTGCGCTTGCGCCTTGCCGTCACGCCATAGCGCAGCCAGTGCTCCTCGCGCACGATCTGGCGGCCGAGCTTGTGCTGCTCGCGCTCTTCCTCCTCCAGCACCGTGTCGCGCCATTCCTCGAAATAAGCAAAGCCCTTGTCGAGGCGGCGGGTCTGGCCGCGGTCGAGCCAGATTGTGGCGCGCGACACGCGTTCGAGAAAACGGCGGTCATGCGAGATGACGACCAGCGCCGAGGAGGTGCGGGCAAGCTCCTCCTCCAGCCATTCGATGACCGAAAGGTCGAGATGATTGGTCGGCTCATCGAGGAGGAGAATGTCGGGCTCCGGCGCCATGACGCGGGCGAGGGCCGCGCGCCGCGCCTCGCCGCCGGAGAGGTCGTTCGGCCGTTCCTCGCCGGACAGGCCGAGATGCTCCATCAGATAGGTGGCGCGGTAGGGATCGTCGGCGGGTCCGAGCCCCGCCTCGACATAGGCGCGAATGGTCGCAAAACCGTCCATGTCGGGCATTTGCGGCAAATAGCGCACAGTCGCCGAGGGCTGGCGGAAGACTTCGCCGTCCTGCGGTTCGATCAGCCCGGCAGCGATCTTGAGGAGCGTCGACTTGCCCGAGCCGTTGCGGCCAACCAGGGCGATCTTGTCGCCAGCCGAAGCCGTCAGGGCGGCACCGTCGAGCAGCGGCGTGCCGCCAAAGGTCAGCTTTATCTCGTCGAGATTGAGAAGCGGCGGCGCCATATCAGCTTTCAGGTAGGGGAAAAGGATGCGCGAGCAGCAGCGCGCGGCCGCTGGCCAGCGCGATTTCCAGCCGGCCCTTGACCTCATTGGAAATGGTCAGCGACGACCCGAAGGCAACCTCGACATGGGCGAGCGGCCATTTGGCGCCGGTGACTGTCAGGCCGGCAAGATCCGAAAAGCCGAGCACCGAAAACAGTGTGCCGTCGGCATAGTCGAAGCCAACCTTTCCGGGCAGCAAGGGAATGCCTTCCTGTGCGCCGCTGGTCAAAAGCACTTCCGTTCCGCCTTCCGCCAGCCGGACGCTCAGCGCCAGATGCAGGAAGATGTGGTCGGTGCGTTTGCCGCCGAAGGCGCCTGCGAGCACAAGGCTGGTAGCACCGCGTTCGAGCGCGGCGGCGATAGCGAGTTCACCGTCGGTCTTGTCCTTTTCGGCGGGAAACACCTGCCGTGGCACGGCGGCCAGATCCTCCGGCAAATCGGCAGGCACGGAATCGAAATCGCCGACCCAGAGTTCCGGCCTCAGGCCCAGCATGCGGGCATGGCCGATGCCGGCATCGGCGGCGATAACGCGGGAGCCTTCGACCTGGCGGTCGAGCAGCGGCGTGCGGATGAGATCGCCGCCAAGCAGGATGGTGAATGTGCTCATATCTCGTGGCCCTTACCAGCCCTGCCCCGGAAACGGAAGATGAAACGGCAGACGAAACGGAAGGCTGGGCTTTGGATGCTCGGCAAACTTCCGCTTGCGCAGCACTTCGGCCGGGCCTATGTGTCGCAACGCTCTAACGGGGTGCCGGACGCGATCTTCGCGGACCGGCTGAGAGGCAAGACTGCCAACCCGCTGAACCTGATCCGGTTTGTACCGGCGGAGGGATTAGACGTTTCGGACAGCCCGACGCCTCAATTCCTTTCAACGCGAACGAAGGAGGCGCCGATGCGCAGTTTTTTCCACTCTCTTGTCTCGATTATCCTGCTTGCAGCATCCGCGCTGGCCCTGCCAGGGCAGGCATCGGCACAGGATAAGCTGACCGTCTATACCTATGAAAGCTTTACCGCCGAGTGGGGTCCGGGACCGGCGGTGAAGAAGGCCTTCGAGGCCGAATGCAACTGCGTCGTCGAATTCGTCTCGGCCGCCGACGGCGTCGCGCTGCTCAACCGTGTGAAGCTGGAAGGCGCCGCGACCAAGGCCGATATCGTGCTTGGCCTCGATACCAATTTGACTGCGGACGCCAAGGCAACCGGCCTGTTTTCGCCGCACGGCGCTGTGTCGGGCGTCAGCGTCCCGGGAGCCTGGAGCGACGATATTTTCGTGCCGTTCGACTATGGCTATTTCGCCGTCGTCTACGATACCGAAAAACTGAAGAGCCCGCCGAAGAGCCTCAGGGAATTGGTCGAGGGCGATGCCGGAGAGAAGATCGTCATCCAGGATCCGCGCACCTCGACGCCGGGCCTTGGCCTGCTGTTGTGGGTCAAGTCGGTCTATGGCGACAAGGCGCCCGAAGCCTGGGCCAAGCTCAAGGCGAAGGTGCTGACGGTGACGCCGGGCTGGAGCGAGGCCTATGGCCTGTTCACCAAGGGTGAGGCGCCGATGGTGCTGTCCTACACCACGTCGCCAGCCTACCACATGGTCGCCGAAAACACCGAGCGCTACCAGGCGGCGTCCTTCGAGGAGGGCGAATATCTGCAGATCGAGGTTGCGGGGATCACCACCAAGGGCGCGAAGAACCCGCTGGCGGAAAACTTCATTGCCTTCATGACCGGGCCAAAATTCCAGGACGTCATTCCCGAAACCAACTGGATGTTCCCGGCCGGCAAAACCGACAAGCCGCTCAACCCGGCGTTCGACAAGCTGGTCAAGCCGACCAAGACCTTGCTGTTCAGCCCGGAAGAGGTCGCGGCAAATCGTAAGGCTTGGGTCGATGAGTGGCTTGCGGCGATGAGCAAGTAGGATTCCATATGGTGTTCGTTCCCGCCCACCCCCCTCTGGCCTGCCGGCCATCTCCCCCGCAAGGGGGGAGATTGAGCTCTCAGCCGCTTTCGCCAATCTCCACTGCGGCAGGAATGAGCGGGGCAACGAAGCTGCCGATCTCCCCCCTTGCGGGGGAGATGGCCGGTAGGCCAGAGGGGGGTGGGCGGGAACACGACCTCAGCCAAGTTCCTCCTCTCAGCACCCATCGTTAAGCTGGGTAGCGCGAAATGCAGGCTCGCCGTCCTGACTCCCGCGTCACTGCCGGCATCGTCGCGCTCGCCGCCATCGCGCTGCTGATCGGCGGGGCATTCGCCGGGCTCGTCGTCGAAGCCACACGCGACCTGTCCGGCGCCGCCTCCGCTTTCGATTCCTATCTCTTGCGCGTCGCCCGTTTCACGCTCTGGCAGGCGGTCCTTTCGACGCTGCTCTCCGTCGCGCCGGCGCTGTTCGTCGCGCGTGCCCTGTCGCGGCATCCACAGTTTTTCGGGCGAGGCTTCATCCTGCAGCTTTTCGCCGTGCCGCTGGCGCTGCCGGCCATTGTTGCCGCACTCGGTGTCCTGGCGCTCTATGGCCGCGCCGGCTATTTTGCCGGCACGCTCGGCGCGCTAGGCGGCCAGAGCTGGCCCGGCATCTACGGCCTGTCGGGCATTCTCGTGGCCCATGTTTTTTTCAATCTGCCGCTGGCAACGCGGCTGTTCCTTGAAGCGTTGCAGACCGTGCCGGCCAACCAATGGCGGCTGGCGAGCCAGCTTGGCATGGGCGCTGCGCCGGCCTTTCGGCTGATCGAATGGCCGCCGCTGCGTGCGGCCTTGCCGGGCGTTGCCGGGCTCGTTTTCATGCTGTGCATCACCTCCTTCACCATCGTGCTTACACTCGGCGGCGGACCCAGCGCGACGACGCTGGAGGTTGCCATCTACCAGGCGCTGCGTTTCGACTTCGACCCGGCGCGGGCGGTGACGCTCACCCTGCTGCAGATTGCCCTGACCTTCGTCGTCGTGCTGGCCTTGACGCGGCTCGGCGCCAATATGGTCGGGGACGCCAATCTACCGGTGGCGCCGCGCCGGTATTTTTCAGCCGGTGCGGCCGAGACCGGGCTGAACGCGCTGGTGATCGGGCTGGCATTGCTGTTTGTCGCCGGGCCGATGGCGGCGACGCTGGCAGCCGGGCTTGGCGCCGATCTCGGCCGCCTGGCCGGCGACAGCGCGGTGCGGCAAGCGACGGCGACCAGTGGCGTGCTCTCCCTTCTATCGGCGCTGCTCTCTGTTGCGTTGTCGCTGTCGCTGGTCATGGCGCGCCGGGCGCTGGCGCTCACCCGGCGAACAGGCCGGCGGACACTGCTCGAACATCTGGCCGACACCGGTGCGGGGTTCGTCCTGGTGGTGCCGCCCATCGTCATCGGCGCCGGCTGGTTCCTGCTCCTGCGCACCGTCAGCGATGTCTTTGCGATCGCCCCCGTCATGGTCGTTGCGGTCAATGCGGTGATGGCGATGCCATTCGCCATCCGCGCCATCCGCCCTGCCTATGACGCGGCGAGCGAACGCCACGAACGGCTCTGCGCACAGCTTGGCATCTCGGGCTGGAACCGGTTGCGGCTGGTCGAGTGGCCGTCGCTGCGGCGGCCGCTCGCCACCGGCTTCGCTTTCGCCATGGCGCTGTCGCTCGGCGATCTTGGCGTCATTGCGCTGTTCGGCAGCGATTCCGTGCAGACCTTGCCCTACCTGCTGCTGGCGCGCATGGGCAGTTACCGCACCGAGGATGCGGCCGGGCTGGCGCTGCTGCTCGGCCTTGTCTGCCTGGCGCTGGTGCTGACCGCGGACTTGCTGGGAAGGAGGGAGAAATCATGATGCCGATCAGCCCGGAACGGTCCATTTCGGTGGAAAAAGGCGCGGCGGTGCGGCTCGACAATGTCTCGTTCAGCTATGGTGAAACGCCGCTTACATTCGATGTCGATTTCCCGGCGTCGGAGATCACCGCCATCATGGGGCCGAGCGGTTCGGGAAAGTCGACGCTGCTCAATCTGGTGGCCGGTTTCGAGGCGCCGCGGTCGGGCCGGGTGCTGATCGGTGGCGCCGATGTCAGCACTGCGCCGCCTTCAGCGCGGCCGGTATCGATGGTGTTCCAGGAAAACAACCTGTTTGCCCATCTTTCCGTCGAGCAGAATGTCGGGCTCGGCCGCTCGCCTTCGCTCAGGCTGAGCGAGGCCGATCGCGCCGCAATCGCCGCAGCGCTGAAGCGCGTCGGCCTTGCCGGCAAGGAAAGCCGGCTGCCGCGCGAACTCTCCGGCGGCGAGCGGCAGCGCGTCGCGCTCGCCCGGGTCCTGGTGCGCGACCGACCGGTGCTGTTGCTCGACGAGCCGTTCGCTTCGCTCGGACCGGCACTGCGCGACGACATGCTCGACCTGGTGACCGACGTCCATTCGGAGCAGCGCATGACGGTGCTATTCGTCACGCACCAGCCGGACGATGCGCGCCGTATCGGCCAAAACATGGTTTTCCTGGATGGTGGCACAGTTGCCGCGACGGGCACCGCCGCTGATTTTTTCGTCGGGGCTGGACCGGAGGCATTCCGACGCTATATCGGCTCGGGTCCGTTTGCGGCCGGATCACGAGATGTTGCCCGGAAGCGGACATAATTTATGGTCAAACCGGCGGAAGGCGAAGCGGCGCTTGCTTGCCATGGTCGAGGTAGTGTGGCTAGGTCCGCCAGGAGCTGGTCCGGCCTAGACCGTGATTTGCCCTTGCTGCCTCGTATCTGTCGGACGCACGAAGGACGCCGTAGCACTTGATTTTGCGCGTGATGCTTTCCGGAAATCGCGCCCGATTTTCGCGGTCACGTCCCAGGACTTGAAAGGAAGCCGATCTGCCGACCGGCATCGACAATCGGAGGGTGAAACCGCTGGCGCGCTTTCTGGCGCTGGCCGGTCTTGCCGTGGCGCTGGCAAGCTGCCAGATGTTCACGCCTCCCGACGTGCAGGAATCGGGCTTCCAGCCCTCAGACAAGCCGATCACGGTCGACAATGTCGCCGCCAACAGCAAGCTCGCCCAACTGGCGAAGGCGCAGCACCCGCGCATCCTTGCCACCTATGGCGGTGAGTATTCCGACCTCAAGCTCGAGCGTATGGTGGCCAAGGTCGTCGGCAGACTGACCGTGGTGTCGGCCAACCCGACCCAGACCTACCGCATCACCATCCTCAACTCGCCCAACGTCAATGCCTTCGCGCTGCCGGGCGGCTATCTCTACATCACCCGCGGCCTGCTGGCATTGGCCAACGATTCGGCCGAGCTTGCCGCCGTCATTGCGCATGAGATGGGCCACGTTACGGCCAATCATGGTCTGCAGCGCCAGCAGCTGGAAGCGGAAGAGGGGTTGGCGACCAAGGTCGTTTCGGATGTGCTCGGCGACAACCCGACGGCCAAGGCGGCGCTGGTCCGCGGCAAGCTTAGGCTGGCGCAGTTCTCGCGCAATCAGGAGCTGGAGGCCGATGCCATCGGCATCAAGTCGATCGGCGAGGCCGGTTTCGATCCCTACGCCGCCGGCCGCTTCTTGCAGTCGATGTCGGCCTATACCGATTTCCGTTCCATCAGCGGCGCCACCGACGCCAGCCTCGACTTCCTGGCGACGCACCCCAACACGCCGCAGCGTATCGATCTCGCACAGCGCCACGCCCGCCAGTTCGGCGCGCCCGGTGTCGGGTCGCGCGACCGCGATTCATTCCTTGCTGGCATAGACGGGCTGCTTTACGGCGACACGCCGGAGGAAGGCTATGTGCGCGGCGAAACCTTCCTGCACCCTGGCCTCGGCGTGTCGTTCTCGGTGCCCAACGGCTTCATCATCGACAATTCGGCGGCGGCGGTGACGGCGACAGGCCCGGGCGACATCGCGATCCGCTTCGACGGCGTCTCGATCGACAAGGACCGCTCGCTGACCGACTACATCCGCAGCGGCTGGGTTGCCGGCCTCGACGACAGCAGCGTGCGCCAGGAGACGATCAATGGCAACGAAGCGGCAACCGCGCATGCCGGCGCCGATGGCTGGCAATTCGACATTGCGGTGATCCGCGCCGGCGGCCAGGTCTACCGCTTGCTGACAGCGGCGCCTTCGGCCAGCACCTCGCTGAGCACGGTGGCGCGCTCGGTCAGCGGCTCGTTCCGCATCCTGAGTGCTGCCGAGAAGGCGGCGCTGAAGCCGCTGCGTATCCGCATCGTCACGGTGCAGCCCGGCCAGACAATGGGCTCCCTGGCCGCACAGATGGTCGGCGTCGACCGCAAGCTGGATCTGTTCAGAGTGCTCAACGCGTTGTCGCCGGGTGCCGCCGTTTCGGCCGGCGACAAGGTCAAGATCGTCACCGACAAATAGCTGCCGACGCGATTCAGGCTGCGAGAAATTCCGGATTCTGCTTTACCAGCGCCGCCTTGAGCTTTTCCATGGCGCGCGCCTCGATCTGGCGGACACGTTCCTTGGAGATGCCGAGTGTTTCCCCGAGCGCTTCGAGCGTCGCGCCCTCGTCGCTCAGCCGGCGCTCCTCGATAATCCTGAGTTCTCGCGCATTGAGCGCGCCGAGCGCCGTCTTCAGCCACACCGAGCGGCGTTCGACGTCGATCGTATCGCCGACGATCTCGTCGGGTAGTGGATCATCCGAAACCAGGAACTCCATCCGCTCGGTTGCGCCCGCATCGTCGGCTAGCGGCGTGTTGAGCGAGCTGTCCGGCGCCGAAAGCCGGGAATCCATCATCGCCACATCGGCCTCGGAAACCCCGAGAGCCGCCGACACTTCGCGGTAGAGCGTGGCATTCGACGTCTGCTCGGCGCCGTTTGCCAGGCGGGCGCGCAGGCGCCGCAGGTTGAAGAACAGCGCCTTTTGCGCCGAGCTGGTGCCGCCGCGCACGATCGACCAGTTGCGCAGGATATAGTCCTGCATCGAGGCGCGAATCCACCAGGTCGCATAGGTCGAGAACCGCACCTCGCGCTCGGGCTCGAAACGGGCCGCTGCCTCCAGCAGTCCGACATGGCCTTCCTGGATCAGGTCGCCCAGCGGAAGGCCGTAGTGGCGAAACCGCGACGCCATGGAAATGACCAGCCGCATATGTGCGACGGTGATGCGGTGCAGCGCGTGCTGGTCATTGTTTTCCTTCCAGCGCAGCGCCAGGAGATGCTCTTCGTCACGTTCCAGATAAGGGGCTTTCATCGCCGCGCGAACCATGGTCCGTCCTGCACTGTCTTGCATCATGCCGCGCTCCTGCTTCAGGCGTTGCGGTGCGATCGAATCGTGAGTTGGCGCCGATGGTTGAAATGGCGGCACCGCGCCCTACAACAGCCAAGAACGTGCCATGCGGGGGAATGTTCCCCCGGACTGTCATGTCGATTGCGCTGTTCCAGGCGATTCACCACCGGCCTTGACTCAGCCGGATGGCGCCGGGAGATGCTGGTTGAGAATGGGATTTCAAGGGCGCGAGATTTTTGAAATTTAGTTTCTTATTCTGGCATCGCGCATCTGTCATTTTCCGGCACTCGCAATGACGCCGGACATCGGCCAAGGACGGGATCACAGAAAAATGAAATGGCTCAAGTCGCTCATTATCGCCGGAACGCTCCAGCTTCTGGCCATCGCCGCAAGTCATGCCGGCGCCAATCTCGACCAGATCAAGCAGTCCGGCGTCTTCAAGGTTGGCACGGAAGGAACCTATGCGCCCTTCACCTATCATGATGCTTCCGGCGCGCTGGTCGGCTTCGATGTCGAGATCGCGCGGGCAATCGCCGAGCGCCTCGGCGTCAAAGCCCAGTTCCTCGAAGGCAAATGGGACGGACTGATCGCCGGTCTCGACGCCAACCGCTACGATGCCGTCATCAACGAGGTAGGCATCACCGAGGCGCGCAAGGCCAAATATGACTTTTCCGAACCCTACATCGCCTCCAAGGCGGTGTTGATCGTGCGCGGCGACAACACCGATATCAAGAGCTTCGCCGACCTCAAGGGCAAGAAGGCGGCGCAGTCGCTGACTTCGAACTTCGGCAAGCTGGCTGAAACCAACGGCGCCGAACTCGTCGGCACCGACGGCTTCGACCAGTCGATCCAGCTGCTTCTAACCGGCCGCGCCGACGCCACCATCAACGACAGCCTGTCCTTCCTCGATTTCAAGAAGCACAAGCCAGACGCCAATGTGAAGATTGCCGCCCAGGAAGAAAACGCCGACTATTCCGGCGTCATCGTGCGCAAGGGCGATCCGGAACTGGTGGCCGCCATCAATAAGGCGCTGGCCGACATCAAGGCCGACGGCACCTACCAGAAAATCGCCGACACCTATTTCGGCCAGGACGTTTCGAAGTAAAACGGCTTTCTCGTGTGGGCCGAACGCCGGCCCGCGTCGTTCGTATCGCGGCGAGCTGTCTTTTGACGGCCCGCCGCTTTCGCGTGATATGAGCGACGGCAATCTGGCAAGGAGGAGCCTTCGTGCCGCACTGGCTGCAATTGATGCTGGAATCCCTGCCTACGCTGCTGTGGGCTGCACTGATCTTCACCGTGCCGTTGACGCTGCTGTCGTTTGCATTCGGTCTTGTTCTCGGCCTGGTCGTGGCGCTTGTCCGGCTGTTCGGTCCCAAACCGCTGGTCGCCGTGGTCCGCTTCTACGTCTGGATATTCCGCGGCACGCCGCTTCTCGTGCAACTGTTCCTTATCTTCTACGGCCTGCCATCGATCGGCATCCTGCTCGACGCCTTTCCGGCAGCACTGATCGGCTTCACCTTGAACATCGGTGCCTATTCGTCGGAAATCATCCGCGCCGTCATCGGTTCGGTGCCCAAGGGCCAGTGGGAAGCGGCCTATTCGATCGGCATGACCTGGGCCCAGGCAATGCGGCGCACCATTCTTCCACAGGCGGGGCGCGTCGCGGTGCCGCCGCTGTCCAACACCTTCATCTCGCTGGTTAAGGACACTTCGCTCGCCGCTGCCATCACCGTGCCGGAGATGTTCCAGGCAGCGCAGCGCATCGTCGCCACCACCTATGAGCCGCTGATCCTCTATGTCGAGGCGGCGGCGCTCTATCTGGTCATGAGCTCCGTGCTGTCGGCCTTGCAGGCGCGGCTGGAAACGCGGCTCAACCGTTATGGCGGCTTCCTGGAGGCGCGCGCATGATCGGCCTCACCAACATCGAAAAGCGTTTCGGCGACAATTTGGTGCTGAAGGGTGTGACCGTCACAATCGAGGAAGGCAGCGTCACGGCGCTGGTCGGGCCATCGGGCGGCGGGAAGAGCACGCTTTTGCGCTGTATCAACCTGCTCGAGCTGCCGACGTCAGGCACGGTGCGGATCGGCGACGATGCACTCGAATTCCACCCCGGCGGCAGGGTCTCGACCAGGGATATCCAGCGGCTGCGGCTTCAGACCGGCATGGTGTTCCAGAATTTTCAGTTGTTTCCGCATCGCACTGCGATCGAGAACATCATGGAGGGGCTGGTGACGGTGCTGAAATGGCCCAAGGAAAGGGCGCGCGAACGGGCGCTCGCCCTGCTCGAAAAGGTCGGCATGGCGCACAAGGCCGATGCCTGGCCGGCGACGCTGTCAGGTGGCCAGCAGCAGCGCGTGGCGATTGCCCGGGCGCTGGCGCCTTCGCCGAAAGTCCTGCTCTGCGACGAGCCGACCTCGGCGCTCGATCCGGAACTGGCGCAGGAGGTGGTCGATGTGCTCGGCAAGCTCGCCAGCGAGGGCACGACCATGGTGATGGCGACGCATGATCTGCGGCTCGCCTCGAAGATCGCGCGGGAAGTGGTGTTCCTCGATGCCGGCAACATCGTCGAACAAGGTCCGGCCGCGGTGCTGTTCAGCAACCCGGAACGCCAGCGGACCAAGCGGTTTATCGCCACGCTGAAGCACGAGGCGGAAAGGGAGGGCGGCGGCGAAGGTTAGATATGCATTCGCCAGTCAGCCAAAACAAAAAAGTCAGCCAAAACAAAAAACCCGGCGCGAGGCCGGGTTTTTCTGAATTCGAAGGCGAGAAAAATCAGGCAGCTTCTTCCTGCTCGGCTTCCTCGTTGTCGGCCTTGGCGCCGCGCTTCGGGCCCTTGTTGAGGTTCACCTCGATGAGGCGTACCGCTTCGGTCTCCGACATGCGGTTGACGGCCGCGATCTCGCGGGCCATGCGGTCAAGCGCCGCCTCGTAGAGCTGGCGTTCGGAATAGGACTGCTCCGGCTGGTTATCGGCGCGGTAAAGGTCGCGCACCACTTCCGAGATCGAGATCAGATCGCCGGAGTTGATCTTGGCATCATATTCCTGGGCGCGGCGCGACCACATGGTGCGCTTGACGCGGGCGCGGCCCTGCACGACCTTCAGCGCGCGCTCGACATAATCCTCTTCCGACAGCTTGCGCATGCCGATCGAGGTCGCCTTGGCGACCGGCACCTTGAGGCGCATCTTATCCTTCTGGAAGTCGATGACGAACAGCTCCAGCTTGTGGCCCGCGACTTCCTGCTCATCGATCGAGACGATCTGGCCGACACCATGCGCCGGATAGACGATGTACTCGCCGGTCTTGAAACCGTGGCGCGCTGCGGTGGACTTCTTCTGCGGGGTGATCGTTGCCATTACGCCCTGAACTCCTTGTTGTGGTACCGGCATCGTGCCGGCCCGAACTCGTGCGACCGGGGTGACCGGTCCTTAGCCACACAACGATGAACTCACCGGAAAGGCCAGGACCGGCAAATCGCAACATTGCGACCGCCTGCCCCAGATCGCTCTGGTCCGGATTGAGAAATTCACCTTTCAGTGATTTGGGGCGTTTGCGCCATAAATCGACGTTGTGTCACCGGCATGTTTGGCTGATGTAACACAAAAAGTCGGAAGAATCAAGGTTTTGCTGCACGCGCGAAGGCCACGCGCCGTCGCCGCCTGTCAAGGCAGTTAATGTATCACGTCTGTTACGCGGCGTCAGGCCGCCGCAGCCGGCAGGCTCGTCAATCGCCTTCGCCGGGCTCCGGGGAGAAATATTTCTCGAATTTGCCAGTTTCGCCATCGAAGTTTTTAGCGTCGGCCGGCGGCTCCTTCTTGGCGGTGATGTTGGGCCATTTCTCGGCATATTCGGTGTTGATCTGCAGCCATTTGTCGAGACCCGACTCGGTGTCCGGCTTGATCGCGTCGGCCGGGCATTCCGGTTCGCAGACGCCGCAATCGATGCACTCGTCCGGGTGGATGACGAGCATGTTCTCACCTTCGTAGAAGCAGTCGACCGGACAGACCTCGATGCAGTCCATGTATTTGCATTTTATGCAATTGTCGGTCACGACATAGGTCATTGGTCGGCTCCGGGACGTCCCATTTTGTTGGGCTTTTTTGGTGAGGTAACGCCTTTGTCCGCTGGTGGCAAGGGCGGCCCTTACTCAGCGGTGCCGCGGTTTCCGGAATGGAATTCCAGAGGGCCGGCAAAGCGGAAGTTCGAGCTTGCTCAATCGTCGCCGAGCAGGTGGTCGGTCTGGCGGCGTTCCTTCTTCGTCGGGCGACCGCTGCCGGCCTCGCGCAACGGCGGCACCGCATCGGGAAGCGCCTCGCCCTTGGGCACCGGGGGCGGCGACATATCCTCGTAGAGCAGGCGGGCTTCTTCGGCCGGACCGCGCCGTACGCCGGTGCCAAGGACCTTCCAGACGAAAATCCGCCGCTCCAGCGTGATGGTCAAAACGTCGCCCGGCCGGACCGTATCGGAGGCCTGCGCTGCTTTGTCGCGATTGATGCGGACGCGTCCGGCGACGACCAGCTTGGCTGCCAGCGTACGCGATTTTACCGCGCGCGAGAAGAACAGCCACTTGTCGATGCGCTGGCGGGCATCAGTGACCATCGGACGAGCAGCTTACTTCTTCAGCTGGTCGCGCAACGCGGCGAGCTTGGCGAAGGGCGAGTCCGGATCGAAGCGGACCGGGCGTTCCTCACGCGGCTTTGGCTGGAAGGCGGGCTTTGCGCCTTGGGCGCCGCCTTTGCCGTCCTGCCGGCCAGCCTTCCAGTCGGGCCGGTTTTCGCGCCGGTCGGGGCGTTCGCCTTGCGGCTTGCCGGCGCGCTGCTCTCCAGCCTCGCCTTGCAGTTTAGGCTTGAACTTGCTGCGGTCGAAGCGCGGCTTGCCGGCGCCGTCGCGCTGGTCGTGCCGCCCCTGACGGGCGGGCCGGTCGCCCGGCGTCGGTTGCCCGCCGGCATCCACCGGCGCATCGCTGCGGCCGTCCGGCGCAGCTTGACCATTGCGCGCGCGATTGTCCCGATGATTGTCCCGGGGGCGGTTGTCATGCTGGCGATGACGCGGGCGTTGGTCGAAGCGACCCTGCCGCCACAACAGGATGGGTTTTGGCTCCTCGGCTTCTGGAGCAGCTTCCCCGGCGACGGCTTCCGCCGTTGCTGCAGGTTCGGCCGGCGATGCTTCCGTAGTTTCGAAAACCGGCGGCTCGGCCGGTGCCGTAGCCTCAATTTCCGCCCCAAGTTCCGCCCCTGGCTCGGCCGCTGGTTCTGCAGGCGCTTCAGCAGTCGCCTCGGCGGCGGGCCGGGTCTCTTGCGTGACTTCTACCGCAGCTTCAGGGGCTGGAGCTTCCGGCTGGTCTGCCGCGACAGGCTCTGCCGCCGCTTCGGTCGCGGCTTCGGCCGCAGCCGCCGCAACTGGAGCCGCATCCGACACGGGCTCGGAAACCTCCGCCGGCGGCCCTGCCGCGGCAGATGCTTCCGCCATCCTCGCCTGCTCGGCTCGCGTTGCCTCTTCCGTCGCCTGCTTTGCAGCGGCAGCTTCACGCGCGGCATTGTCCTGTGTTTCGAGCCGCGCCTTGACCTCGGCCGCCGGCTTGGCATCGGCGCGATAGCCGAGTCCCTTCAGGATTTCTTCCATGTCGTCGGCGGTGGCGCCGAGGATCGACATCATCGGCGGCGTCACCATGAAGGACTGGCCGTCATAGGCGCCGTCGGGGCGAGGCCCGAGGCCCGGCTTCCAGTTGGTCGCCGGCCGGATCAGGTCGGCCAGCCGTTCGAGAATATCGACGCGTACAGCACGCCGGCCCAGATTGCGGTAGCCCGCCAGCTTGTAGAAGGTCTTGTCGAAGGTCGGATCGATGACGACCGAGGTGCGGCCGGAGGCCAGCGCGTGGACGACGTCGCCGAAGCCAGGCTTGTCCTTGCCGTCGTTCGTCAGCGCCCACAGCAGTGTTATCAACCCGGCCGGCGCCGGTTTGATCAGCGCCGGTACAAAGACGTGGTAGGCGCCGAAGCGCACGCCGAGACGGCGAAGCGCCGCGCGGCCTTCCTGGTCGAGCGACTTCATCTCGTCGGCGATGTCGCGACGGTTGATGAGGCCGAAATGCTCGACAAGCTGGAAAGCGATGCCGCGGCCGATGCCGGTGATCTGCTCGGCATTCTTGAGATCGACCAGCGGCTTCAGCAGGGATTCGATCTGGAAGTTGACGAAGCGCTCGGCGCGCGCCGCAACCTTGTCGCGGGCCGGGCCGGTGAGTTGCTCGTCGGCGAGCAGAACGAGACGTGGCTTCAAAGCGTCTTCGCCAGCAACCAGTGTGCCGATCGGAGCGCCGATCCAGCGCAGCGTGCCATCCGAACCCAGCGCGATGTCGCCATTGGCCGAGGCGCCGAAGCGCTCGGCCCGCGCCTCGAACTCGGCGGCAAGCGCCTTCTGCGCCGCCGCCCGCACCGCCTTGGCGTCCTCGCCGCCGGCGCTCTGGTCGGCGGTGAAGCGGAAACCCTGCAACTCGCCGACGTGATGGCCTTCGACGAGGACGGTTCCGGTTGGGCTGATTTCGGCTTCAGGCATCGTGTTTTCTCTAAGGCGCCGCATGAGGACGGAAGTCCTGCGGTCTACAAAACGTTTCGTCAACCGCTCATGCAGCGCATCCGACAATCTGTCTTCGATTTCGCGCGTCTTTTCCTGCCAGTGTGCCCGATCGGCCAGCCAGCCGGGCCGGTTGGAAACGAAGGTCCATGTGCGGATCTGGGCAATCCTGTGCGATAGTGTGTCGATATCGCCTTCGGTGGTGTCGGCACGGCGCACCTGCTCGGCCATGTAGTTCTCGTCGACATGGCCGTGCCTGGCAAGGTCCATGTAGATGGAGGCGATCAAGTCGGCGTGCTGGGCCGGCGCGATCTTCCTGTAGTCGGGCAGCGCGCAGGCTTCCCACAGCAGCGCCACGCGCCTGGCATCGGTGGTGAGTGCCCAGATGTCCTCGTCGCGCGACAGATGCTCGAGCGCCTGCGCGTCTACGGCCGGCAGTGCGCGCGTCAGGCCCTCGACCGGGGCGTTGGTCTCGATCGAGCGCTTCAGCGCATCGAGGTTGGCGAAATCGAAATGCGCGGTGCGCCACTGCAGCACTTTCACCGGATCGAACTCATGCGCCTCGATCTTCTTGACCAGTTCCTCATCCAGCGGATCGACCTGACCGGTGACGCCAAAGGTGCCGTCGCGCAGATGCCGGCCGGCGCGGCCGGCAATCTGGCCAAGCTCGGCCGCCGTCAGGTTGCGGTACTGGTAGCCGTCGAATTTACGGTTCTGGGCGAAGGCGACGTGGTCGAGGTCGAGGTTGAGGCCCATGCCGATGGCGTCGGTGGCGACGAGGTAGTCGACGTCGCCCGACTGGAACAGCGCCACCTGGGCGTTGCGGGTGCGCGGGCTGAGTGCGCCGAGCACGACGGCGGCACCGCCCTGCTGGCGGCGGATCAGCTCGGCGATGGCATAGACCTCGTCGGCCGAGAAAGCGACGATCGCGGTGCGCCGCGGCAGGCGGGTCAGCTTCTTCGAGCCGGCATAGGCAAGATGCGATAGGCGTGGCCGGGTCACCACCGACACGCCCCGCAGCAGGCGCTGCAGGATGCCGTGCATGGTGGCCGCACCCAGCAGCAGCGTCTCCTGGCGGCCGCGCAGATGCAGGATGCGATCGGTGAAGATGTGGCCGCGTTCGAGATCGCCGGCGAGCTGGACCTCGTCAATGGCAACGAAGGCGGCGTCGGTCTCGCGCGGCATCGCTTCCACAGTGCAGACCGAGTATTTCGCGCCCGCCGGCTGGATCTTTTCCTCGCCGGTGATGAGCGCAACCTTATGGGCGCCGACCTTCTCGCAGACGCGCGTATAGACCTCGCGGGCAAGCAGCCTGAGCGGCAGGCCGATGACGCCGCTTTCATGCGCCACCATGCGTTCGATGGCGAGATGGGTCTTGCCGGTGTTGGTCGGGCCGAGCACGGCCGTCACGTCTCGACCCGACAGGATCAGCGGTTCAGTGTGTTTCGGATGGATGTTCATCGGCCTGGAAATAAGGCTCTCTGCCTCGCATTGTCGGGAGCGCGCCCATATTGGCCGCGTATGACAGGCGACACATAGGGATTTCGGGCGCGAAGCGAAAGCGGAATGTGCCGAGGGCAGGCGATTGGTTGCTTCGAAGCCAGAAAATCTGTTCCCGATTAACAATTGGAACGAGTCTGGAACGAATCAGCTACGAATCACTGACTCCCGCTGATTCAGGGTTTGTTCACGGCTACATCTGGGCTTTCTGCCGGCGAGTCTCACCACATGCTGAATCACGGAAACTGGCCCGATTCATGCAAGCGGCATCCAAGCGAGCACCGCGGTTAACCTTTGCCGGTGAATGATCGTGGCCAGCCAATCTGCTCCGCCCAACATTATGAAATTATTGATGTTTCCTAATGCGCTTTAATCATTTCGAGGGTGTTTTCAGCTCTCGTCGTTAACGTTCCGCTCAAAGCCGGAACGAATCGGCGACGAATCAGCGATAGGCAAAGTTTCTTGGTTTGTTCACCGCAGCATGTTGTGTCGTGAACAGCTTTTCCACCGAGAATCCACAGGCCGCCGGACGAGTTGTGCACAGGTTGCGCAGTTGCCGTTAACCTTTGCGTGCCAGTTTGGGGCAGTGTCTGCGCCGCGATTTTGCAGCGGGAAAGGCTGCTATGGAACGGGCCGTTTCGCAGGGCCCGTTCATTCAGCGCGTATCTGTCTCAACGCAAAGATAAACGATCAGGCGATGTACTGGCCGCCATTAGCGCTGATGGTCGACCCGGTGATGAAACCGGCATCGTCGGAAGCGAGGAAGACGACGCAGCGCGCGATCTCCTCCGGCTCGCCGAGACGGCCGACCGGGATCTGCGGGATGACACGCTCGTTGAGGACCTTCTCGTCCATCGCCTTGACCATCTCGGTGGCGATATAGCCGGGGCAAATGACGTTGACGGTGATGCCGGCGCGCGCGCCTTCCTGGGCCAGTGCCTTGGTGAAGCCGATATCGCCCGCCTTCGAGGCCGAATAATTGACCTGGCCGACCTGGCCTTTCTGGCCGTTGATCGAGGAGATGGTGATGATGCGACCGAACTTGCGGTCGCGCATGCCGCCCCACAACGGATGCGTCATGTTGAAGACGCCGGAAAGGTTGGTGTCGAGGACCTCCTTCCATTGCTCTCGCGTCATCTTGTGGAACATCGCGTCGCGAGTGATGCCGGCATTGTTGACCAGCACCGAGACGGGACCGAGATCGGCCTCGATCTGTTTGATGCCGGCGGCGCAGGCCTCGTAATCGGCGACGGACCATTTATAGACCGGGATGCCGGTCGCGGCCTTGAACTTTGCCGCCGCTTCCTCATTGCCGGCGTAGTTTGCGGCGACCGAATAGCCGGCGCTTTTCAAGGCGACCGATATCGCCGCGCCGATGCCGCGCGACCCGCCTGTGACGATTGCAACCTTTGTCATATGTCCTCCCGGGAAATGCAGATGACTGAGCGTTGAAGCGGTGGGGTTTGCCCTCTATTCCTACTCGCTTTGCGCCAGCATCCTATTCGTATCGCTTATCTCATCACAATGCTTCCACGCACATGGCAACACCCATGCCGCCGCCGATGCACAGCGTGGCAAGACCTTTCTTGGCACTTCTGCGGCGCATTTCGTAGACCAGCGTGTTGAAGATGCGCGCGCCCGAGGCGCCGACCGGATGGCCGATGGCGATGGCGCCGCCATTGACGTTGACGATCGCCGGGTCCCAGCCCATGTCCTTGTTGACGGCGCAGGCCTGCGCGGCGAAGGCCTCGTTGGCTTCGACCAAATCGAGGTCGCCGACTGACCAGCCGGCCTTGGCCAGCGCCCTGCGCGAGGAGGGGATCGGTCCCGTCCCCATGATCTGCGGGTCGACGCCGGCGGTCGCCCAGGAAACGATACGCACCAGCGGTGTGATGCCGCGCCTTGCGGCTTCCGTTTCGGTCATCAGCACCACGGCGGCGGCGCCGTCGTTGATGCCGGAGGCATTGGCAGCGGTTACCGTGCCTTCCTTGTCAAAGGCCGGCTTGAGCTTGGTCATGGCGTCGATTGTCGCGCCGTGGCGGATGTATTCATCCTGGTCGACTATCGTGTCGCCCTTCCTGCCCTTGACTGTGAAGGCAACGATCTCGTCCTTGAATTTTCCGGCTTTCTGCGCGGCCTCGGCCTTGTTCTGGGAAGCCAGTGCGAACTGGTCCTGGTCGTCGCGGGTGATCTGGAACTGGCGGGCGACGTTCTCCGCGGTGTTGCCCATATGATAGCCATAGAAGGCATCGGTCAGGCCGTCCTTGATCATGGTGTCGATCAGCTTGAAATCGCCCATCTTGACGCCACCGCGCAGATGCTGCGCGTGCGGAGCCATCGACATTGATTCCTGGCCGCCGGCAACGATGATCCTTGCGTCGCCCTGGGCGATCTGTTGCATGCCGAGCGCGATGGCGCGCAAGCCGGAGCCGCAGAGCTGGTTGAGGCCCCAGGAGGTCGCCTCCTGCGGCACGCCGGCGGCCATAGCCGCCTGCCGCGCCGGGTTCTGCCCTTGAGCCGCGGTCAGGATCTGGCCGAGGATGACCTCGTCCACCTCTTTGCCGTCGACGCCGGCACGGACCAGCGCTTCCTTGACGGCGACGGCACCCAATTCATGGGCTGGCGTGTTGGCGAAGGCGCCGTTGAAGGAGCCGACGGGCGTGCGCGCCGCACTGGCGACAACGATGGCGTTGGAAGCGGACATGTTCTTCTCCAGGCTTTCGGGGAACGATTTCGGGTGCCGTCGGGGACTTTTCTTGCCCTTTCCACAACCCGAGTCAAACCCGAAATGGGTAGGGCGTTGCTCCGTCGCAAGCAGGCCGCGCGTCGCGGCGACGGCAGCCCATCCGTGCTGCGCAGCATAAAATGTTCTCGCACTGCACAAACTGCTTGGATTCATGACGCTTTTGCGCATATCCTTTAAAAAGGCGCAATCGTTACCGGCGGCTTACTTAAGCTGCCCGGTGTCCGGGGAGGATGCAGATGGCCGCAAAAGACGAACCTATTGTTATCAAGAAATATGCCAATCGCCGTCTCTACAATACGGGCACCAGCACCTATGTGACGCTCGAGGATCTCGCTGAAATGGTCAAAAAAGGCGAGGACTTTACTGTCCAGGACGCCAAGACCGGTGACGACATCACGCATCCGGTGCTGACCCAGATCATCTTCGAGCTGGAGAACAAGGACGGGCAGAACATGCTGCCGATCCCGTTCCTGCGTCAGCTCATCGCCTATTATGGCGACCAGATGCAGATGATCGTGCCGAGCTTTCTCGAGCAGTCGATGCTGGCCTTCTCGAAGGAGCAGGAACGCTTTCGCGAGCAGATGAAAGATGCCCTCGGCAAGTCGCCGATGGACATGATGAAGATCGCGACGCCGATCAAGGTGCTGGAGGAGCAGACTCGGCGTAACATGGAAATGTTCCAGAACGCCATGCGGCTGTTCACGCCGTTCCCGCCTGCGGGCTCTGCGCCGGCAGCACCGCCGGCCGAACCGGCCAGGAAGGAAACATCGGAAAAACCCGACGACCTTCAGGAGCTGAAGGAGCAGATCGCCGCGATGCAGCGCAAGCTCGACACGATGTCGTGACTGCCGGCCGGCGAAGCGCCGGCCCAAATTTCCCTCAGCAGGCCCGTGTCAGAAAACATCTTTGCCTCGAAGGTGAAGATGTCATCCATGCTCTATTTCGTGGTCACCGTCACCAGAGCGGTAACAGGTTTGCCGTCTACTAGAATGGGCCGGTGATGATCATCGGCAAGAAGCACGCCGATCACGTGTCTGCCGGCGGCATCCGGGCAATGGCCAAAACGGGCCTTGATAAGATCACCGCCAAAGTCGCTGTTCATGCTGTTGTACGGCTTGCCGGGGATGTTGCAGGTCTCTCCGTTGGGATCGATCTTCATATGCACGTGGCCGCATTGCTTGATTTCCCCGCACTCACCCGCAGGGAGCAGCCTGAAGTTGCTCCTGACGACAACGCCTATCGCCTTCTCAGGAGCATTGCCTAGTTCGACAACTGAACCTGCCGTCGGCCAGACGACTTCCAGGGTGGGCCGATCCTCGGCCTCGGCAGATACGAGCGACAATAAGGAGAAAGCGAGGGCAGTCGTTGCGGTGATGCGAAACATGGTAACCTCCGTTGCGATGTAAACGTTGATTACATACGCAGCGCTCGAACACAAGGGAAATAATCAGTGATTACATTCCGCTCTCGTGTTATTTGGCTGAGATGACCAAGACTACTGATTCCGACGAAGCCGGAGATGCCAAGCGATATCATCACGGCAATCTCGTCGAGGCCTTGATCACGGCAACCGTGGAGATCATCGAGGAACGGGGAGCCGAGCATGTGTCCGTACGCGAGGCCGCAAAACGTGCCGGCGTTTCACCCGGCGCACCATTCCGGCATTTTCGATCGAAAACAGCGCTGCTAACCGCAGTCGCCGAACAGGCCATGGATCGGCTGACAAAGGCTGTTGCCAAGGCGCAGTCGAAAATCGACAGCGCAGATCCCATTGAGGCCTTCGAAGCAATCGGACAAGGCTATCTGGAATGGGCAATTACCAACCCCACGCATTTCCAGATCATCAGTTCCCGAACCCTGATTGATTTTGAAGGGTCGGACAGCCTTCGTGATCAGAATGAGGCTATTCGGCGGACGATGATCGACTTGCTGACGCAAGCGCAACAACAGGGTCGGCTTGCTCCCGACACCGACTTTGATCATCTTGTGCTTGCCGCGCGTGCACTCGTTTACGGGTTGGCACGCATGGCGATCGATGGTCATTTCCGGGAATGGCATCCGTGCGAGCCGCCAGCCCTGGCCGCGCAGCGGGCTCTCCGACTTTTCATGAGCCGGATGACCATTCCATCTAAAGCTTAATTCGCCAGCACCCAAAAAGGGGCCGAGGTTGCGCCGCCAGCTAATGGAACTCCGGCAACGGTCCCTGGTAGCGGGCGCGTGGTCTGATCAGGCCGCTGCTTATCACCTGCTCCACGGCATGCGCGGCCCAGCCGACGCTGCGGCCGAGCGCAAACAAGCGGAACGGCGCATCGGACGGCAAGCGGAGGCTGCGCGTCAGCGCGGCCAAGGCGAAATCGACGTTCGGGCGCATGCCCGTTGCCGCAAAGGCCGCATCGCAAAGCCGTACCAGCCCATCATCGACATCGATTGCGGCCAGCAACGGTTCCGCACGCGGATCGCCGTCGGGATAAAGCGGATGGCCAAATCCGGGCAGTGGCCTGTCGTGACCAAGCCAGCGTCCGACAGCCGCATCCGGCCCGAATCTCTGCGCATCCTCCGCCAACATCATGACCGCCTCCGCGGCGGCGCCATGGCGCGGACCGGAGAGCGTGGCGAGGCCGGCAAGCAGGCAGGCCGAAACAGGTGCGCCGGTGGACGCGGCGACCCGCGCGGCGAAGGTCGATGCGTTCAATTCGTGATCGGCCAACAGTACCAGTGAGCGGCGGATCAAGTCTGCGCCGGCCGCATCGAGCGACCATCCCCGCGCCAGCCTTTCGTGCACGGCACCAGTTCCGGGAATCGCGCCGAGCGCCTGAGCCAGAGCGGCGATGGCGCCGGCCGCATCGTGGTTGAGCGAAGCCGATCTGCGGCCGAGCGAAGGCCGGCCGTTAGCCGCCAACGCGGCCAATTCCGCGAAGGCAGCCGGCCGGCCAGTTGCGCCGTTGCCATGGCGGCTCGCCGAGACGAACGACACTGGTGCGTCGGATGCCCAAAGCAGGTTTGCCGTCTGCTCCAGCGTGGCAGTCTCGCAGAGTGCAACCGCATCCTGGCCGCGATAGACGAGGCGGCCTTGCAAAACGGTCGAGATCGTGGTGGCGATTGCCGGCTCACCCCAGGCGATTGCACTTTCGGCGATAGCCTGGGGATTTCGGCCGCGCGCCCGCCGGCTCGCCAGCGCCGCGATGTCGTCGGCGCGATACTGACTGCGGCGTGGGTCGGCCCGATCCGGCCGCATGCCGATGCGTCCGCGGCTGACATAGGCATAGAGCGTCTGAGCGCGCACCTTGAGACGCTCCAGGGCTTCGTCCCGCGTCAGCCACTCCGTCATGTCAGCCTTGGCATGTTGATTCAGTTGATCAAGATTGATGGTCCAGTCGCCAACCCTTATCTACCGCCCAGAAAGGGTCAAGGAGAAAACCAATGGCGAATGGGCTCGATGATGTGGTGGCGGCGGAAACGGTGCTCTCCGATGTCGACGGTCTTGCTGGCCGCCTGACCATCCGGGGCCATTCGTTGCCCGAACTGGCAGGCCGCTGGAAATACGCCGAGGTGGTTCATCTGCTGTTCGACGGCTTTTTCGACGATCTTCCCGGCGACAAGGAACTGGCGAAGGCGATCGGTCGGGCGCGCAGCGAAGTGTTCGAGCAGATCGAACCCTTGCTGCCGTTTCTCGCATCCCTCGACATCTACAGCGCGATGCGCGCCGGCATTGCCGTGCTGCCGGACGGCGACAAATTGCCGGACGCGCTGCGGCTGGTTGCGGCACCTGCCGTGCTGACGCCGGCCTTGCAGCGCTTCCAGCGCGGCGAAAGCCCAATTGCGCCTGATAGCAAGGCCGATCATGCCGCCGACATGCTGCGGATGCTGACCGGCATTGCGGCTTCGCCGAAGTTGGCGAAAGCGCTCGATACCTATCTCGTGACGGTTTGCGACCATGGCCTCAACGCATCGACCTTCGCCACGCGCGTGGTCGCTTCGACGCAAGCCGGGCTTACTTCGGCGGTGCTGGCCGGGCTCGGAGCGCTCAAGGGGCCGCTGCATGGTGGCGCGCCAGGTCCGGTGATCGAGATGCTGGATGCGATCGAGGCGCATGGCGACGCCGCCGGCTGGCTGCGTGACGAGATCGGGCGCGGCCGCCGCATCATGGGCTTCGGGCATCGCATCTACCGCGTGCGCGATCCGCGTGCCGACGTGCTGAAAGCGGTGGTGCGGCAGCTTGGCGCCAAGGGCGAAACCGGCCACCGGCTGGCGTTTGCCGAGCGTGTGGAGCAAGCGGCACTCGAAGTGCTTCGCATCGCCAAGCCGTCGCGCTCGATCCAGACCAATGTCGAGTTCTTCACAGCGCTCCTGCTGGAAGCGGCGGGCTTTCCGAAAGAGGCGTTCACCAATGTCTTTGCTGCCGGGCGCGTCGCCGGCTGGATCGCCCATGCGCGCGAGCAGCAGACGAGCGGACGGCTGATCCGGCCGCAGTCGCGCTATATCGGGACGGTGCCGGACCTCGTCGCCTAAGGATTTCTCCCCGAATGCTTACGGAAACCGGCCCGCTACAGCCGGTGCCGGACACTCTCTCGTCGAGATGGGAGAGGTCCTCATGACAAAAATTTCATGTCATTGCTCCACACATCCGCTGTTCTTGGGTGACAGAGAGCCTATATGCTGCAGTGCAGCATGGTTCCACGGGAGCCCGCCTCGAAAGGAATAAGCCGCCTTGACCGCCAGAAAAACCGCCATCGTCACCGGTTCCACCTCGGGCATCGGCCTGGCAATTGCCCACGCGCTCGCGGCCGAAGGCTGCAACGTCGTCGTCAATTCCTTTTCCGACACCGCCGACGATCACGCCATCGCCGATGCGATCGCGAAGCACCACAAGGTGAAGACCGTCTACGTCAAGGCCGACATGTCGAAGCCGGCCGAGTGCCGGGCTTTGGTGGCGAAGGCAGCCGAGGCATTCGGCTCGGTCGAAATCCTGGTCAACAACGCCGGCATCCAGCATGTCGCGCCGGTGGAAAGCTTCCCGATCGAGAAGTGGGACGCGATCATCGCCATCAACCTGTCATCGGCCTTCCACACCATCGCCGCCGCCATCCCGCTGATGAAACAGGCCGGTGGCGGCCGGATCGTCAACGTCGCCTCGGCCCACGGCCTTGTCGCCTCGCCATTCAAGTCGGCCTATGTCTCGGCCAAGCATGGCATTGTGGGCCTGACCAAAACAGTTGCCCTGGAGCTGGCGCGCGACAAGATCACCTGCAATGCCATTTGTCCCGGCTATGTGCTGACGCCGCTGGTCGAGGCGCAGATCCCCGACCAGATGAAGGCCAACAAGATGGACCGCGAGACGGTGGTCCGCGAGGTCATGCTCGAAAAGCAGCCGACCAAGGAGTTCGTCACCGTCGAGCAGGTTGCGGCGGCCGCGGTGTTCCTATGCTCGGATGCGGCGGCGCAGATCAACGGCACGCACGTCTCTGTCGACGGCGGCTGGACCGCTCAGTGAGCCTTCCAGCGGTCAAGGGCCACGCTATGCCGAAAAACGGCAAGGCGGAAGAGCAAAGAAGATCAACATCGCGCTGCAAGGCGGCGGTTCGCACGGGGCGTTTTCCTGGGGCGTGCTCGATCGGCTGCTCGAGGACGGGCGCCTCGATATAACGGCGGTTTCGGGCACCAGCGCTGGCGCCATGAATGCCGTGGCGCTGGCCGACGGTTTCGTCCGCGGCGGGGTCGAGGGCGCGCGGCGCAAGCTCGACGATTTCTGGCGTGCGGTGGCGGCAAAGGGCCGCTTCAGTCCGGTGCAGCGCATGCCTTGGGACGTCGCCTGGGGCAATTGGTCGATCGAGAACACGCCCGGCTATTTCCTGTTCGATACGATGTCTCGGGTATTTTCGCCCTATGTCGCCAATCCGCTCGCCATCAATCCGCTGCGCGACGTGGTCGAACGTGAGATCGATTTCGACAATGTGCGCGCCTGCAAATCGATGGAACTGTTCATTTCCGCTACCAATGTCGAGACCGGCCAGTTGCGGGTCTTCTCGGACGGCGAGATCGACCTCGACACGGTGATGGCGTCGGCCTGCCTGCCGCAATTGTTCCGTGCCGTCGAGATCAAGGGCGTGCCCTATTGGGATGGCGGCTATGGCGGCAACCCGGCACTGTTCCCGTTCTTCAAGACCGCGGCCACCGAGGACGTGCTCTTGGTGCAGATCAATCCGGTGGTCCGCGAGGGGACGCCGAAGAGCGCCAATGAGATCCAGAACCGCATCGACGAGATCACCTTCAATGCCGGGCTGTTGCGCGAATTCCGCTCGATCGCCTTCGTCAAGGAACTGATCGCCGCCGGCCGATTGCCGCACGGCGAATATCGCGACATCCGCATGCACCGCATCGATGCCGACGCAGCATTCAAGGATCTGTCGGCATCGTCCAAAGTCAATGCCGAATGGGCGTTCCTTGCCTATCTGCGCGACCTGGGCCGCACCGCAGCCAGTGATTGGCTGGAAGAAAACTACGACGCCGTAGGCAAGCGGCCGACGATCGATCTGTCCGGCGAGCTCGACGACGGCTTGAAGCCGGTGCGCGGGCCGGCGCCGGGCCGGCGCGTCAAGGAGTTTCTTGCGGCGCGCAAGCAGCCCGAGGCCGCCCGCCGTCCGGCCTAGAACGATTTACCGTTTCACGGAAACGCCGAACCGCTCTATCTTTTTTGACGCAATTCCGGACGGAAAACCGTTTCACACTTTTCCTGGAATTGTTCTGGCTCCTCCGCAAAGCAGATGACATCGCAATCTGTCCAATCATCCTGACACTTGCTGCCAAACCGCTGTTTTGGCGATCAACAGCCGATGCTGCAGCCGCATCTTTGCGGACAAAGCAACAATCCATCAACATTTCTGACTATATTGCGATGCAACTTTGAGGTAGAAGCGCGCTTCGCCGATCACGGCAATTTGAATACGGCCTCGCGCGCACCCATATCGGCGACGCGCCCCAAGTAAAAGATGCGGCCTGGCCGAACCCCGCGCACTGGAAAAAATGACGATGCCGAAATTCAGGTTTCACAAGCTTGCAGCCATTGTTGTGCTCATCGGGTTCGCCGGCTGGATGGCGACAGGCGAATTCTCGTCCGTCGGCAGCGCGTCCGCCGACAACAAGCCCAAGGCAGGAGAGGTCGAGCAGCCCAAGGCCGCCGACTCAGGTAAGCCCCAAACTGGCGAACAGGGGGCTGCCAAGCCGGGGACTGCCGAGGCAGAACAGCCCAAGGCGCCCTTGCGCACGGTCGCGATCATAACCCCGCCGCGGCGCACCTATGCACGCGCTATCCGCATTTCCGGACTGACCGAAGCCGACAAGCGCGCCGTCCTGGCGACACGCGTCGCCGGAGTCATAGACAAGCTGCCGGTCAAGCAGGGTCAGCACGTCAAGACCGGCGACCTCATCCTGATGCTTGCCGCCGAGGAAAAAATCTCGGCGGTCGACAACGCCAAGCAGCTTGTCGTGCAACGTGAGGCCGAGCTGGCTGCGGCCCTGCGGCTGATGAAAACCGGCAATCTGCCGACGCTGCAGCTCGATACGGCCCGCTCCAACCTGTCGCTGGCCAAGTCGCAACTGGACGCCGCGCAAGCTGAGCTCGACCGCAATGAGGTGAAGGCGCCCTTCGACGGCGTTATCGACCGGGTGCCGGTGGAGCTTGGCAGTTCGGTGATGCAGGGCGGCGAGGTGGCTACCATTCTCAGCCTCGATCCGGTGATTGCACGCGGCGAGGTCAGCGAACGCGATCTCGGCTATTTGAAGATCGGCGACAAGGCAAATGTGCGTCTGGTCAGCGGCCAGAATGTCGAAGGCATCGTGCGCTACATCAGCCGGGATGCGTCTTCGGCAACCCGTACCTTCCGGGTCGAAGTCGCCATCCCCAACGCTGATGGTTCCGTACCAGCCGGCATGACGGCCGAAATCGCGCTCAGCGCCCAGCCGACCGACGCCGTGATGCTGCCGCGCTCGGTGGTGACGCTCGGCGACAAGGGCGACCTCGGCATCCGCGCCGTCGACAAGGACGACAAGGTCGTGTTCTTCCCGATCGACCTGGTTGACGACACGCCGACCGGCCTGGTGCTTGGTGGCATTCCGGCCGACGCCCGCATCATCGTCGCTGGCCAGGAGCTGGTGAAGGAAGGCGAAGCGGTCAAGCCGGTCGAGGCCGACCAGGCGACCATTCAAAAGCTGTTGGGCGAAGCGACGACCGGGACGCAGTAATCATGGACATCGTCAAACTTGCAATCAGCAATGCCCGGCTGACCATTGCGGTCCTGGTCTTTCTCATCCTTGCCGGTGCGGTCGCCTACCAGTCGACGCCGAAGGAAGCGGAACCCGACGTTCCGATTCCGATGATGTATGTCAGCCTGATCTACCAGGGCATCTCGCCGGAAGACTCCGAACGCCTCCTGCTGCGGCCGATGGAAGCCAAGCTGAAGAGCCTAAAGGGCCTCAAGGAGATGCGCTCGGCCGCCTTCCAGGGCGGCGGTTATGTGCTGGTCGAATTCCAGCCACAGACGGATCTCGCCACCGCGCTGCAGGACACGCGCAGCAAGGTGCAGGACGGCAAGGCCGACCTGCCGCAAGCGGCTGAGGAGCCCGTGGTCTCCGAGGTCAACATCTCCGAGTTCCCCGTCCTGGTCGTGACGCTGTCGGGCGAGGTGCCTGAGCGCGTGCTGACGGCGGCGGCGCGCGAACTGCGCGACCGCATCGAGGAAGTGCCTGGCGTGCTCGAGGGCTCGCTGCAGGGTGCCCGCGACGACCTCGTCGAAGTTGTCATCGATCCGATGAAGCTGTCTTCCTATGGGCTGCAGCTCGACCAGTTGATCGGTGCGGTCGGCGCTTCCAACAGCCTTGTCGCCGCCGGCAACATCGAAGGGTCCGAGGGCAAATACGCGGTCAAGGTGCCTTCGCTTATCGAGACGCCAGAGGATGTGGCGGCGCTTCCGGTCGTCGCCGGCCCCAATGCGGTGGTGCAGGCCAAGGATATCGCCACCATCCGCTCGACCTTCAAGGACGCCGAGACGGTTACCCGCCTCGACGGCAAGCCGGCGATTGCCATCGAGGTGAAGAAGCGCATCGGCTCCAACCTGATCGATACGATTGGCAAGGTCAGGGAGGTGTCCGACGCCTTCATCAAGACGATGCCGGAGGGCATGCACGTCACCTACACGCAAGACAAGTCCGTGTTCGTGAACCAGCTGCTTGGCGACCTGCAGAACCACGTGATGATCGCCGTCATCCTGGTGTTCATCGTTATCCTCTATGCCCTGTCTGGCCGTGCCTCGCTGCTGATCGGATTGGCCATCCCCTCATCCTTCCTGATCGGCATCCTGTTGCTGGCGATGATGGGCTACACGATCAACATGATCGTGCTGTTCAGTCTCATCCTGGCGGTCGGCATGCTGGTCGACGACGCCATCATCGTCACCGAATTCGCCGAGCGACGCATGAGCGAGGGCATGCCGAAGGAACAAGCGTTCGCGCTTGCCGCCAAGCGCATGGCCGGCCCGGTCATTGCCGCGACGATGACCCGCATTGCCGCCTTCTCGCCGCTTTTGTTCTGGCCGGGCATCATCGGCGACTTCATGAAATATATGCCGATCACGCTGATCGTGACGCTCTCGGCCTCGATGCTCTATGCGCTGGTTTTCGCACCGACGCTGGGCGCCATATTCGCCAAGGCGCCGGCCCACCACCCCGACGACAATCGCGACGGCTGGTACATGGCCGTGGTCAAGCAGGCGGTGCATTATCCCATCACCGTGCTTGTCCTCACTGTGGCGCTGTTGTTCGGCGTCGGCTACGCCTATTCGAAATTCGGCGCCGGCGTCGAATTCTTCCCGAATGTCGAGCCTGACTACGGTCTGCTCTATGTCCACGCCCGCGGCAATCTTTCGCTTGCCGAAATGGATGCGGCCACCAAGACGGCGGAAAACCGGCTGCTCGGCTGGCCGGGCGTGAAGTCCGTCTATACCCGTGTCGGCAAGACGCAGGGCGGCGGCCAGGACGTTCCGGAAGACGTGGTCGGCGTAATCCAGTACGAATTCGTCGACTGGCGTGAGCGTAAATCGGCGAATTCAATCCTCGACGAACTGCGCGGCGTGATGGCCGGCATTCCCGGTGTCGACGTCGAGGTTCGCGTGCCGGAAGCCGGCCCGCCCACCGGCAAGCCGATCCAGATCAGGCTCTCGGCCGTCGATCCGAAGGGCCTTGACGACAAGGCCCGCGCCGTCGCCGCGCGCATTGCCAAGGTACCCGGGGTCATCGATATTTCCGACGGCCTGGCGCCGCCCGGCGTCGACTGGGCGCTTGAGGTCGATCGCGCCAAGGCGGCGCAGTACGGCATCAGCCCGACCGCGGTCGGGACGGTGGTGCAATTGGTGACCAACGGGCTGAAGCTCAGCGAGTACCGGCCCGCCGGCGCCGATGATGCCGTCGACATCAGACTGCGCCTGCCTGAGGATCGGCGCACGCTGTCGACGCTCGACGAACTGCGTGTTCAGACCGCGCAAGGCTCGGTGCCGATTTCGAACTTCGTCGTGCGCAAGCCGGAGCCGACGGTCGGCATCCTCAACCGCATCGACGGCGCGCGAACGGTGGTCGTCCAGGCCAACGTCGCTGCCGGCGCCCAGGTGGCTGCCGTCCAGCAGGAGGTCACCAAAGCTGTCGCAGACATGAACCTCGGCAGCGGCATTCGCTGGAAGCTTGCCGGTTCGAACGAGGACAGCGCGGAGGCCGGTGCCTTCCTCAGCAAAGCCTTCGGCGCGGCGATCTTCCTGATCTTCATCGTGCTTCTGGCGCAGTTCAACAAGTTCACCAGCGTCTGGCTGGTGCTGTCCTGCGTGGTCATGGCGACGATCGGCGTGTTCCTCGGGCTGCTGCTGACGGGAGAGGCATTCGGTATCGTCATGTCGGGCATCGGTGTCATCGCGCTGGCCGGCGTGGTGGTGAACAACAACATCGTGCTGATCGACACCTATGACCGGTTGCGCGAAGAGGGCTGGGACAAATACGAAGCCGTTCTGCAGACCTGCCGCGAACGTGCCCGCCCGGTGGTGCTGACGGCAGTGTCGGCGATCCTCGGCGTGCTGCCGATCGCTTTCGGCCTCGGCCTCGAAATCTTCCATCATGAGACGACGATCAACGCGCCGTCGACGCAATGGTGGATATCGCTGTCCTCGGCGATCGTCTTCGGGCTGTCCTTCGCCACCGTGCTGACGCTGGTGGTGACGCCGTCGATGCTGATGGTATTCACTCGCGCCAAGGTCAAACCCGGTGCGCGTCGGGGCTGGTTCAGCCGCCTGTTCGGGCGTGGCAAGCCCGAGATCACCTCGGAGGGCCTGGAGGCCGATCTGGGCACCGAACCGGCGATCGCCTTCCCGAAGGCCGCCGAATAGATCGACGTCCCCAATCAAGCAAAGGCCGCCCGGGAACAATGGGCGGCCTTCTGCATTGTTCCGTCATTGCAACCTCAAAGCGAGGATTTTCTGATGACGATCAGCACCATTCTCATCATTATTCTTATTCTTATTCTGATCGGCGCGGTTCCGGCATGGCCGCATTCGCGGTCCTGGGGTTACGGACCATCCGGCATCGTCGGCGTCATTCTGATCGTTGTCCTGGTGCTGCTGTTGATGGGCCGGATCTGACCGCAATCATTGGTCGTGACAAGCGGCGGATGACCATCTGGCCATCCGCCTTTTTTTGGTTTGTTGTTAGGCAACTTTTTGCGTCGTCTTGAGCGTGGCGATGCCGATATCCTCGAGCGCTTCCGACACTGCATTTTCCAGCGGCGTGTGCGGGATCGCACCGATAATGCCTTCCAGCCTGCCTGAAGCCAGCCGGTGCGGCTCGAAGCGGAGATAGGACATCGAAACGATCTCGCGCCACATCGCCACAAACGGGCTGCCGGCACGCAGCACCCACCACGGCATCGAGGTCAGTTTCAGCGAGCGCCCGAGCGCCTTCTCGGCGGCCGCCTTGATCTCCAGGTCGTATACCGCATGGCCAGGAAAGTTCAGCGCGTCGTAGGAGCCGATCTTGTCGAGATTGTCAGCCAGCCCGACGAAGGCCTTGGCCAGATCTGGCAGAAAGGCCCATTCATGTACCAGATCGACCGGCCCCGGCGCGGTATACACGCCCTTGGTCATCTTGGCGGCAACAACCAGATCGAACCACGATCCGCCGCCGGTGCCGCCGAAGAAATCACCGGCGCGCAGCAGGATCGTGCGCACCCGACCCGCGTCGGCCTCGCGGCGAAACAGATCTTCCATCGCAACGCGGATACGGCCCTTTTCCGTCGTCGGGCGAAACGGCGTGTCTTCGGTGATCACCGCCGGCATCGGCGAGCCGTAATTGTAGACGGTGCCCGGGAAGAGATGCAGCGCGCCATTCGCCCGGCAGGCAGCCATCACATTCTCGGCCATCGGCAGGCATTTGCTCCAGTCGGTGTAGAGTGGGTTGAGGCCGTTGAAAATGATATCAATGCCGTCGGTGGCGCGGATCAGCGCATCGCGGTCGAGCGCGTCGCCGGCGATCGCCGTGGCGCCTTTGAGCTCCGACGGCACCTTGCCGCTGCGGGTGACGGCGCGAACGTCGTAGCCGGCATCGAGGAAGGCCTTGGCCACCGTGCGGCCGAGCCGGCCATTGGCGCCGAGAATTGCGATCTTGGTCATTGTTCGTCTCCGTGTTTGCGCTACGACCGCAATGTGATCTCCTCGCAAACGAATGAAAATTGACTAAAGCTGGCGGTCTGATATTCAATTTTGAATGGATATCGACTGGAACCTGATCAAGAGTTTCGTCACCGTCGCGGAGACCGGCAGCCTGTCGGCGGCCGCACGAAAACTTGCCGCAAGCCAGCCGACGCTCGGCCGCCACATCGCCGAGCTGGAACAGGCGCTCGGCGTCACCCTGTTCCGGCGCGGCCGGCGCGGCTATGCGCTCACGGAAGCGGGCAGCACGCTCTTTGAACGGGGCCGCGCGGTGAGCGAACAAGCGAGCGCCTTTTCGCTGCTGGCGCTGGGATCGGTCGAGGCGATCGAGGGCACGGTGCGCATTGCCGCCAGCGAGGTGGTGGCGGCCTATGTGCTGCCGGAAATGACAGCGAGGCTTGGGACCGAGGAGCCAGGCATCGAGGTCGAGATCGTCGCCTCGAACCAGGTCGAGAATCTGCTGCGTCGCGACGCCGACATTGCCATCCGCATGGTTAAGCCGGCGCAGAGTGAACTGGTCGCGCGCAAGGTGACCGACATTCCGCTCCGCGCCTGCGCGGCAAAATCCTATCTCGACCGGCGTGGCCGTCCGCGCGAGGCCCGCGATCTGGCCGGCCACGATCTGGTCGGCTTCGACCGCAGCGATGAGATCATTCGCGGCTTCGTCCAATTCGGCGTCGCGCTCACCCGCAATGCCTTCCGCTTCAGGACCGACAATCAGATCGTGCTTTGGGAGGCGGTGCGGGCGGGAAACGGCATCGGCTTTGGCCAGGAGCCGCTGGCTGAGCGCGATGCGCTGGTCGAGACAGTGCTGCCGGGTCTCCCGCTGCCGACGCTGCCGGTGTGGCTGGCGATGCACCGGGACGTGCGTACCAGCGTGCGCATCCGCCGCGTGGCGGATTTCCTGTACGAAGAGTTCAAGCGCTATTCAGCCGGTGCAGGCTCGGCAGCAAATTCGGCGCGGTGAGCGAGCCCAGCCATCACCAGCACGACGATCAGTAGCCCAGAGAGAGCGACGAAGATCGGGCCGAAGCTCGAGTGTTCGGCGATGAAGCCGATCGCCGACGGCGCCACCAGAATGCCTGAGTAACCCATTGTGGTGACGACGCTCATGCCGGTGCCGGACGCCATGCCCTCCTGGTTGCCGCCGGCCGAAAAGATGATCGGCACCATGTTGGCAATGCCGAGGCCGCAAAAGGCAAAGGCGGCAATGGCCAGCCAAGGCGAGGGAGCCAGCCCGGCCACCAGCATGCCGGCAGCAGCGGCAAGGGCCGAGGCGCGCAGCGTCGTAACGGCACCGAAACGGTTGCGGACGCCATCGCCGAGAAAGCGCATGACGGCCATGACGCCGGAAAAGGCGGCATAGGCCAGGCCTGCGATGGCAAGATCGGCGCCGAGCTCCTGCCTGAGATACAGCGCCGCCCAGTCGAGTACCGCACCTTCGGAGATCATCGTCAGCAGCGCCATCAGCCCAACCAGATAGACCAGCGGGTTTGCCGGCAGAGCAAATTTGTGGTGCTCGGCGACTGGGTGCTTGTCCTCGACGATCAGGTAGCGGATCGCTACGGCGATGACGGCAAAGGCAAGAGCCGTCACCACTGTCGCATGGGCGAGGTGACCGTAGTTCTGGATGGCGAAACCCCCCAAAGCGCCGCCGGCGAAACCGCCAAGGCTCCAGAAGCCGTGCGAGGACGACATGATGGCACGGGACAGCCGCCGTTCGACTGCCACTGCATTGGCATTCATGGCGACGTCCATGCCGCCGATCGAACCGCCGAAGATGAACATGGCGACGGCCGCCAAGGGCACGTTGGGGGCCAGAGCCACGACCAAAAGGCCGAAGCTGCCGGCAAGTCCGAACCAGCGCAGCACCGTGCGCGAGCCATGCTTCGAGATCAGATGGCCGCACCAGGTCATGGCGGTGACGGCGCCGGCACCGAACAACAGGATCAGCAGGCCGAGCGTGAACTTGCTGATGTCCAGCCGGGTCAGGAACACCGGGATCTGCGGCGCCCAGCTGCCGGTCAGAAAGCCGTTGGCGAGGAAGATGCAGGCCACTGCCCAGCGTCCACGAATCGCGGTCTGCATGATTTTCTGCGCGTCCATCGGGTAGAATCCGGTTCGGAAATGGCTTTGCGCGGCAAATTAGATCGATTCAATTCACAGTCAAGCGCTCTTCGCCGAAAGTGCTTGGACCAGACGGCGCCATGATGCGCGGGTGGCGCTACGTCCTCTCGCGTCGGCCAACCATCTCGGCGGTCCACTCCGAAATCCGTACGGCTCGGGATAAGGTACGCCATCCTTGTGCAAAAAGCGGCCGTCGGCGTTGGTGCTCATCATGTCGATGTCGGAGCAGGTGGTGACGTCGTCGGGCCAGCGCGAACCGACTTCGAGATAGATCGCCATCGCGCCCGATTTGTTGATCATGTGATGGCCGTTGCCTGAGCCTTTCGGAAAGGCCGCGCAGTCACCGGCGCGCAACACCGTCTCGCCGGAATCTTCGATGAGCGCCAGCTCGCCTTCAAGCACGTAGACGAATTCGTCTTCGTGCGAATGCCAGTGGCGCTGGCTCGACCAGTCGCCCGGCGGCAGGCGCATGAGATTGATGCCGAAGTCGGTCAGCCCGCCGGCGTTGCCCAGCCGCTGCCGCACGCGTTCGGCACAAGGTGCATCGAACGGCGGTGGATAGGATGAGCCCTTGCGTCCGGGCACGTTGGCAACGTCGATCCTAGGCACGGTAGTCCTCCCATTTGGCAACAAAAACTATTCGTGAAGGTGGCTCAGTGCGATCGATGGTGACCCTAGTGATCCCTGGGGCGCCTTGCCTCGAACTCGGCCTTCTTGGCATCGGAGGCTTCGATCTGGTTCAGTGCCTGCCACTCGGCATAGGGCATGCCGTAGATGATGTCGCGCGACTGGTCCTTGCTGAGTTCGACACCTTCGGCTTGCGCCGCATCGCGGTACCAGTTGGACAGGCAGTTGCGGCAGAAGCCGGCGAGGTTCATCAGGTCGATGTTCTGTACGTCGGAACGCTCGCGCAGATGCGCGACCAGCCGGCGGAAGGCAGCGGCTTCGAAATCGCGCTTTTGTTCGTCGCTGAGTTCGGTCATGTTCTGTTGCCTCCCTTGGGCCTCCATCATACCGGCCCGGTGCGCGAGCCGAATATTTTCACCGCATGTATATCGGCACGTCGATCTATCGCGTCAACGATCGGCGCCAGCCGTTCGGCCCAGTCGAGGGCACCCTTGCGGTCGGCGATCAGGTCCTGGCGGATCTCGAGCAGCGCATGGGCAAAGCCGTTGACGATGGCGTGCCTGAACATGGTATCGCCGCGCAGTGCGCCGTCATAGGGTTCGTTATCGCCGACGATGAGGGTGTTGTCCTCTGAGAGCATGTGGATCAGCGGCCGTGCCACGCGGTCGTCGATGTCCCACAATATGCCGACGTGCCACGGCCGCACGAAGCCCTGCATGGTCGGTGTGAAGGAATGCACCGAAAAGATGAAGGGTGCCTGCGCGGATGCTTGCGCCACAGAGGCGATCATGGCGCCGATGGCATCATGATAGGGGCGGTAAAAGCGGTCCAGCCGTCTTTCGCGCTCCTCCGGCACCATGGGATAATTTCCCGGGATGACGGTGCCGTCATAGAGCTGGCGAATCAGCGTTGGATCGTCTTCGCCGCGATTGGGGTCGATCAGCAGTCGCGAAAAATTGGCAAGCACCGCCGGAACGCCGAGCAGACTTGCGAGTTCGCGGGTTACAGTCTCGACGCCGATGTCGTAGGCGATATGGCGGTCGAACTCCGCTGCCGGCAGGCCGAGGCTGCCATACTCCTCCGGTAGGTCGCGGCGGGCGTGATCGGCCAGAAGCACCATGCCGCGCTTGCGGTCGCCTTCGACGATGTCGAAAGGCGCGAAAACTGTGGATCGGGTCATTGGCGGGAAAGGTCTGTTCGCTGGCTTCCGGGGAGGGTGGTATGTCATTCCATGAAGAGAACGCTCGCGCAATGCCGTTGTTTGGCCACGGTTTCTGCCAAAAAACTGAGCAGGGGCGACCGCAGGCGCGCCAGAGCCTTCTAAATCGATTGGAATTGGACAGATCGGCGCGTTGACATGCGTGCGGACTTTTCCGAAAAGGGGCGTTGAGAGATGCAAATGTGGTTCTTGAGGGGTTTCGGGATGGGTTTCGCCGGCAGGCTGCGTGTGCGCCATGCCTTGGCCATGCCGCTCCTGATACCGGCCATGGGCCTTTTCGCGGTGATTTCGGCCTCGCCGGCACGGGCCGATTTCCGGGTCTGCAACGCCACGCAGAACCTGGTCGGCGTCGGCATCGGCTATCGCGCCAAGGCCGGCTGGATCACCGAAGGCTGGTGGCACATCGAAGGGTCGAGCTGCAAGACGCTGATCGAGGGACCGTTGTCATCAAGATTTTACTATCTTTATGCAGAAGACGCCGAGCGCGGCGGACGCTGGGATGGCCCGATCAACATGTGCGTGGCCGAAAAAGAGTTCAAGATCGCCGGCGTTACCGATTGCGTCGCCCGGGGCTTTCAGCGCGCCGGATTCCAGGAATATGACACGGGCGAGCAGGCAAGCTGGATGGTCCAGCTGACTGACGAGCCCGCAACGGAAGGCGCTCCAGCCGCCCCGGGAACAAACAGTCAATGAGACGCAGCCGCAAGGTCAAGATACTCGCCACCATCGGTCCGGCCTCCTCGTCCGAGGAGATGCTGAAGAAGCTGTTCGAAGCCGGCGCCGACGTGTTCCGCATCAATATGAGCCACACCGACCATGAATTGATGCGGACGCTCGTCGGCCGCATTCGTGCCGTCGAGGAGGCCGTCGGCCGGCCGATCGGCGTTCTCGCAGACCTGCAAGGGCCAAAGCTGCGCGTCGGCAAGTTCGCCAACGGCAAAGAGGTGCTGACCGTAGGCCAGACCTTCACGCTCGACGACAATCCCGAGCCCGGCAATTCGACGAGGGTCTACCTGCCGCATCCCGAAATCCTGCGTTCGGTCGAGGCTGGTCATCGCCTGCTGATCGACGACGGCAAGCTCGAGCTCAAGGCGGTCAGCAGCGACGGCAAGGCGATCGTCTGCACCGTCGTCGCCGGCACGACCATTTCCGACAAGAAGGGCGTCAGCCTGCCCGACACCGACCTTCCGGTCGGCGCGCTGACGGAAAAGGACCGCCGGGATCTCGACGCGGTTCTGGCGACCGGCGTCGACTGGGTGGCGCTGTCCTTCGTGCAGCGGCCCGAGGACCTGGCCGAGGCGCGCAAGATCGCACGCGGCCGGGCACTGATCATGGCCAAGATCGAAAAGCCGCAGGCCGTCGCCCGGCTGGCCGAGATCATCGAGCTTTCGGATGCGCTGATGGTCGCCCGCGGCGATCTCGGCGTCGAGATGCCGCTCGAAGCCGTGCCTGGCATCCAGAAGCAGATCACCCGCGCCGCGCGCCGCGCCGGCAAGCCGGTGGTGATCGCCACGCAGATGCTGGAATCGATGATCACCGCGCCGGTGCCGACGCGCGCCGAGGTGTCGGACGTGTCGATCGCCGTGTTCGAAGGCGCCGACGCGATCATGCTTTCGGCAGAGTCCGCCGCCGGCGCCTATCCGGTCGAGGCGGTGGCGATGATGAACCGGATCGCCACCAAGGTCGAAACCGACCCGACCTATGCCGGCATTATCAACGCGCAGCGCTCGGAACCGGAAGCGACCGGAGCCGACGCGATCTCGCTCGCCGCCCGCGAAATAGCCGAGACGCTGAAGCTGTCGGCGATCATCACCTATACCGCGTCCGGCACAACCGGCCTGCGCGCCGCGCGCGAGCGGCCGCAAGTGCCGATCGTGGCGCTGTCGCCGATCCTCAACACGGCGCGGCGGCTGTCGCTGTTGTGGGGCACGCATTGCGTCGTCTCCCCCGATGCCAGCGACCTCGACGACATGGTCGACCGCGCCTGCCGCATCGCCTTCGACGAGGGCTTCGGCAAGCCGGGCGACCGCGTCATCATCACGGCCGGCGTGCCGCTGAGGACGCCGGGATCGACCAACATGCTGCGCATCGCCTATGTCGGATCGGAAGTCGGCCGCTAATGTCGGCGGCGGCTGCCGGATGGACCGGCTGCATGGCGCGTCGTAAACGCGGCGCCAGCCCGGCGCATCGACGGTAGATCGACGCCGAACTCCGCCAGCTTGCACCAGCCTGTGGCCGGCCGTGAAGCGGTTCGAAGGCCCTATCCGACTTGAGCTGGAAGTCAGTTAAGGTAATCTCTCCTGGGAGAAAGAGGAGGGTGATCCAATGTGGATGCGCACTGATCTTCTGGAACTCCTCGGCATTGAGCACCCGATAATCCAGGCGCCGATGAGCGGCATCACCACGCCGGAACTCGCGGCGGCAGTCAGCAATGCCGGGGCGCTTGGCTCGCTCGGATGCGGCATTCTGCCTGCGGCGGCTATCCGCGACGGCGACACAGCACGCCACCAATCGTCCGATCAACGTCAACTTCTTTGCGCACCCGGCGCCGGCACGCGATGATGCGGCAGCCCACAGCATGCGCGACCGCCTTCGCGGCTGCTATGAGGAGGTCGGTCTCGGACCGGTGCCCGAGCCGGGCGAGCCCTTCCCCACCTTCGATCGTGAGCGTCTCGAAATTGTGCTCGAGCTGCGCCCGAAGGTGGTCAGCTTCCACTTCGGTCTACCCGACACCGCAATTGTGCAGCAGTTGAAGGCGGCCGGCAGTCCGGCAGTATTGTCTTTTGTTCGGCTACCACCGTCTCGGAAGCGCGCCAGCTTGAGGCAGGAGGGGTGGACGCCATTATCGCCCAGGGATACGAGGCGGGTGGGCACCGCGGCACATTCACTGGCGACCCTGCTATCGGCACAGCCGGCACTATGGCACTCGTACCGCAGATTGTTGATGCCGTGGGGGTGCCTGTAATTGCCGCCGGCGGTATCTTCGACGGTCGCGGCATTGCTGCCAGCTTTGCACTTGGTGCATCTGGTGTGCAGATCGGCACGGCTTTCCTGGCCTGTCCTGAAGCCAATGTGCAGCCAGTCTATCGCGTAGCATTGCGCTCGGCCAACGACGAGAGCACGTCGGTGACTCGCTGCTTCACTGGCCGCCCAGCGCGCGTGGTGCGCAACCGGTTTGTGATGGAAATGGCTGGTGAGGAAGATGCTGCGCTGGCGTTTCCGCTACAGGCGAGTCTGGTCATGCCGCTTTCGATGGCAAAGGATGAAAGCAAGCGGGCTGACTTCTTGCCTATTTGGGCCGGGCAGGGCGTTGCGAAGCTGCGGGAAATGCCGGCCGCCGCCCTTGTGGAGAAACTCGTCACGGAAGCAAGCGGCATAGATCGGGCCTGTAGGGGAATAGGGGAATAGGGGAATAGGGGAATAGGGGAGTAGGGGAGTAGGGCGCATGTGTTCCACAGTGCAATCTGCACCTCTCACATACTGCCTCACTCCCCTATTCCCCTACTCCCTTACTGGTCTCAAATGCCTTCGCCGGCAAGCTCCTCGGAAAGTGCGGCGACCTGGTCCTGGGCGCTGCGCATCATCGGATAGATCCCGAGAACGCGCTGCCAGGCCTCGAGCGCCGACTGCTTGTGGCCGGTTTCGGCCATGATCTGGGCCAGGCCCGAAAGCGCGCCGAAATGGCGTGGTTCGAGCTGCAGGGTGCGGTCGATGTCCGCCATCGACTTCCCGTAGTTCTTCATCATGAAATGAACAGTGGCGCGCCGGTTCCAGCCTTCCGCATAGGTCGGCTGCAAAGTCACCACCTGATCGAGGAAATCGAGTGCAACATCGAATTTCTGGTTTTCAATCGCCTTTTGCGACCATTGCATCATCAGGTCGATAGAGGCGCTGCCCGACTGGGACCACTCGCTGCCGATGCGTCCGGCGATGCGCTCGGCCGCCTTTTCATTACGTTCGCGCTTGAGATCGGCAAACAGCTGATCGAGCCGCGCCTGTTTCGTCTTGACGACCGGAGGGGCTGTCGGCGGAGCTGTTGTCGGATCTTCAGCCCACGCCGGCAGCGAGACAGCGCCGGAAACGAGGAAAGCCGTGAAAAATGCAAAAAGAATCCGCATCGCGGGAATCTAGCCCCCGACGCCGGATCGTCAAACTGAATTTAGCGTGAGAGGCGTATCATGCGCACGGAGGCACGTAGCCTCCGGTCGAAAACTCAACCTTGGCGCGCCTTGTAGCGCGGCGCCGTCTTGTTGATGATGTAGACGCGGCCCTTGCGACGAACCAGCTGGTTGTCGCGGTGACGCGCCTTCAACGCCTTGAGCGAATTCTTGATCTTCATGGTCTTGCCCGTCGGTCTGGGCCCGGTCCCGGGCCGAATTATTAAGGCGCGCCCACAGACGCGCCTTTGAACTGTGTGTGGCTCATAGACGAGGAGCCTTGCCCGTGTCAACCGCAAGTGCTTGCCGTGAGCGTGTTGCCTAAACGATACGGACCGTTTCGTATCATCAAAGTATCCGCCGCTGGGGCCTGCGGCATTGCGCGGGCTTGAGACGGCTGGAATGATGCGGTTGCCGCGAATTGGAGATCATCAGCGCCGAATTCTTGTGTCCGCCTGTCTTGTCGTCTTTGCGGCAGGTTCTGTTGCCCATGCGCAGGAATGCGACCGCAACGACGACAGCCAGCAGATGATGAACATCTGCGCCGACGAGGACACCAAATCCGCCGACGTTAAGCTCAACAAGGCCTACCAGGATCTCATCGGCGGAAGCGATGCAAAAGCCAGGAGGCTGTTGCAGACGGCGCAGCGCGCCTGGATCGCCTTTCGCGACGCGGAATGCAGCTATTCCGCCGCGGACAGCGAAGGCGGCTCGATCTATCCGATGCTGGTATCGGAATGCCTGACACGGCTGACCGACGACCGCACCAAGCAGCTCACCGCCGATTCGACCTGCGCGGAAGGCGATGTGAGTTGCGCCAGTCCCGACGAGGACGAGAGCGGCGACATCCAGTAAGCGTAGGTTCTAACTTTTTGTTTGAGCATGATCTCTTCCGAAAACCGGATTCCACCTTTCGCTAGCGCGGACCTTCGGTTCGGGATCATGCTCTAGCTGCGGCGGCTCACGCGCGTAAAATGGCCCATCTTGCGGCCGGGCCGCGCCTCGGCCTTGCCATAGAGGTGCAGCATCAGATCGGGCTCGGCGAGCAGCTCAGGAACGCGCCGGACATCGTCGCCGATCAGGTTTTCCATGACGCAGTCGAACTGCCGGGCGGGATTTCCCAGCGGCAGGCCGGCGACGGCGCGGATGTGCTGCTCGAATTGCGAGACGGTGCAGGCGGCCTCCGTCCAGTGGCCGGAATTGTGGACGCGCGGCGCTATCTCGTTGGCCAGCAGCGAACCGTCGGCAAGGACAAAGAATTCGACGCCGATGACGCCGACATAGTCGAGCGCCGCAAGGATCTCTGCCGCCGCCGTTTGAGCCGCAGCCGCCGTCTCGGACTTTACTTCGGCCGGCAGCGTCGAGCTGTGAAGAATACCGTTGCGATGGACATTCCACGCTGGATCGTAGGCGGCGAGCGAGCCGTCGATGCCGCGCGCAGCGATCACCGAAATCTCGCGCTCGAAGGTGACGAAGGATTCCAGGATCAACGGCACGTTGCCCATCGCCTCGCAAGTGCCGGCAAAGCCGCCTGTTTCCATGTTGCGGAAGACACGCTGGCCCTTGCCGTCATAGCCCATGCGGCGCGTCTTCAATATGCCGCTGCCGTTGAACTTTTTCAGCGCAGCCGTCAGTTCGTCGTCATTGTCGACGGGGCCGAAATCCGCGGTCCGTATGCCGATGCCGTTAAGGAATTTCTTTTCCGCCAGCCGGTCCTGCGCCACTTCCAGTGCGCGTGCCGGCGGATAGACCGGCACCGTAGAGGCCAGTGCCGCGGCGGCCGCGACCGGAACGTTCTCGAATTCATAAGTCACGACGGCACTGGCCGCAGCCAGCTCGCCAAGCGCGGCCGCGTCGTCATAGGCGGCGACGATCTGCCGGTTGGCGACCTGTGCCGCCGGGCAATCCGGCTGCGGCTCCAGCACGACGATGCGGTAGCCGAGGCGGGCCGCAGCCATCGCCAGCATGCGGCCAAGCTGGCCGCCGCCGATGATGCCGATGGTCGATCCCGCCAGCAGACTCACGGCGCGTCCGTGGGCTCTGCGGCGACCTTGGCGGTCTGCGCGGCGCGCCAGCTATCCAGCCGGGCGGCAAGCTTTTCGTCGCTCAGTGCCAGCACCGCGGCAGCCAGAAGGGCGGCGTTGGCAGCGCCGGCCTTGCCGATGGCCAAAGTGCCGACCGGAATGCCGGCCGGCATCTGCACGATCGAAAGCAGCGAATCCTGGCCGGACAGCGTCTTCGATTCCACCGGCACGCCGAACACCGGCAGCGGCGTCATCGCCGCCGTCATGCCGGGCAGATGCGCCGCACCGCCGGCACCGGCGATGATCACCTTGTAGCCGGCCGCCTTGGCGCCCTTGGCGAAGTCATAGAGCCGGTCGGGAGTGCGGTGGGCCGAGACGATCAGCCGCTTGTGCGGAACGCCAAGCGCGTCAAGCGTTTCGGCGGCGTGGCGCATCGTCGCCCAGTCGGACTGGCTGCCCATGATGATGGCGACGTCGGCGCGTTGATCGTTCAAGCTTCTGCTCCCCGGCGGCAAAGGCGCGCATTAGCGGAATTCGTCGGGAGCCGCAAGGATGGCCAGAAAGGGAAAGCCGCTTGTGCCGTTTCGGTCGCTACGCAAATGGCTAACGGGCGGCGGTGGTCATCGGGCGGCCGCTGCTCGGAAGCGGTTGACGAAGTCGTCAAGTTCAGGCCGTTCGGTATCGGAAATCGCCCAGTAAGAAAAGGCACTGTCGCTCCAGTGGACCAGCGAGAAGCCACCAGCAGAAAGATCGACCGGTCCGGCTGTCGAGCCGCTTTCCTCGGGCGCGGCGACGAGAGTGATCAGGTGCTCGCGGTGCCGGTAGACCAGTGCCGGCACCGGCCGATCGGCGATCACCTCGACCCGGCCGCCGAGCAATGTGAAACCGTCATTGGCAAGATCGGGCGCCGGTGGCGACAGGCCGACCCGGGCATCGAGCCAAGGTTTTACGGTATGCCGGTCCGACGAGACGACGTCCACCGGACTGGCTGCCAGCAGGCTGCGGCGGTGGCCGCTGGCGACCGCGGCGGCAAAGCTGTCGGGCGCCCTGCTCAGCATCATCCATTGCGTCGCGCCGCTGGCCAGCACGGCGGTAACGATGATCGACGCCGCCAGCGCGCGCCAGTCGAACGCGCCAAATCGGTGCACCGCTCTGTGCGCCGGCAGCACTCGAGCGGCGGGCGCCGGCGCCGACAGCACTTTCTCCGTACCGGCTGTCCCGATTGCAGCGATGCGAGCCTTGAAATCCTCACGGGCGTCGGGCCTCGGCAGCCCGCCGACGGCGTTCTGCAGCGCAACGATGCGGGCATGCTCAGCGGCGAGCGCCGGATCGGCGGCGATGCGTCGCTCGACGGCCAATGCCGCTGCTGCGTCGAGCTCGCCATCGACCAATGCATGGATCATCAGCTCCATGCCCGCCGGGTCATCGGGCAGTCCATCATTGTGCGCGCTCATGGCGCCCTCCCAAGTTGGGATATCAGCAGGCCGCGCGCCCTCGCCAGGCGCGACATCACCGTGCCTAGCGGGACGCCAAGCAGCGTCGCGATCTCGCGATAGCTGAGGCCGTTGATGTCCCGCAGCACCAGGGTCTCGCGAAATTGCTGCGGCAGCGCGGCGATTGCCGCCTCGAGTGCCGCCGCATCGACCTTGGCGATCAGGCTTGCCTCAGGACTGTCGGTATCCGGCAGGCCGACGCCGTACGCAGCCGTCATGTCGTCGAGATCGTTCAGGTCGCCGACGGCGACGATACTGCGCGGCCGGTTGCGCGCCAGCCAGGAGTAACAGGCGTTGCGCACGATCGCCAGCAGCCAGGCCCGGCCATTGCCGCCGGCATAGCCGGCGATGCCCGCATGCGCCTTCAAACATGCCTCCTGCACCACATCCTCGGCGTCGGCGGCGTTGCCGGTCAGCCAGCGGGCAAGCGCAAGCGCATCCGCGAGATGGGGTAGAACCACCTCGCGAAAGCGCTCGGCCGCGGCCTCTTGGTTCAACACCGTCGCATCGCCCGGCATCCCGGGCAGAACCTTCCGAACATCCTCACGGAGCGACGGTGATCCTGCCCTGCATGTGCGGGTGAAGCCCGCAGAAATAGGCATAGTCGCCCACTTTGGTGAAGGTGAAGGCATATGTGTCACCGGTGTCAAGCGCCTTGGAGCGAAACGAGGCATCGTTGGCGACCACCAGATGCGGGATGTCGTCGTCATTCTCGAAGGTCACAGTAGTGCCCTGCTTTACCGTCAGCACCGCCGGTGTGAAGGCAAAGTTCTCGATCTTGACCATTGGCTGGTCTGCTGCGTTCAGTGGCATAGCAACCATTATCAGGATCGCCGCCAAACCGAACGCGACAGGGGATACGACGAAGAGGCGGGCTGGAAAGCGGATCATTGCATTTCCCCTCAGGCCAGCGTGCTGTCGATGATGGCGAGGTCCTGCCCGCCTTGCTTGACCGTCACGCTGCTTGTGCCGAGCAGGCTGCGCAACTGGCCGGCAGGTACCGTCATCGGCCCGGGTGAGGCTGCGGTGCCCGGCGCCGGTTGCGGGAAAGCGGTCGAGCGCGCGGTATGAAAGGTAACGTTGCCTTCGACCTTCTGCATGATCTGGTGGATATGGCCGTTGAGTATGGTGACAGAGCCGAAGCGCTTGAGCAGGGCCAAGGCCTGCGCCGCGTCGTCGGTGCCCCAGCCCCATTCGGGATAAACAGCCCATAGCGGGATGTGGGCAAAGACGACGATTGGCGTCGAGGCGGTGACCGCCTTCAGATCATCGGCCAACCATGCCAACTGGTCGGCGCCGAGATTGCCGAGCCCGCCAGCCTTCAGGTTGACGACGTTGACAAGCCCAATGAAATGGACGCCGTTCTGGTCGAACGAATACCAGCCGGCGCCCTTGGTGCCCTTGCCGTAGCGGTCGAGATAGGCCTGGCCATTGCCGTCATCGATCAGGTCGTGCTCACCTGGCACATAATGCACGTCGAAGCCTGCGCCGCCGATGATCTGGGCAGCGTTGTCGAACTGAGCGGCCTTCGACAGATGGGTGATGTCGCCGGTGTGGATCATGAAAGCGGGCTTTTGCGGCAGCGCCTGGATCTTGCCCATGGCCTCCTTCAGCGTGTCGATAGCGTGCGGGTTGGCAGCCTTGTCGAAGCCGATGTGGCTGTCGGAGATCTGGAGGAAAGTGAAGCCGGTGGCCAAGGCCTCGGCGGCTTGCGCCGCGCCGAGCAGGCTGAGCGAAACCGGCACGCCGGCCGAAATGGTCCACAGCACTCCCGTGCCGGCCCAGATCATGCATTCCAGTGCATGACGGCGGCTGATGCCGTCAGCTTCATTGTCGTGGTGGTGGGTCATACCGGTCTCCTGCAACGCCGGAAATGGCGTCTGCTTGGGAGACCTGCGAAGGAGGTGGTTTATTCCCGTTCGAGGACAAGGCAGTCATTCACAGTGCCGTGATGGTGCGGCGGGTGGTTGGCGAAGCCGGACTGGAGAAGGAGGCCAGGTGAGCCGTCGTGGCTAGTCAGGCCAGCGCAACGCGCCGGCGGACTGCTTGCGAGCGGGTTTCATCGCATCCGCGGGCCGATCGGCAGCGCTCAATATAGCCCGCAGGCGTTCGGCGACGATCTCCGCCTCGCCGGCATGGAGATTGCACGGATCAAGGAAGAAGTGACCGCGCTCGACCTCGTGGTTGCGAACGATGACGGGTGGCGAGCCCGCCGCCAGTGCCGAGGCCAGCCCGGCTGCGGTGAACCGGCTTTCGGGCGCAACAAACACCTGCAGGCGGTCGAGAGGATTTCCGGTCGGATCGGGAATGATGTTTGCTGCGATGCCGGGCAGGCCCTGCAATGCGGTTTGCCACAGATGCAGTGCGGCTTCTTCCCGCCGGCGGATGCCGGCATGGTCGCGCCGTTCCCAGGCTTCCAGGGCCGCCATGGTGCCGGCAATGCTCTCCTTGCCGACCTTCATGGCGCGCGCGACGCCACGATTCTGCAGATAGGCGGCCCGCACCAGATCCTTGCGGCCGGCCACGATGCCGCTTGTCGGCCCTGAGAGAAATTTGTGCCCGCTGTAGACGACAATGTCGGCGCCGCGCGCCAGAAAGCCGCGCAAATCGTATTCCGAGGCGGCGTCGACGATCACCGGCACGCCCCTGGCGTGGCAAATCTCGCAGAACTCCTCGAGCGAGAGCATGCCGTATTGCACGGTGTGGTGCGCAACGACGTAGAGGGCTGCCGCCGTCCGGTCCCGGATCGCGTCGGCAACATGATAATCCTGGGTGACGCTGACCGTGCCGGCAGGCACTGCCTTGGCTCCGGCAAGCCGGATCGACTGGTCGATCGGCGCGCCATAATTGACGATATGGCCAAGCTGGACGATGACCTCCGATTTGAGGCCCTCGGTGTCGTCCGGCAGCCGCTCGATCGCAAGAAGGCTGGTTCCGGTCATCGCCCCGGCAATCGCCATGGTTATGCCGCTGGCGCAGCACGCGGTGATGAAGCCGGCCTCGCCGCCGGTGAGGCGTGCAATCACAATACTTGCGGCGCGCTGCAGATCGTCCATCTCGACCCATTGCGAGGCGATTTCCGACATTGCAGCAATTGCTTCCGGTACGATGATCGAAGCGCCGAGCGCCGTCATCGTGCCGGAAACATTGATAATCGGGCGAAGGCCAAGCCGTTCGCGGATTGTCGTGTTGGAACGGTCAGCGGCATAGGTCGTCATCTCTGTAGATCCTGTTTCGAAAGATTTCAGGCGGCGATCTCGACGACCGCCTCGATTTCAACTGTGATGTTGCCCGGCAGCGAGCCGACACCGATTGCCGAACGGGCGTGTCCGCCAAGCGTATCAAAGACGGCGGCGAAAAGATCGGAACAGCCATTGACCACCTTGGGGTGCTCGCTGAATGTCGGCGTCGCATTGACAAAGCCAAGCAGCTTGACGACGCGCACGATGCGGCCGAGGTCGCCGGCCGCCGCATGCATGACGGCGAGCAGGTTCAGGCCGGTCAGACGGGCATGATCATAGGCCTCCTCCACGCTGACATCCTCGCCGACCTTGCCGGTGCAGAGCGCGCCATCGGCGCGCAACGGCCCCTGGCCGGAGAGGAAGATCAGCCGTCCGCTCTCGGCATAAGTGACGAAGTTGGCGATGGGCTTCGGCGGCTCGGGCAGTGTCAGGCCCAATTCCGCGAGCCGGATGTAAGGCGTCATAAAAGCTCCTTGCGACAGCTTTCGCCGTCCGATGTCAAAAATGCGAGGCGCGAAACCGCGCCAGGAAACTGCGAAGGCGTTCATTGTCGAACCCCGCCGCCAGAATCTCGGCGGGTGGTCCGACGGCGCTGACGCCGCCATCCGCCATGAAAACGATGCGGCTCGATGCGTCGCGCGCAAAAGCCATTTCATGCGTGACCATCAGCATCGTCATGCCGTCTTCGGCGAGGCTGCGCACGACCTCGAGCACCTCGCCAACCAGTTCGGGGTCGAGCGCCGAAGTTATCTCGTCGAGAAGCAATATCTTCGGCTCCATCGCCACGGCGCGGGCGATGCCGACGCGCTGCTGCTGGCCGCCGGAAAGCTCGGCCGGCAGACTGTCGGCTTTGTGGGCGAGGCCGACCCGGCCGAGCCAGTGCTCGGCAATGGTGCGGGCCTCGGCATTGCTCTTGCCGCGCACCTTGCGCAGGCCAAGCATGATGTTGCCGGCCGCAGTCAAATGCGGGAACAGATTGAAGCTCTGGAACACCATTCCGGTCTCGGCTCGCATCGCAGCCAGGTCGCGCTCGCTGCGTCGCTGGTGTGTTCCCGTCTCGCGATAGCCGACCTCCTTGCCATCGATACGGATCGAGCCGCTGTCGTAGCTCTCCAGGAAGTTGACGCAGCGCAGCAGCGTGGTCTTGCCGCTGCCGGAGGGGCCGATGACCGTCACCACCTCGCCGCGTGTCACCTGCAGGCTGACGGAGCGCAGGACCTCGACGGATCCAAAGGCTTTGGAAACCTCGGTGACATCGAGAAGTGCCGGATTCTGGTGCGAGGCGTTGGACATCTTGCTATTCCCGGATGAAGGAGAAACGCCGCTCCAGGCGCCGGCTGGCCAAGGAGAGGGCGTAGTTGACGGCGAAGTAGACGAGCGCGCCGAGAATGTAGAGCGGCATCGCCTCATAGGTGCGGCCGATGACCTGGTTGATCGCCTGCATGAGGTCGGTGATGCCGAGCAGCGAGACCAGCGCGCTGCCCTTCACCGCGTCGGTGACGCCATTGATCCAGGGTGGCAGGAAGCGCCTGAACGCCTGCGGAAAAATGACGTAGGCCAGCCGCTGGCGAAAGGTCAGTCCGATCGCCATCGCCGCCTCGGACTGACCCTTGGGAATCGAGCCGACGGCGCCGCGTAAATATTCGACGACCTGTGCGGTCTTGAACAGGGTGAGGGCGAGTACGGCCGCCCAAAAGGATTCCAGATGCAGCCCCACCGCGGGCAGGCCGTAATAGACGAAGAAGATCAGCACCAGGATCGGAATGCCGCGTATGGTGTCGCTGAAGATGCGCACTGCCCAGCGCAGCGGAGCCGGACCGTAGACAAGGCCGACGCCCATCAGCACGCCGGCGATGAGCGATAACACCACGACCAGCAGCGACACCCACAAAGTTACGGCAAAGCCTTCGGCGAGGAACGGCAAGGCGTAGATGATCTGGCTCAGCATGTCAGCGCGCCGCCTTGAACCGGCGCTCGACCAGCCGCAGCGCGAAAAGCAGCGCGTAGCCGGTCAACAGGTACATCGCAGTCACCACCAGATAGACCTCGACAATGCGGAACGTGTTGAAGTTGATCCACTGGGCGCCATAGGTGAGTTCAGGTACCGAGATGACCGACGCCACGGACGTATCCTTGAAGAGCGATATGAATGTGTTGGAAAGCGCCGGCAGGGTTATGCGCAGCATCGTCGGCAGGCGCACATGGAGCAGCCTTTGCCATGGCGTCAGGCCGATTGCCTTGCCGGCGTCGAGCTGCCCGCGCGGCACCGCCTCGAGCCCCGAGCGAAACACCTCGACCAGGTAGGCGCCGCTGTAGAGCGACAGCGTGGCAATGAATGAGGTTTGCGCGCTGTAGGCAATGTCGACCACCGTCGGCAAGCCGTAGAAGACCAGATAGACGAGCAGGATCAGCGGCACGTTGCGGATGAACTCGACATAGCCCGCGATGATGGTCCGCACCGCACGTCCGGCCGACACGTACCAGACCGCCAGAACGAGCCCGATGACGATGCCGATCGCGATCGAGATGACGGCCAGTTCGAGGCTTAGCAGCAGTCCGCCCCAGAGCTTGTCGAAATGCCGCCAGATCAGGTTGAAGTTGAGGGTATAACCCATGCGTCCTCGTCATGGAGGGCTGTGATGAGAGAAGGCGGAAGGACGTTGTCCTTCCGCCTGCTTGCATCAGATGACCGGGAAACCGGGATGGCGCGCCGGCGGCTCCTGTCCGAAATAATCCTTGAACGCAGCGTCGTAGAGTGCCGTTTCATGGCCGAACATGGCGATGGTGAAGGTCTGGTTGACGAAGGTCAGCCAGTCGAGGTCGCCCTGCCGCAGCGCAGCACCATAAAGCATCGAGAACCAGCTCTTGCCGGCATCGAAGTACTTATCCGGATTGCGCGAGGCGAGCCAGCGCACCGTTGACAGATCGACCGCGGCGGCGTCGACTCGCTTCGATTCCAGTGCCTGCAGCACATTGGCCTGCGTGTCTATCTGCATCACCTGCGACTCCGGCAGGACGATATGCACGTTTGCCTCGGCATCGACGTTTTGCAGGATGGAAATCCGGGTCGCCGAACCGCCGGCAAGCAGCTTGTCGAAGGTCTTGTTTTCGGCGTTCGGAAGGGTCAGCAAGGCGATGCCTTCGACGTAGTAGGGCCGGGAGAAGTGGATCAGCTGCGAGCGCTGGGCGGTCATGGTCATGAACTGGATGGTGATGTCGACCTTGTTGGTGGTCACGTTTGGAATGCGCTGAGCCGGATCCTGCATGACGAATTCCACTTTGGTCGGATCGTCGAAAAGCCCCTTGGCGAGAATGCGACCCATGGTGATGTCCATGCCGACCAGTTCGCCGGCGTCGTTCTCGAAGTGCCAGGGCGCGTTGGTGCTGCCGGTGCCGACGATCACCTTGCCGCGCTCGAGAACGGTGCGCAGCAGGCTGTCGGGCGCTGCCTGGGCCGCCGCTTTCCGAACGTCGACCGCGGTAGCGACGCTCATCACTCCGGCCGTTGCAAGCCCGGCCATTCCCAGTTTCAGAAATTCACGCCTTTTGGATGTGTCGTTCACGACGACCTCCTCTCGTGTTGTGTTCCCCTTTGGACCAGCAATACAGCATCGGTTGCAACTGGCATCATTGTCCCTTACAAGAGACTGCTGTACTCTGTACAAGACAGATTAACATCAGGAATCGATAATGCAAGATGGCAATGCCTTGGCCGCTCGATCGGACGTCGGTCTGGACGAGGACAAGAATTCGGGTTCCCGGGAGAAGGGCCTCAACCGGGTCCTGCAGATTCTGGAGTTTCTTCACGCGACCCAGCGCGCAATCGGCATTGGCGATCTTGCCAAGGGGGTGAACGCGCCGCGTTCGACGACTTACACGCTTGTGCGCTCACTGGTCGACGCTGGCCTGCTGGAGATGGCCGGAGACGGCAATCGGGTCTATTTCGGAAAGAAGCTTTATCTCTACGGAATGGACTATGTACGGGGCAACGACCTGCTCAGGCGAGGGCGCCAGGAAGTCGACCATTTGTCGCGCGAGACCGGCGAGACCTCGGAGTTGTGCATGTTGCAGAGCGGCCGCTACACCATCGTCCATTCAAGCCCGGGAACGAGGCCATTCAGGATCAGCTCGGCGACGGGTCTGCAAATACCGCTTCCCTGGACAGCGTCCGGGCGGCTGCTCCTCGCCGGCTTCGACAGGGCGGCGATCGAGGATATGGTCTCGGAAGACGATCTCGTACTGCCGGACGGCCGCAGGTTGCGGCTCGACGACTTCATAGCCGACATCGCCGTCGCCAAATCGGCCGGCTACTGCGTCACCTCCGGCCTTGTCGATGCCTACACAAAATGCCTGGCCGCGCCGGTCTTTTCAGCGCCGGGCAGGGTCGAGGCGACGATGTGCCTGGTGGTTCCCATCGATACCTCGCCCGTAAAGACCGACGATCTGATAGCGCTGTTGCGCGAGCGCGCCGCACGGCTTTCGATCGCGGCATAGGTCGCCTTCCAACAGGCCGGCGCCGGCGTTCGTTCAAGCAATAATGTCTGGAATGATCTTGTCTTCCAGCGCCATCAGCCTGTCCTTCAGGAAAAGCTTCTTTTTCTTCATGCGCTGGATCTGCAGCGGGTCGCAATTCACGGCGATCATCGCATTGATGGCCGCGTCGAAATCGGCGTGTTCCTGCTTCAGCCGGGAATATTCAAGGCGGATATCTGCCTGTTCCTGATCGGACATTTTTACCGTCTGCACGTCTGCGGCGCCCAAACTATGGGCCTGATTGGGCGGGACCGGGTCTTCTTGCACCGGCGCGCAGCCCATACCACATTTCATATTGTCGTGGAATGCTACCACGCAGCATTCGACATCGGTGCTCGATGGTGGCAGACTGTCATTATGCCGTCACAGAAAGCGAGCCTGCGGTGGACGCGCCCCTGGCGGCTGCAATCGAGGAAACCATGAAAGGGAGAACCAATCATGTCTCTTGCATCCCATCTTGATGAGCTGCAGCGGAAACACGGCGACATCGAACGGGAAATCGACGATGCGATGACCCATCCATCGGTAGACGACCTCGAAATCGTGAATCTCAAGCGGCGCAAGCTGGCGCTCAAGGACGAGATTGAAAAACTGAAGGCGAAACCGACGACGCACTGAAGCCCTTCCAGGACTAGCAGCGCCGCCCGGCGCGCGATCTTTCCGGTGGCATCGCTATGCTGCCGGAAACACTCGTGGATTTGCGGCAAGCTGCCGTCTTGTCATTACCGATTTGCCAGGTCTGCGCGCCAGTCGCCATTGACAAGCCATCTTTGCTCCTCCACCTCATGCCCGGACCTTCAAGATTAAAGGCAGCCGGCATGACCGGATATTTTTCCTCACCCTTCCCACGCCGCAGGTCGGTCGGTGTCGATGTCGGCGGCGTGATGGTCGGTGGCGGCGCGCCGGTCGTCGTTCAGTCGATGACCAACACCGACACGGCCGATGTCGACCAGACGGTCGCGCAGGTGGCGGCGCTGCATCGCGCCGGCTCCGAGATCGTGCGCATAACCGTCGATCGCGACGAAAGCGCTGCCGCCGTACCGGCCATCCGCGAGCGGCTGGAACGGCTCGGCATCGACGTGCCGCTGGTCGGCGATTTCCATTATATCGGCCACAAGCTCCTGGCCGATCATCCGGCCTGCGCCGAGGCACTGGCCAAATACCGTATCAACCCCGGCAATGTCGGATTCAAGGACAAGAAAGACCGGCAGTTCGCGGCGATCGTCGAGATGGCGATCCGATACCACAAACCGGTGCGCATCGGCGTCAACTGGGGCTCGCTCGACCAGGAACTGCTGACCCGGCTGATGGACGACAACCAGGCCCAGGGCTTTCCGCTTACCGCGCAGGAAGTGACGCGCGAGGCAATCGTGCAGTCGGCGATCCTGTCGGCCGAAATGGCCGAAGAGATTGGCCTTGCCCGCGAGAAAATCATCCTATCGGCCAAGGTCAGCGGCGTGCAGGATCTGATCGCCGTCTACACCGAGCTTGCCACCCGTTCCGACCATGCGCTGCACCTCGGCTTGACGGAGGCGGGCATGGGCTCGAAAGGCATCGTCGCCTCGTCCGCCGCCATGGGCATCCTGCTCCAGCAAGGCATCGGCGACACCATCCGCATCTCGCTGACGCCGGAGCCGAACGGCGACCGCACGCGCGAGGTGCAGGTATCGCAGGAGCTGTTGCAGACCATGGGCTTCCGGCAGTTCGTGCCGATCGTCGCCGCCTGCCCGGGCTGCGGCCGCACGACCTCGACCGTGTTCCAGGAGCTTGCCCAGAACATTCAGGCCGACCTGCGCAAGAACATGCCGGTGTGGCGCGAACAATATCCCGGCGTCGAGAACCTCAAGGTCGCGGTGATGGGTTGCATCGTCAACGGTCCGGGCGAATCCAAACATGCCGATATCGGCATTTCGCTGCCCGGCACCGGTGAGACGCCGACCGCCCCGGTGTTCGTCGACGGCAAGAAGGCGGCGACGCTGCGCGGCCCGTCTATCGCCGCGGATTTCGAGAAAATGGTTTCCGACTACATCGAACGGCGGTTTGGGCAACACGGCAAAGCCGCGGCGGAGTAGTTCGATGCGGCGTTTGCTTGGGGCGACGCTGGTTGTCATTTGCGGGCTGGGCTGGGCGACAGCCGTCCAGGCCGATCCGCCGCGGCCCGCCAAGCAGAAGCTGATCGATCGCGTTTGCGATCTTATCGAGACGCATGCCGACCAGAACGGCCTGCCCAGGGATTTCTTTGCCCGGCTGATCTGGAAGGAAAGCCGTTTCGATCCCAATGCGGTCAGCCCCGTCGGCGCGGAGGGTATCGCCCAATTCATGCCGGGTACCGCCAAGATGCGCAGGCTCGCCAATTCCTTCGACATCGAACAGGCGATCCCGGCCTCGGCAAAATACCTCGCCGAAATGAAATCCGGTTTCGGCAATCTCGGCCTCGCCGCCGCAGCCTACAATGCCGGCGAGAGCCGGGTGACGCGCTGGCTGAATTCCGGCGGCTTCCTGCCGATGGAGACCGAAAGCTACGTTTTGGACGTCATGGGCGAGCCGGCCGACAAGTTCACCGATGCCGCGTATGCCGGCGTCATCCGGCCGCTCGACAAGAAGGCGAGTTTCTCTGCCGCTTGCCGCGAGCTGCCGGTGATCATGTCCAGAACCGTGCCGATGTCGTCGATCAACATCAAGCCGTGGGGCGTGCAGGTGGCCGGCAATTTCCGCCGGGCCGCGGCGCTCAATCAGTGGAGCAACGTGAAGCGCCGGTTTCCAGCCTTGCTCAGCGGTCGCGATCCGGTGGTCAGCCGGGTGCGCACACCGATCGGCAGGCGCGGCATCTATGCGGTGCGGATCGGCGCCGACACCAAAGCCAAGGCCGACGATATTTGCCAGAAACTGCACAGTGTGGGCGGCGCATGCATCGTGGTGCGCAATCGGTAAGCCATATGTCGGTGCGTTTCGCGCCATTGCTGCCCCATCTCGCTCCCCGTGGGCACTTCGTCCTCGACACGTGAATCATATTTTCCGTGAACCGTTAGGCAGGTCTTGCATCGTCGTCGATGCGGGGTAAGGTCCCCGCGATTTTTCGTGAAAGGGATCAGCATGGCCGGCTTCAAGACACTGGACGACATCGGCAATATCAGCGGCAAGCGTGTGCTGGTGCGTGTCGACCTCAACGTTCCCATCACCGAGGGCAAGGTCACCGATGCCACCCGCATCGAGCGAATTGCGCCGACTATCACCGAGCTCTCCGGCAAGGGCGCCAAGGTGATCCTGCTTGCCCATTTCGGCCGGCCCAAGGATGGACCGGCGCCGGAATTCTCGCTCGGGCCGATCGCCAAGGCGACGGCTGACGTGCTCGGCCGTCCGGTTGGCTTTGCCGCCGACTGCATCGGCGACAAGGCGGCGAGCGCCGTCGCCGCCATGGACAGCGGTGACGTACTGCTGCTCGAGAACACCCGCTTCCATAGGGGCGAGGAGCAGAACGACCCGGCCTTCACCGAAAAGCTCGCCGCCAACGGCGACATTTTCGTCAACGACGCCTTCTCCGCTGCGCACCGCGCCCACTCGTCGACGGAAGGGCTGGCGCATGTGCTGCCGGCCTTCGCCGGCCGTACCATGCAGACCGAGCTCGACGCGTTGGAAAAGGGTCTTGGCAATCCCGTCCGTCCGGTTGTCGCCATCGTCGGCGGGGCCAAGGTCTCGACCAAGATCGACCTGTTGATGAATCTGGTGAAGAAGGTCGACGCGCTGGTCATCGGCGGCGGGATGGCCAACACGTTTCTCGCGGCACGCGGCACCGACGTCGGGAAATCCTTGTGCGAGCATGATCTCGCGACCACCGCCAAGCAGATCATGATCGAGGCGGCCGAGGCCGGCTGCGCCATCATCCTGCCCGCCGACGGCGTTGTCGCCAGGGAGTTCAAGGCCGGCGCCACCAACGAGACCGTCGCCATAGCAGACGTGCCGGCCGACGGCATGATCCTCGACGTCGGCGCAAAGACCGTGAAAACCATTGCCGAATGGATCGACCGTGCCGCGACGCTGGTCTGGAACGGGCCGCTCGGCGCCTTCGAGATCGAGCCGTTCGACCATGCAACGGTGGCGACGGCCAGGCACGCGGCAGCGCGCACCAAGGCCGGCAGACTGGTCTCGGTCGCTGGCGGCGGCGACACGGTGGCGGCGCTCAACCATGCCGGCGTCAGCGACGATTTTACTTATGTCTCGACGGCCGGCGGCGCTTTCCTCGAATGGATGGAAGGCAAGCCCTTGCCCGGCGTCGACGTCTTGAAGCGCTAACTGCGGCAGCAATAGCAGTGCGAAGGAGTGCGCCCGCGACTTTCAATCGATTCGCGCTTCTCCGGCGAAATGGTTCGACTTGAACCTGCGTTGCTCTGGTGGTCTGCTGGGCGCGGATCAATTCTTTCAGGAGAAGCACGATGAGCGAACGTCTCGAGGACATTGCCGCCGCGATGGTGGCCAATGGCAAGGGCCTGCTGGCTGCCGACGAGAGCTCCGGCACCATCAAGAAGCGCTTCGACGTCATCGGCGTCGAGTCGACCGCCGACAGCCGCCGCGACTATCGCGAGATGATGTTCCGCGCCAGCGATGCAATGACCAAGTACATTTCCGGCGTCATCCTCTACGACGAGACCATTCACCAGAGGGCCGCCGACGGCACACCGCTGGTCGACATCATCAAGGCATCAGGCGCTATCCCCGGCATCAAGGTCGACGCCGGCGCCAAACCGCTAGCGGGCTTTCCCGGCGACACCATCACCGAAGGCCTGGACGGCCTGCGCGAACGCCTCGCCGATTATTACAAGCTTGGCGCCCGCTTCGCCAAATGGCGCGCGGTGATCGACATCGATGTTGCCAAGGGCGTGCCTTCCGCCACGTCGATCGGCTCGAACGCCCATGCGCTCGCCCGTTACGCCGCGCTTTGCCAGGAAGCCGGCATCGTGCCAATCGTCGAGCCGGAGGTGCTGATGGACGGCGCCCACAACATCGACACGTGCTACGAGATCAGCAAGGCGACACTTACAAAGTTGTACACCGAGCTCTATGCGGCCCGCGTCGTGCTCGAAGGCACCATCCTGAAACCGAACATGGTCCTCGCCGGCAAGAAATCGGGCAAGGTCAGCAGCCCGGAGGAAGTCGCCGAAAAGACCATAAAACTGTTCCGCGAGACGGTGCCGGCCGCGATCGGAGGCATCGCCTTCCTGTCAGGGGGACAATCGGACGAGGAGGCGACCGCCAACCTCAATGCCATCAACGCCATCGGCCCGCATCCCTGGAAGCTGACCTTTTCCTATGGCCGCGCCTTGCAGGCCGCTCCGCAGAAGGCCTGGAGCGGTAAGGCGGCGAATGTCGCCGCCGCGCAGGCCGCCTTCGCCCATCGCGCCCACATGAACCATCTGGCAGCGCTTGGACAATGGCAGCCGACGCTTGAGCAAGCCGCCTGACCGAAAACATCTTGCGTTTCTCTCGACCCGGGCCACGTGCCCGGGTTTTTGTTTGAAAGCAGCAAGGCCTGCAATTTCTTGCAACTGAAATGCAGCTCGGTGTCGGCATTCCTCGCGGCCGAACGTCCTCCGTGAAAAGAGGAGCAGACCGATGCCAAACAACAAGACCGTATCGCAGGAAGAGTGGTTTCAGGCGCGCAAGGCGCATCTGGCGCGCGAAAAGGAATTGACGCGCTTTCGCGACCGCGTCGCCGCCGAACGCCGCGAATTGCCGTGGCTGAAGATCCGCAAGGACTACGTCTTCGAGACCGAGCAAGGGCCAAAGAAACTGCCTGACCTGTTTGGCGGCAGCAGCCAACTGATCGTCTACCATTTCATGTTCGGGCCGGGCGCCGATTATCGCTGCGAAGGCTGCTCATTCCTTGCCGATCATATCGACGGCGCCAACCAGCATCTCAGGCACCACGACGTCTCACTTGTCGTGGTAGCACGGGCGCCATTGGCCGAATTGCTGCCTTACAAGCAGCGCATGGGCTGGAAATTCGACTGGGTGTCGTCCTACGCCTCGGACTTCAACTTCGATATGCAGGTGTCATTCACGGACAAGCAGATCGCGGCCGGCGACACGACCTACAATTTCGAGCGGCGCGCGCGGAGATCGAAAGACCTTCCCGGCACCAGCGTGTTCTATCGCGACGAGAAAGGCGACATCTTCCTGACTTTCATCTCGCGCTCCCGAGGCGGCGATCCGCTGATCGGCGCCTATCACTATCTCGACCTGACGCCGAAAGGCCGCAACGAAACTGGCCCGCATCATAGCCTCGGCGACTGGGTGCGGCTGCATGACGAGTACGAAGACCAATCCGGGACGCATGACGGTTGCCATTGAGGCGACAAGGGTGTCGCTGCAAGGTCGTTCACCTTCAGTGCAACATGCGCTAAGTGCTGTTCGCTATGCCCTAAAAGGGACTTGCCATGCGGCGCATTCCGACCCTTCTCACCTGGCTCGCCTTTCCGGTCTATGTCTGGCAAGGACTTGGCGTGCGTCGCCGCACCACCCGCATGCTGCCGGCACAAGGTCCGGTCATGCACGAGATATCTGGCGTGGCGCCAGCAATCTCGGTTCTGGTGCTTGGCGATTCCTCCGCCGCCTCGGTAGGCATCGGCAATTCCGAAAACGGATTGGCCGCGCAACTGGCGGTTCTGATTGCGCAACGCACCGGCCGCACCGTGCGCTGGCGGGCGGCCGGCTTCAACTCGGCAACCTCTGGCCAGATCCGCGATCATGTGCTGCCCAATCTATCGGCCGATCCGTGGACGCATATCGTGCTGGCGATCGGCACCAACGACACCAAGAATTTTCATTCGGTACCGCGCTTCAAGCGCGAGTTTGGCGGCCTGCTCTACGCGCTGCGCGCCAAATGGCCGGAGGCGCGCGTCGTATGGTCGCCGGTGCTGGAGTTCACCCGGGCGCCGGCAATGCCGCCGCTGCTCGGCAACATCCTCGAAATCCGCGCCGCCGAAATGAACCGGATGGGCGAGCGCCTTTGCCTCGAGCGCGGCGCCATACCGGCGCCCCGCCTGCCGATCACCGATGCCGATGCCGGCTTCGCATCGGATGGATTTCATGCTTCGGAAGCCGGCTACCGAGCCTGGGCGGAACATCTGGTCAGCCTGGTGGTCGCCAACGAACCGGGCGTCGCGTAGCGGGGCCGCCGGCACTACGTCCAGTGCCCGAGCACCGCCGTAATCGAAATCGCCGCCATCGCCAGCAGCGCCAGCTTCCAGAAATCGCTGCGCCGCTTCAGCCCGGGCCAGCCGAGCGGCTTGATGAGCTGGATGACCATCATGGCGATGATGACGAGCGCGAGAAGTTTCGACATGCCGCCTTTGATCAGCATCTCGGCTGGCTGTCAAAGCGGCTCCGCGATCGCCGTCTTTCCACTGCGGCAGGCTCTTTTTCGGCACTGCCTGATCAGGTCGGTGGACAAATCGGGATGCCGGTCACGAGAGCTGCACCCTCCTGACAGACTGCTGTCAGCAGGGGTGTGCGATAGTGCCTGCATCGAAAGAGAGGAGACCAGCAATGAACGGTTTTACCATTCTGCGTAGCGTGCAGCATTATGTCGGCAAGATCCGGACGATGCGCAATGAGATCCGCACCCAGCGGTTCATGAATACCCTGCCGGCGGACATCCGCAAGGATATTGGTTGGCCGGACATGTATGGCGACCGCCGCAATGGCGGCAATTGAGGCAAGCTTTCTGCGTGGCGTTTGGATGCGACCTGGCGACGAGCTGAAATGGACATGCTGAAGCCTCCTGACAGTATGGTGTCAGGAGGCTCGTGCCATAGTGCGATGGCCGCCGGAGCCGGATGGCCGAGAGGACGATCGATGAAAAGCTGGAACGACAGGCTGAACACGCCTGGCATCAACGGCAAAAAACTGTCGCCGCGCACCATCGGTGACGTCGTCGAAGGCCAGCCAATGCTGGTTCCTACAGCTCGCCAGGTCGATGCATTCATCCGCTCCATCCCCGAAGGCATGGACATGGATATCCGCGCTTTGCGCACCGCTCTCGGCATCGAGCACGGTGCCGAGGTGACATGTCCGGTCACCATCGGCTATCATCTGCGCACCGTCGCCGAGGCCGCCAACGAGGATCTTGAGCGTGGCATGGCGCTGAGCGACATTGCGCCGTTCTGGCGGATGCTCGATGCAAGCACGCCGACAACGAGGAAACTGTCCTTCGGCGCGGCATTCGTCGCCGCGCAGCGCAAGCGCGAAGGGCTGGAACGATAGACGCCGAGGGACCATACGATGCGCCGCGCCGACAGGCTCTTCCAGATCGTGCAGCATCTGCGTGGTGGCCGTCTGGTCACTGCCCAGAAGCTGGGCACGTGGCTCGAGGTTTCCGAGCGGACGATCTATCGCGACATCGCCGACCTGCAGTCGACCGGTGTGCCGATCGACGGCGAGGCCGGTGTCGGCTACATGATGAGGGAGGGTTTCGACCTTCCGCCGTTGATGTTCACGCGTGACGAGATCGTCGCGCTGGTCGCCGGCGCCCGCATGGTGCGCGCCTTTGGCGGCGCGGCCATGGCGCGAGCCGCCGACGAGGCGCTGGTCAAGATAGGCGCCGTGTTGCCCGACGCCGAAAAGGACCGCATCGCCCGTACCGAGATCCACACGCCGATGTGGGTGGTAAGCGATGCCGCCCGCGAAGCCATCGACCTGATCGAGCGCTCCATCGAGAAACGCCAGGTGCTGACCATCGACTATTCGGATGAGGCCGGCCGCAGCACAGCGCGCGATATCCGCCCGCTCGGCCTGTGGTTCTGGGGCAAGGTGTGGACCTTGGTCGCCTGGTGCGAGATGCGCGGCGATTTCCGCGCCTTCCGCATCGACCGCATCGCTTCGGTGGTGATCGCCGGCCGCACCTTCAAGCCGGAGCGCGGCAAACAGCTCGCCGATTTCTATCGCGCGGTGGAGCGCAGCGAGGATTATGGCATGGCGCCGGACCGGGCAGCGCGAAGCTGACACGGAAGATCGCAAAAAAGCCCGCTTGAAAGCGGGCTTTTTGTTTTGGATGCGAGACCTCTATTCCTCTTCGTCCGTATCCTTGTCCTTCGACTTCAGCGCCGAAAGCTTGGCGAAGACGGCGTTGGCGTCGAGTTCGCGGTCCTCGTCCTTTGGTTTTTCCGGCGCCGGCACCAGCCGTTCGGTCAAGGCGGCCGGCAGCAGCGTATCGCCGACCGGCTGCGCCTGCTCGCGGCCGCGCGAAGCACGGTTGATTTCCATGTCGAGGTCGATCTGCGACGTCAGGCCGAGCGTCACCGGATCCATCGGCTGGAGATTGGCCGAGTTCCAGTGCTTTCTGTCGCGGATCTGGTCGATCGTCGACTTCGTCGTGCCGACAAGGCGGGCAATCTGCGCATCCTTGAGCTCGGGATGATTGCGCACCAGCCAGAGGATGGCGTTGGGCCGGTCCTGGCGCTTCGACAGCGGCGTGTAGCGCGGACCCTTGCGCTTGGATTCCGGCACCCGCACCTTGGGATCGGAGAGCTTCAACCGGTGGTTCGGGTCCTTCTCGGCGCGCGCGATCTCGTCGCGAGTGAGCTGGCCGGTCATGATCGGGTCCATGCCCTTGATGCCTTGCGCCGACTCGCCGTCGGCGATCGCCTTGACCTCAAGCGGATGCAGTCCGCAGAACTGCGCGATCTGCTCGAAAGAAAGCGCTGTGTTGTCAACCAGCCAGACGGCGGTCGCCTTTGGCATCAGCAGCGTATTGGCCATTACAAAAATCCTTCTCGTTCGCCCGCGTTCCCGCGCGGGCGGTGGTTTAGAGCCACCAAAATGGGAAAATCGCGGTCTATATAACCGCTCGCTCGCCGTTTCGCAATGTTTTTGGCAGGCGCGTCAAGGACGGCGTGGCAGCGCGACCAGCAGACCGCGAAGGGTCGGCACATGACGCCATGCAATCGAAGCTTCAAAAAGACAAAGCCCGCCAGACCAAGGTCGGGCGGGCTCGGAACCGGCGACGGAAATCCGTCTGCTACGGCTCTGGCTTCTAAGACGTGATCCCGAACCGCGGCTCGGCGTTGCGGAAAAGCAGCGCCCGGTCTTCGGGCCGGATCGTGCTCGAGATCAAAGCCCTTGGCGAGCGATTCTCTCGATGTCGCCGCGGTTGATGCCGAGGTCGTTGAGCTGACGAGCGTTCAGCCGGTTCAGTTCGCGCACGGTTTCGTTGTACATGCGCCAATTACGGAAAGCGCGGATCGGGTTCATGGTAGTCCTCCATTTCGTTGGATCATTCGTTTCGATGACGCGTAAATAGGCATCGCTGCTCAGGAATTGAACAGACGCTTTTGCATGGCCGCAATGCGTTTGTTGCATTGCACCATTAAGCTTTCGTTCAGCCTGTTTGCCGGCCGTCAGGCGACATCGAGCACAATCTTGCCGATGTGCTCACCCTCCTCCATCCGCTCATGCGCCCGCCAGGCCTCCTTGAGCGGGAAGATCATATCCATGACGGGCGCCACCTTGCGCCTGCCGAGCAACGGCCACACCTGCGCCTCGAGTGCTGCGGCGATTGCCGCCTTGAATTCGACGGTGCGCGGCCTGAGCGTCGAGCCGGTGTGGACGAGGCGCTTGACCATGAGTTTCGAGAAATCGGCGCTGGCAACCGCCCCGCCCTGCGTGGCGATCTGAACGATGCGGCCTTCCAGCGCCGCAGCCTCGTAGTTGCGGGCCACATAGTCGCCGCCGACCATGTCGAGGATCACGTTGGCGCCGCGGCCCTCGGTCGCCTCCTTGACCGCCGCGACGAAATCCTCCTCGCGGTAGTTGATCGCCCGGTCGGCGCCGAGCTTGAGGCAGGCTTCGCATTTCTCCTTGCTGCCGGCGGTGGTGATGACATAGGCGCCGAAAGCGGCAGCAAGCTGGATCGCCGTGGTGCCGATACCCGACGAGCCGCCATGCACGAGCAGCGTCTCGCCGCTCTTCAGGCCGCCGCGCTCGAAGACATTGTGCCAAACAGTGAAGTAGTTTTCCGGCAGCGCCGCCGCTTCGGTGTAGGTAAAGCCGGCGGGCAGCGGCAGCACGCTGCCCGCATGAACCTTGACATATTCTGCATAGCCGCCGCCCGCCGTCAGCGCACAGACCCGGTCGCCGACGCGCCAGCGCGATATCTCGTCACCAAGGGCAGCGACTTCGCCTGCCGCTTCCAGGCCCGGCAGATCCGATGCTCCCGGCGGTGGCGGATAGGCGCCCTTGCGCTGCTGCACGTCCGGCCGGTTGACGCCGGCGGCCCGCACCCGGATCAGGATCTCGCCGGGACCGGGAACCGGTACGTCGCGGGTTTCCGGTTTCAGCACCCGCGGCCCGCCCGGTTCCGATATGGCGATCGCCATCATCTTTGCCGGAATTTTCTGTGCGTTCGCCATGAATTTTCCCGTCGTGCTTCGCCGGTTTCTCGTGCCAGCTCTTGCCGGCCATTTGCATCCATATCCTTGCCCTATGTATGCTCATTGGCAAATCAGGCAAATGGGCAATCACGGAGGAGCGACGATGGCGATCTTCGACGACGAACCCAAGAAGAAAGCGCGCCCGCACGAGATCGGGCAGGATCTGTCGCTGCTTTCCGTCGATGAATTGTCCGAGCGGATCGGCATCCTGCGCGACGAGATTGCCCGGCTGGAAGCCGAGCTCAAGACCAAGGGCTCCACCAAGTCGGCGGCAGAGGCGCTGTTTCGCCGCGGATAGTACTGCGGGTAATTCCAAAAGCTCGGGCACGCCGCCGAAAAGCCCGAATGCCGCTGTCTCCAGACTTGTGCCCCAACCCCCCAGCCGGATTGAAAAATGTTCGCAAGCTACAGACCGATCCTCTCGCTGCTGCGCGGCACCGCGTTCCTGTTGGCGGCATCTGGGCTGCATGGGCTGCTGTTGCCGCTGCGCGGTCAGGTGGAGGGCTTCTCGACGGCATCGCTCGGCCTGATGGGCACGGCTTGGGCTGGCGGCTTCGTCACCGGCTGCTTCTTTGCGCCACGCATCGTGCGCCGCGCCGGTCATGTCAGGGCTTTCGGTGCCTTTGCCGCATCGGGAGCGATCGTCGCATTGCTCACCGGCCTGATCATCGACGAATATACCTGGATCCTGCTGCGCGCCTTCACCGGCTTCACCATGGCCGGCGCCTTCATGGTCATCGAAAGCTGGCTGAACGAGAAGGCCACCAACGAAAACCGCGGCACCGTCTTCGGCCTCTACATGATGGTCACCTATGCCTCGATCATGGGCGGTCAGATGATCGTTGCCGGCGGCGATGTGAAATCGGCGTCGCTGTTCATGATCACCGGCATTCTGTTCTGCCTGTCGCTGATCCCGACGGCGGTCTCGACGGCGTCGCACCCCAAGCCGCTGCAGGACGTGTCGCTCGACGTCAAAGGGCTCTACATCAATTCGCCGGTCTCGGCGATCGCCTGCGTGCTGATCGGCATCGCCAACGGCGCCTGGGGTACACTTGGTGCCGTCTATGGAGCGCGCATCGGCATCTCGACAGCCGAGATCGCGCTGATGATGAGCCTCGTGGTCATTGCCGGCGCCGCCATGCAGCTTCCGGCCGGACGGCTCTCCGACACGACGGACCGTCGTTTCGTGCTGGCGGGCGCGGCTTTCGGCGCTGCGCTGTTTGCCATCGCCATCTTCCTGTTCGAACCGCGCTCCGGCGTCTTCGTCATCGTCTGCACCGCCGCCTACGGCGCCTTTGCCTACACGCTCTATTCGATCGCGGTGGCGCATGCCAACGACCATGCCCGATCGGAGGACTTCGTCAAAGTGTCGGGCGGCCTGCTGCTGCTTTATGGCTTCGGCACGATGATCGGTCCGCTGGTGGCCGCCGGCCTGATGGGCTGGATGCGCCCCGAAGGGCTGTTCCTGGCTACTGCGCTCGCGCATCTCAGCCTGGCCGGCTATACGCTGCTGCGCATCAGCCGTCGTGCGCCGGTGCCGATCGAAGGCCGCGATGCCTTCAAGACCCAGCCGGCCGATCGCTCGGTGACGCCGGAAGCGTTGCGGCTCGACCCGCGCAGAAAAGCTGAAACCGACGGTTGAGATTCGAGGCGCTTTGCCCCACAAATAAGGCATGATGCTTTCCGACGCCTTCATGGCGATTGCCGATCCCAACCGGCGCCATCTCTTGGAAGAGCTCCGGCGCGGACCGAAGACCGTCAACGAATTGGCATCCGGCTTGCCGGTGTCCCGCCCGGCCGTTTCGCAGCACCTGAAGGTGCTGCTTGATGCCGGGCTGGTCAACGCCAAGCCGGAAGGCACCAGGCGCGTCTATACGGTCAGCAATGCCGGCTTCCTGAAGCTCAACATCTGGCTCGACCAGTTCTGGGACGCGGAGCAGCTCGGCTCACCCGGAAGCTGAGGGGCGTCATCAGCGCGTCGGCAACTGTGCAGCTTCGGGCCTAGAGCAATTCCCGGAAAAGTGTGAAACGGTTTTCCGTCCGGAATTGCGCAAAAACAAAGAGATAGAGCGGTTCGGCGTTTCCGTGAAACGATGGACTACTCTAGCCATTGTTGTAGGGGAAGAGCTTGAAATAAGGCTGCGCTTCCTCGATCACACGGGCAACCGAGGGGCGTTGCAGCAACCGGTCGTGATAGCGCCTAACCGCAGGATATTCGTCTCCGAACGGCTCGACCTTGTTGGCGTAGAACAGCGCGGGGGCGGCAGCGCAGTCGGCCATGGTGAAGCTCGCACCCACCGCCCATGTCCTCGACGGCATGTCCCGTTCGATGATGGTGTAGGAGCTGCGCAGCTGGGCGCGGGCCTGCTCGACGCCGAACGGATCGGTCTTGCCCTCCGGCCGCAGCCGGTCGCCGACGATCTTCTGCATCGGTTCCTGGACGTAGAAGTCATAGAAGCGGTCGGCGAGCCGGGCCTGGCGAGCGAGATCGAGATCGGCGGGGATCAGTTCGACCGGCCCAGGATAATACGCGTTGAGATATTCGATGACGATCGTCGATTCCGGTACGGTCCGGTCCAGCGCTTCATCACGCAGTACCGGCATCTTGCCGAGCGGCCACAATTTCAGGAACGCCGCGCGCGACTGTTCATTGCCGAGATCGACAACGACTGATGTGAATGGCGTGCCGTTCTCATAGAGCGCGATCAGCGGCTTCCAGCAGAAGGAGGCCAGTGGATGAAGATGCATAGTAAGGGACATTGTTTGTCGTTCCTTAGGGGGTTCGTCTCGCGGAAATTCGGTGTCGGGGTCACGCTCGGCCCTATTTGGCCTGGCTGTGGGTGACGATGGCATCGATGATCGCGGCCCAGTCGTCGGGATGCAGCTCGTGGCCGCCGCCCTCGATCCGGAGCAGCCTTGCACCGGCGACCGCGTCGGCAAGAGCGGCGCCATGCTCGACTGGAAAGATGGGATCGTCGGTGCCGTGGATAACGAGGAGCGGGGTTTTCATGTCGCGCAGCCGACCCGTCCAGTCTTCGCCGCTCCCATCTTCGCCACTCTTGAGCATGAAATGATTGGTCGCACTTAGAAAACCGCCGGACCGGTCATAATCCTGTTCGACGAAAGCCCGCGTTCGCTGCTCGTCGAAAGAGTGCGCGGCACCGGTGAGCGCATGCGCGTCCTTGACGATGAAATCGACCACTTGGCCCCGGTCCGCCCAGTCGACCTTGGCGCCTTCGGCCGAATGTTTCCTATAGGCCTCGGTGGTTCCGGGCAGATGCGATGTGTCGATGCCCAGGGGCGAGCTGCTGATCACCGTCAGCGAAGTGACACGCGACGGATATTTCAACGCAACGAGCTGCGCGATCATGCCGCCCATCGACATGCCGACCACATGCGCCGTTCGGATTCCGTGGTCGTCAAGGACGTGGATGGCATCGTCCACCATGTCGTCGAATGTATAAGGCGGCTCGCCCGGCGCGTATTTGGTCGAACGGCCGGTATCGCGATTGTCATAGCGGATCACGAAGCGACCCTCGCCGGCCAGCTTCCGGCAAAACGCTTCCGGCCACCAGAGCATGGAAGCCATGGCGCCCATGATCAACAATACCGCCGGATGGGCCGGATCGCCGAAGGTCTGGGATACGATTTCGGGGTGTTCGGCGTTTCTCATGGCCTTCCTCCTTGGGCTTCCAATCCGATTGCAATTTGCAATCAGTTGCACGATATTAAAACCGATACGATAATGCAACCGGTTTTTGGAGATTCGCATGAACATCGATCGTCGGTCCGGATGCCCCATCAACCTGTCGCTCGAAGTGTTCGGCGACCGGTGGAGCCTGATCATCCTTCGCGACATCATCTTCGGCGGCAGACGCCACTTTCGCGAACTGCTCAACGGCTCGAAGGAGGGCATCGCCTCCAACATCCTCGCCGACCGGCTGAAGCGGCTGATGGGGCTCGGCATGCTGACCAAGGCGGATGATCCCTCCCACAAGCAGAAGGCGATCTACAGTCTGACCGAAATGGCGATCACGCTGGTGCCGATCCTGGCGCATCTCGGCGCCTGGGGCCGCGTCTGGCTGCCGGTCAGCGAAGAGCTCTCTATCCGTGCCGAACTTCTGGAAAAGGGCGGCCCGCCGATGTGGGATAAGTTCATGAACGAGTTGCGCCACGAGCATCTGGGTGCGTCTCCTGCCCCATTCGAGCCCACCGTCCGCGCGACTTTGCAGGCCGGATACGATGCGGTGATCGCCCGCAACGCGCGGGGCATCGGCTGCGATCCGGTGCGATGACCAACTTATTTTCCCAATTGCGGGCTGGCTCTGCTATCAAGGGACTGAAGATAATTCACGGGATTGGATAACGCTCTTGGTCGAGAACTCTAAGGACACTGCCCGTGCGCGGGCCGATTTGCGTTTCAAGAAACAGGAAGAGGCAGCCACGGTTCGCCAGAAGGCGATGGCGGAATATGTCGCCGAGAGCGACGCTCGCCAGGCCAAGACCAACAAGCTGCGGGCGCTGCGCCTCGCCAAGGAAGCGGAAGACCTGGCCAATGCGCCTCCGGCCCCGGTGAAGAAGCCTCGCGCCAAGAAAAAATAAGCCGGCGCGCCCAGACGCATACTTCATTTCGCACGCCAAATAGTTCACCGGGATCTTTCTGCCGGTTGATAACTGGCGCGTTTAGGAGACCGCCATGACCGCACTGACGCTCGACAAAGCCCTTGAAATCATCGCCGCCGCCTTTGCCAAGGGTGCCGAGCTCAAGCTCAGGCCGCTTGGCGTCTCGGTGCTCGACGCCGGCGCCCATCTGGTCGCGTTCCAGCGTCAGGACGGCGCCTCGTTCCTGCGTCCGCAAATGTCGGCCGGCAAGGCCTATGGCGCGCTCGCTATCGGCATGGGCTCGCGCCGGGTCGAAGCTTTCGCCAAGGAGCGCCCGCATCTGATCGCCGGCATCTCCGACGTGTCGGGCGGGCGCGTCCTGCCGGTCGTCGGCGGCGTGCTGATCCGCGACGAGGCCGGCACGATCATCGGCGCCGTCGGCATTTCTGGCGACACGTCCGACAATGACGAAACGGCAGCCATCGCCGGCATCGAGGCGGCTGGCTTTAGCGCCGACCCGGGCTGAGCCGGGATCCTTAATTCATGTTGATGTCGCGGCTGGCCGACCGCATCGACACCGAAAAGCCGGCCAGCACGTCGATCAGCGCTATGACCATCAGTGTGAAGAAAACGGAATGGGCGGCGCCCTTCACCAGCAGGAACTCGACCAGATAGGCCACAAAGACGAAGGTCGACAAAAGGTGGTCCATGATCGAGGCATTTGTCGTGCGCGTCGATTTCACCACTTCGACGAACAAGAAGATCAGTGCAATCAGCACGATGAGATCGCCGAGGGTCATCGAGAACACCCCACCCGACATCATCCGGACCGAAAACATTTCGGTCGCCCACGGATCGTCGCCGCTGCCGAATATTCCCAGAAGCCCGAGATTGTAGAGGATGAAAGGCACGATCAGCAGCGGGATGGCACCGAACATGTGGCGGCTCCGGTTGGACTGATCTTTGTAGAGTGCGCCCGGCGTTCGCCGTCAAGAATTTTCGTGTGGCCAGCAAACACGGACAAAGACGGCGTGAAACAACAATGCCAGGCCCGGCTGATACGATCAGTTGTCGCAAACGCAAAAAGACCGGCCAATGGCCGGTCGTTTCGCAACCCATAAACCGTCGAAAGCTCTCTCAGCTTTCCTTCGGCTCCAGAACCTGGCGACCGCGATACATGCCGGTCTTCAGGTCGATATGGTGCGGACGGCGCATCTCGCCGGAGTTCTTGTCCTCGACATAGGTCGGGGCCTTCAGTGCGTCGGCAGAACGGCGCATGCCGCGCTTCGACGGAGAGGTTTTTCGTTTCGGAACGGCCATGGATATGCTCCACTACATGGTCAAAACGCCCCGGCGGCCCTCGTGAAAGGGCCACATCAGGGGCCGGAATCTGAGAAAGTCGGCTGCCTATACACGCCCGATGGCGTTTTGGCCAGCGTCGCCGTGTTTTTTTTTGACACTATCGCAGGCAACCGACATAGGCGCCGGCGCGGCCTGCGCGCCGTTCGATCAACGCGGCAAGCCGCCTCAGTCCCGGCCCGGGCTTCGCCGGATTGCGCACGATCGGGTTCGGCAAGGTGACGGCAAGCAGCGCTGCCTGCCGGCGCGACAGCTGTTTTGCCGAGACGCCGAAATGATGCTGGGCGGCGGCCTCGATGCCGTAGATGCCCGGTCCCCATTCGGCGATGTTGAGGTAGATCTCCATGATCCGCCGTTTCGACAGCACCGCATCGAAATAGACGGCCAGCGGCAGTTCGACGACCTTACGGACCGAGCCCAACGGCCGCGACCATAGATAAAGGTTCTTTACCGTCTGCATGGTGATGGTCGAGGCGCCACGCGTCATCTCGCCGGCGAGCGCATCGTCGACGACGCCGCGCAACTCGCCCAGATCGACGCCGCGATGGAAACAGAACTGCCCATCCTCCGACATGATGACCGAATATGCCAGCACCGGCGCGACATCGTCGATGGAAACCCAGCGCCGATCGTAGCCGGAAAACGTCGCCAGGTCCTTCAGCATCAATGTCGACACGGGATGCACGAATGACGGCAGGTATAGGAAGGTCAGCACCACCGGCACCAGCGCCAGCACGACGGCGACGGCGATGCCGCGCCGGACCCAGCGTTGAAGACCGATGCGGCTGCCGCGTCTCGGTCTCGCCATGTCCAACCCTTCGGTTTCGTGATCGACGATCGGTTCCGCCAAGCCACCCAGTCCGCGCTACTCCCTGCCCCCGGCATAATGGCGCTTGGCTTCTTGCGCAACGTCTGAGTGTCGGCTACCGCTCCCGACCATGACGAAAGACGACCAAATGGCGTTCGAAGCCGCACTTATTGCCCGGGCAGTTCCGCTCGAGGCGCTGCTAAGGCGGTTGCTCGACGGACGGACGCTTTCAGGCGAGGTCGCGCGGCCCGAACGCCTGATGGCGGCAATGCGACATGGCGTGCTGAACGGCGGCAAACGACTGCGTCCCTTCCTGGTCATGGAAAGTGCTGCACTGTTTTCAGCCGATGGCGAGGCAGCGCTGCGCGTCGCGGCGTCGCTCGAATGCGTGCACTGCTATTCGCTCATCCATGACGATCTGCCGGCCATGGACGACGACGATTTGCGCCGCGGCCAGCCGACCGTACACAGGGCTTTCGATGAGGCGACTGCCATTCTTGCGGGCGACGCCTTGCTGACGCTTGCCTTCGACATCCTTGCCGACGAGGCGACAATGCTGCCGGCCGAGCGCAGGGCAGCGCTGGTGCTGGCACTGGCCCGCGCCGCCGGGGCGGGAAGCATGGTCGGCGGCCAGATGCTCGATCTCGAGGCCGAACAAGGCCGGCCGGACGAGGCCGGCATCATCCGGCTTCAGGCGATGAAAACCGGTGCGCTGATCCGCTTTGCCTGCGAAGCGGGAGCCATCCTTGCCGGCGCGCCGTCGGGCGACCGCGAAAGGCTGGCCGAATTTGGTTCGGCGATCGGGCTTGCTTTTCAACTTGCCGACGATCTGCTCGACCTGACCGCCGACGCGCATCAGATGGGCAAGGCGACCGGCAAGGATGCCGCGGCCGGCAAGGCGACGCTGGTCGCGCTGCACGGACCGGGCTGGGCGCGGGACCAGCTCCATGGCCTCGTCGACCAGGCTCATGCGCTGCTCGAGCCTTTTGGCGAACAAGCCGCGCTTCTGAAACAAGCGGCGGAGTTCGTCGCGGCCCGCAACAATTAAAGCGCCCCTATGGCGCGCCGGAGAATTGGCGACTGATAGGCCGGATGCCCTCGCAGCCGACCGATCGGGATCCTTTCCGGCGATGTCGGACCACATGGGCCCGCCACGCCAGTTGCCGAGCCATTCTTCAGCCTCGCGGCAGGGTTCCGCGGCTCGGGTGGACAGCGGTCAGCCTTCGCCAGCTGTCTTTTCCACCACGGGCTGCGGGACCGGTTCCATCTCGACCGCCTGCGCTTCAGCCGGCTTACGCCGGTTGCGGATGAACGCGGCGATGCGGTCGCGGATTTCACCGGCGCTGAGGAATACCGGAACGCGCGCCACCGGCGCGGTCGGCTCAAAGGACAGGCCAAGGCCGGTGATCCTGCCCTTGTCGTCGACGTCGCGGACGATCAGCTCGATCGGACCGAGCAGCACGCGGTCAGCGTATTCGGCGTGGCCGCCGAGCCGCGTAGTGACCAGGTCGCCAATGCTGAGCTTGCGTTCCGCTTCGGTCAGGCCCGGCGCATAGGCGGTCTCCAGTTCCTCGGCGGAGCGTGACGGATCGACGGCGAAGGCGCCGAAGAAGTCCGCATCCTCGGGATCGACCACGGCACGGCTGGCGAACAGTTTGTCGAGCAGGCGCGGATAGCGGTCTGGCACGAAGATGTAGACATGGTCGCCGGCCGCCAGCCGGCCCATGTCCTGGAAGCGCATCGAGCGTCCGTCGCGCAACACAAGCGACGGCCGCGCCCAGCGCGGAATGCGTTCGCCGCGCGCCACCGGGCTGCCGGGTGCCACGCGGTAGGCGAGAAGCTCATGATGGGCGGAGCCCGGCAGCTCCAATTCGACCTTGTCGAGCGGTCCCAGGCGGGCCGGCACGATAAGGCCGAGGCGGCGCGCCAGCGGGCCGACGGTCCATCCCTGGATGATCAGCGAGACCAGCACGATGATGAAGGCGGTGTTGAAGATGAGGCGGCCGTTCTCAAGGCCGCCGAGCAGCGGCGTGATGGCAAGCAGGATCGACACGGCGCCACGCAGGCCGACCCATGAGACGAAGGCGACTTCCGGGCGTGGCAGACGAAATGGCATCAGGCAGAGCCAGACCGCGATTGGCCGTGCCACAAAAATCAGGAACAGGCCAAGCAGCACCGCCGGCACCAGGATTGCCGGAAATTGCGAAGGCGTCGCGAACAGGCCGAGGATCAGGAACATAATGATCTGCGCCAGCCACGACATGCCGTCCTGGAAGCGCTTGAGGATGGTGACGGCCCGGATATCGGAATTGCCGGCAATCAGGCCTGCGAGATAGACCGCCAGGAAGCCGGAGCCGCCGATGGCGCCGGCGGCAGCGAACACCATCAGCGACAGCGTCAGCACGAAGATCGGCAGCAGGCCGTGATCGAGATTGAGGCGATCGACAAGGCGCACGATGGCCATGCCGCCGAGAATGCCGATGACTGCGCCGAGCCCCATGTTGACAAGGAAGCCGACGGCAAGATCGGTAACCAGCACCTTGGCCTCGGGGTGGGTATTGGCGGCGATGACCTCGACCAGCGTGATGGTCAGGAAGATGGCGATCGGGTCATTGGTGCCGGATTCCACCTCGAGCGTGGAACGCACGCGCTCGCGCAAATTGATCTCGCCGGCGCGCAGCAGGAAGAACACCGCCGCGGCGTCGGTCGAGGCAACGGCGGCACCGAGCAGGAAGGATTCCAGCCAGGTCAGGTCGAGCAGATAATAGGCGGCGGCGCCGAACAGGCCGGTGGTCAAAAGGACACCGAAGGTCGCCAGCGACAGCGCCGGCCCGGCCGCCTGCCGCAAGGCGTTGAGCGGCGTGCCGAAGCCGGAATCGAAAAGGATGACCGCCAGCGCCAATGAGCCGGCAAAATAAGCAACTCGGGCATTGTCGAAATGGATGCCGAGACCGTCGGTTCCGGTGGCGAGGCCGATGCAGAGAAACAGCAACAGGAGAGGGGCGCCGAAACGGAAGGCGATCAGGCTCGAAAACGCGGCGGCAACGACAAGAGCTGCGCCAACGAGCGTCACCAGATAGATACCATGCTCCATTCGTTGGTCGCCCCTAGTCGATATGCTCCGGCATCACGGGAGAGTGGGGCGAAGACATGGCCGCTGCAAGGCAGCAGCGTGGCTTTTTGCCCCACGCTGCCGATCGTCGAAAGTTTTGGCATCCCCGAGCGGCGGAGCGTGCCTCGGCGGTTGGTGCTGCAACGAAAAACGCCCGGACTGAGCCGGGCGTCTTCCAGGTCGAGAAGATGGTTCTGCGATCAGGCGATGGTCTTGCCGAAGGCGACGGCGGTATCGCCCATGCGGTTGGAGAAGCCCCACTCATTGTCGTACCACGACAGCACCGAAACGAAGTTGCCGTCCATGACCTTGGTCTGGTCGAGCGCCACGATCGAGGAATGCGGATCGTGGTTGAAGTCGATCGAAACATTGGGGTGACGGGTAATGGCGAGGATGCCCTTCAGCTTGCCGTTCGAGGCAGTGATCACCGCGTCGTTGATTTCCTGGACGGTGGTCGGCCGCTTGGCGATGAACTTGAAATCGACGAGCGAGACGTTCGGGGTCGGCACGCGGATGGAGATGCCGTCGAGCTTGCCCTTGAGCTCGGGCAGTACCAGGCCGATGGCCTTGGCAGCACCGGTCGAGGTCGGAATCTGCGACAGCGCGGCGGCGCGGGCGCGGTAGAGGTCCTTGTGCATGGTGTCCAGCGTCGGCTGGTCGCCGGTGTAGGAATGGATCGTGGTCATCATGCCCTTCTCGATGCCGACGGCCTCATTCAGTACGGCCGCCAGCGGCGCCAGGCAGTTGGTGGTGCAGGAGGCGTTCGAGATGACGATGTGGTCCTTGGTCAGCTTGTCGTGGTTGATGCCATAGACGACGGTGAGATCGGCGCCCTCTGCCGGAGCGGAGACGAGAACGCGCTTGGCACCGGCGGTCAGATGGGCGACGGCCTTGTCGCGGGCGGTGAAGATGCCGGTGCATTCGAGCGCGATGTCGATGCCGAGCTCCTTCCAGGGCAGTTGCGTCGGATCCTTGATCGCGGTGACCTTGAATTTTTCCTTGCCGACGATGATCTGGTCGCCGTCAACCGTCACCTCATGCGGAAAGCGGCCATGCACGCTGTCGAAGCGCAGCAGATGCGCGTTGGTCTCGACCGGGCCGAGATCGTTGACCGCGACGACGTCGATATCCCTGCGGCCGGATTCATGGATGGCGCGCAGGATGTTGCGGCCGATGCGGCCGAATCCGTTGATGGCAACTCTGACGGTCATTGTTCTCTCCCTGGGAGTTGGAGGCCGAAGATCAAGTCCGCAGCTTCATAACGGCGGACGGGCAAAGAATCCAGCCGCCGAGGCGCGGATTTAAATCGATTAGTGCTGCGCCGCCCGGCAAAACCGCTATGCCAGCCTTTGCCGGGCGGGGCTCACTTTCATTTGCCGTGCAGACGGGCTTCCGCCGCCTTCACCGTTGCCTCGGCGGTGATGCCGAAATGCGGGTAGAGCTGTTCGATGGTGCCTGAGGCGCCGAAGCCGGTCATGCCGACAAAGATGCCGTCGGTTCCGATGAAGTGATCCCAGCCCTGACGGATGCCGGCTTCGATGGCAATCTTGAGCGGCGCATTGCCGATCGTCCTGCTGCGATAGTCGGCGCTCTGCTTGTCGAACAATTCGAAGCACGGCACTGAGACGACGCGGGTCGCGTGGCCGTGCTTTTCCAAGGCCTCGCGGGCGGCCAGCGCGATCTCGACCTCGGAGCCCGAAGCGAAGATCGTCACCGCCGCCTCGCCACTGGCGGCGGCAAGTTCATAGGCACCGCGGCTGGAGAGGTTTTCCGCAACGAAGTCGTTGCGTACCGTCGGCAGGTTCTGCCGGGTCAGCGCCAATGTCGAAGGCGTCTTTTCCGATTCAATGGCCAACTGCCAGCATTCCGCGGTTTCCACCGCGTCAGCCGGGCGGAAGACATTGTGGTTTGGAATGGCGCGAAGTGCTGCCAGATGCTCGACCGGCTGATGGGTCGGGCCGTCTTCGCCAAGGCCGATGGAATCATGGGTCATGACGAAGATCGAGCGGATGCCCATCAGCGAAGCAAGCCGCATCGCCGGACGGGCATAATCGGAAAAGCACATGAAGGTGCCGCCATAGGCGATAATGCCGCCATGCAATGTCAGCCCGTTGAGCGCGGCCGCCATGCCGTGCTCGCGAACGCCGTAATGGACGTAGCGCTGGCCGTAATCGTCGGCAGTGATGTTCTTGGTCTGGCTGGTCTTGGTGTTGTTGGAGCCGGTCAAATCGGCCGAGCCGCCGATGGTTTCGGGCACGGCGCCGTTGATGACCTCCAGCGCCATTTCCGATGACTTACGGGTGGCGACCTTCGGCTTGTCGGCCGCGAGCTTCTTCTTGTAATCGCCAATGACAGCGTCGAAGTTGGCCGGCAACGTGCCGCTGATGCGACGTTCAAACTCTGCGCGCAATTGGGCGTCGGCCTTGGCAAGGCGGCTTTCCCAGTCGGCGCGCGCCTTGACGCCGGTCCGCCCGGCGGTACGCCATGCGTCAAGGATATCGGCCGGAACCTCGAACGGCGGATAATCCCAGCCGAAGAATTTTCTGGCGCCAGCGATTTCCTCGGCGCCGAGCGGCGAGCCATGCGCCTTGTTGGTGCCTGCCTTGGTCGGCGCGCCGAAGCCGATCGTCGTCTTGCAGGCGATCATCGTCGGCTTGTCGGAGTGGCGGGCCGCCTCGATGGCATAGGCGATCGCTTCCGGGTCCTGGCCGTCGATATGGCTGGCGTTCCAGCCGGACGCCTGGAAGCGGGCGACCTGATCGGTGTTGTCGGCCAGCGACACTGGGCCGTCGATCGAGATGTTGTTGTTGTCCCAGAAGACGATCAGCTTGTTCAGCTTCAGATGTCCGGCAAGCGCAATGGCTTCCTGGGATACGCCTTCCATCAGGCAGCCGTCACCGGCCAGCACATAGGTGTAGTGGTCGACGAGGTCGTTGCCGAAAGCGGCATTCATGATGCGCTCGCCGAGCGCGAAGCCGACCGAGTTGGCAAGGCCTTGGCCGAGTGGGCCGGTCGTCGTCTCGATGCCGGCGGCATGGCCGTATTCCGGGTGGCCCGCCGTCCTCGACCCCAATTGGCGGAACTGCTTGATCTGGTCGATGGTGATGTCTTCGTAGCCGGTCAGATAGAGCAGCGAGTAAAGCAGCATCGAGCCGTGGCCGGCCGACAGGATAAAGCGGTCGCGGTCCGGCCAATGCGGGTTCTTCGGATCGTATTTGAGAAAGCGGGTGAACAGCACCGTGGCGATGTCGGCGCAGCCCATGGGCAGCCCGGGGTGGCCGGAATTTGCCTTCTCGACGGCGTCCATGGCGAGAAAACGGATCGCATTGGCCATCCGGTCATGTTGTTCGCGCGAGGTCATGCTTCCTCCAAAATGGGGGTGTGGGCCTTGGGAGAGCCCTTGAAAAGGGTGCGCGACACATAGCAGGCGCGGCCTTTTAGTCAACAAATCGGTGTGCTTTTGCCGGTCTTGTGATGGCCATGCAGCACTTACATTAGTGTTAGCAGGGGACAGTCGCGACAGCTTTATTGACGGGCGGTTCACACGGCGCGTAATGTTTCAGGGATAACGCGTTCTGAACGTGGATGATTCGGTGATGGGCAGGGCGCAGGACGAAAACCATGACCGGGGAAACGACCCTCAAGGAAGTCATTGCCAGGCTGGGTAAGGCCATCGAAGGGCTGGAAAACGCCGTCGCGGCCAAGCTCGAGCATGAGCGGGACTATTCGGAAGCCGAGGCCGAAGTGCAGCGGATGAACGCCGACCGCTCGCGGCTGGCGCAGGAGCTCGACAATTCCGAGGCTCGTGCCGAACGGCTGGAAGATGCCAACAAGGAAGTGTCGCGAAGGCTGGTGACAGCCATGGAAACCATCCGCGCGGTACTGGACAGGTAGGCCAATGGCACAAGTCACGGTTTCCATCGACGGCAAGCAGTATCGTATGGCCTGCGACGAGGGCCAGGAAGAGCATCTGATCGATCTTGCCGAGCGCTTCGACCGCTATGTCTCGCATCTGAAGGATTCTTTTGGCGAGATCGGCGACCAGCGGCTGACCGTGATGGCCGGCATCATGGTCATGGACGAGCTTTCAGAACTGCAAAAGCGGGTCAAGGGCATGGAAAGCGAAGTGCTGACGCTGCGCAAGACGCGCGACGACGCACTGACCAAGGCCGACAAGAACGATTCCGTGCTGACCGGGGCACTTGGCGCGTTGGCCCAGCGCATGGAAGACCTGGCGACGACGCTGGCAGTGAGCAAGGCCTGAGCCAGCGCAGCGAAGATTCCTGCTGCATTTGCCGAGAAGCAATGAAAATATTTCGCCGCCGGCCTTGATGCCGGCGCAACAGCCGTTTGAAGGATGACGCCGGAGTGGTAGAAAGGCAAAAGCAGCGCCGGTCAACGCCGGCTGCGATCTGCACTCACAAGGTAGGGACACGCCATGAGCCTTCGTATCAACGACATCGCACCGGACTTCACCGCTGAGACCACGCAAGGGCCGATCAGCTTCCATGAATGGATCGGCGACGGCTGGGCGGTATTGTTCAGCCATCCGAAGAACTTTACGCCGGTTTGCACGACCGAACTCGGCACGATGGCCGGGCTCGAAGGCGAGTTCAGGAAGCGTAACGTCAAAATCATCGGCATCTCGGTCGATCCCGTCGAAAGCCATGGGAAGTGGCAGAACGACATCAAGACCGCGACCGGCCATTCGGTGAACTACCCGCTGATCGGCGACAAGGATCTCAAGGTCGCCAAGCTTTACGAGATGCTGCCGGCGGGTGCCGGCGAGAGCTCGGAAGGCCGCACGCCCGCCGACAATGCCACGGTGCGATCGGTCTACGTCATCGGGCCCGACAAGAAGATCAAGCTGGTTCTCACCTATCCGATGACGACGGGACGCAACTTCGACGAAATCCTGCGCGCCATCGATTCCATGCAGCTGACCGCCAAGCACCAGGTGGCGACGCCGGCGAACTGGAAGCAGGGCGAGGACGTCATCATCACCGCTGCCGTCTCGAATGAGGATGCCATCAAGCGCTTCGGCGCCTTTGAGACGATCCTGCCATATCTCAGGAAAACCAAGCAGCCTTCTGCCTGAGCCGGCAGAGGCGGCACAGAGAATTTTTGGTTTTCCTGGCCGTGTGAGCATGAGGTGCTTGACGATGCCTGGTTGACGGACAACCATGCCTTTAATTTGCCGTGGCAGAGAAAATCCTTCCTGCCGTGGTGAGGGGCGAAGGAGGCTGGGATTGGACGCATTATCGGCCAGGTCGCAGGTCACCGGCTTCTATGACAAGCCGAGCGGGTCCGTCCAGTATGTGGTCGCCGACATGGCGACCCGCAAATGCGCCATCATAGATCCGGTGCTCGACTTCGACGAAAGGTCCGGTGCAACGGCGACGAAAAACGCCGACGCCCTGCTCGACTTCGTCAGGGAAAGCGGACTGGAGGTCGAGTGGATCCTCGACACCCATCCGCATGCCGATCATTTCTCCGCCGCCCATTATCTGAGGGGGAGAACCGGAGCGCCGACGGCAATCGGCGAAAAGGTCATCGACGTCCAGAAATTGTGGAAGGTGATCTACAACTGGCCGGAATTCCCCGCCGACGGTTCGCAATGGGACAGGCTGTTCGCCGACAGCGCAACTTTTTCGGTCGGCGGCCTTCCGGCAAGAGTGCTGTTTTCGCCGGGCCACACACTGGCCTCGATAACTTACGTCATCGGCGACGCCGCCTTCATCCACGACACGCTGTTCATGCCGGACAGCGGCACCGCAAGGACAGACTTTCCCGGCGGCAGCGCCGAGCGGCTCTGGCACTCGATCCAGGATATTCTGGCACTGCCGGACGAGACACGTCTGTTCGTCGGTCACGACTACCAGCCGGGTGACCGCGAAGCGCGCTGGGAAAGCACGGTCGCGGAGCAGAAAGCCGGCAACATCCATGTTGCCGGCTGCAAGACGGAAGCCGACTTCGTCGCGCTCCGCCAAGCCCGCGACAGGACGTTGCCGATGCCGCGGCTGATCCTGCACGCGCTGCAGGTGAACATGAATGGCGGACGCCTGCCGGAACCGGAATCCAACGGGCGGCGCTATCTGAAATTTCCGCTCGATTGCCTGTGAGGAGATGGGTCGCTGGCACTACAATGCCATTCAGACTCGGCGCCGCCCTCATCGTTCTGCGATGGTCATCCAAGTTATTGATCCTGATTCGATTTTTGCGATGTTTGAATCCGAGAGGTCCATGCGGGAAGACGGTGGCGGCAGCCGGATGAGGAGCGGCGCAGACGCCAGCTAAGAGTTTAGTCCAGCGTTAGGGTTTTGTTCGGCGGGCTAAATGTTCATACGTGATTTGCCAAGGGTCGCTCTCGGAAGATCTTTCCTCGCCGATCCAATGGAAGCTGTTGGCAGTGATCTCAGTGAAACGCCATCGAGTTTTCAGACCGCGCGAGTCATTGCCGAGCTGGACAATGTCCTTACCCTCGGCCCGGCCGATCTGCCGCGAGTGATCCCGGTTGAGCGGGTCGTTCCATATGATGTGCCAGCCATCGATCCCAGGATCGAAGATGCGCAAGGTCGTGCCATACATCGTCGACGGCGCAGGGCGCTTGGGCCTGATCCAAACGTCCTGAATCGCGCGGCCTTCGAGCACCCAGCCAAAATGGCATTCGCCATCCCATTTCTGGATTGTGCCGTCGTCGAGGTAGTGGACCGAGTCCATTTCCCAGCTTCCAATTAGCCATCCATACAGGGCCATGTCTTTCGCTCGATCGGCTGGCGGACCTTCGGATCCGAGAGCGGCCAGAAACGGAGAAATTGTCATCGTCATACTGCCTTTCGTTTCCAATAGACGAACTCAACTGCCCGGCCCAGCCCCGGCGGACCGTCGTCGCGCCCGCCTGCCGCAAGCGCCGGGTTGTGAAATGCCCCGGTCGGCGCCGGAACATTGCCGCCACAGCTTGCAGCCTTGCGGTTTTCAGGGCTTGGGGAAAATTGCGACAATGCCGCTATCAATGCGATCGTCTGCGGACGCCATGGCAAGGCTACTGAGCAGTTATGGCGGCGGATCGGACATCCGCGAAGGCGCCGCGGAACCGGCAACCCGCTAATGCCGTCGCGCAAAAGTGCGCAGCGGTTTTGCGATAACGACATGCATGAAACGACATGCATAAAGACAAGAATTTAAAGCGCGTCGCACAAGGCCGGTCGAACGCGACGCGCTTTAGAAAAAAACGGCGGCGCCAGTTACCTGACGCCGCCGTTATTTGTTTCTCTTGGAAGGCCTTACGCCGCCGGCTGCGCCTCGATGGTGCGCAGCGCCTGCGTCTGGCGCTTGGCCGCCGCCTTGACCGCGTCCTGCACCTTCTCGAAGGCGCGCACCTCGATCTGGCGCACGCGCTCGCGGCTGATATCGAACTCGGCCGACAGCTCTTCCAGCGTCAACGGCTCATCGGCGAGGCGGCGCGCCTCGAAGATGCGGCGTTCGCGGTCGTTGAGCACGGCAAGAGCGCCCGACAGCATCCCGCGCCGGTTTTCCAGCTCGTCCTGCTCGATCAGCATCTCTTCCTGGCTCTCGTGGTCATCGACCAGCCAGTCCTGCCATTCGCCGGACTCGCCTTCACTGGCCCGGATGGGCGCATTGAGCGAGGCGTCGCCCGACAGACGGCGGTTCATCGACACGACTTCCGCTTCCGAGACGTTCAGCCGGGTGGCAATCTCGGTGATCTGGTCGGGCTTCAAATCGCCTTCGTCGAGCGCCTGGATCTTGCCCTTCACCTTGCGCAGGTTGAAGAACAGGCGCTTCTGGTTGGCGGTGGTGCCCATCTTGACCAGGCTCCAGGAGCGCAGGATGTATTCCTGGATCGAGGCCTTGATCCACCACATCGCATAGGTGGCGAGACGGAAGCCGCGCTCCGGTTCGAATTTCTTGACGGCCTGCATCAGGCCGACATTGCCTTCCGAGATCACCTCGCCGATCGGTAGCCCATAGCCGCGATAGCCCATGGCGATCTTGGCGACGAGCCGAAGGTGGCTGGTGACGAGCTTGTGCGCAGCCGTGGTGTCCTCATGCTCGGCGTAGCGCTTGGCGAGCATGTACTCTTCCTGCGGCTGAAGCATCGGAAAGCGGCGGATTTCTTCCAGGTAGCGGCTGAGACCGCCTTCGCCGGAAACGATACTGGGTAATGACTGGGCCATGATAGCGCCCCCTCTCTATTGGAGTGATGCCCCCGAAACGCGGCGGGCATGTGGCGCGAATGCCAAAGGCACATTCGCGCCAACCGACATATATAGGAACAAAACCAGAAAGACAGGCATTTGTTCAACACGAAACAGTGTGTCACGTTGAAGTGAACAACGCTGGTCAGGTTTTCAGGTGGTTGGTTCAGAGCTTGCGGAAGCCGTCGACGAGTTCCTCCATGTCCCACGGTATCGGCGCTTCGAACCTCATCGTTAAATGGGTATCCGGATGCCGAAATGCAAGGAGGCGGGCGTGCAAAGCTTGTCGCGGAAACGCCTTTACCTTGCTCCTTAGCGGCTCGGGCAACCGATTGGCCTTGGTGCGGAAAGCCTGGCCGTATTCGGGATCGCCAACCACCGGGTGGCCGATATGGGCCATGTGGACGCGTATCTGGTGGGTGCGACCGGTCTCCAGCCGGCATTCGACCAGGCTCGCCGTGGCGAATTCCTGCTGCTGCTCGCCAAAGCGCTCGACGACGGTGAAATGCGTTATGGCATGGCGCGCATCGTCGCGGCCTTGCGGCACCACGGCACGGCGTACCCGGTCGGCGGCGCGGCCGAGCGGCGCGTCGACCGTCCCGGTTGGCCTCGCCGGTATGCCCCAGACCAACGCCAGATAGGCGCGCTTGAGATCGCCGGTCAGGCCGTGGTCGGCAAAGGCCTCCGACAACGCCTTGTGGGCGCGATCGGTCTTGGCGACGACCATGACGCCGCTGGTCTCCTTATCGAGGCGATGGACGATGCCCGGCCGTCTCACCCCGCCGATGCCCGACAGGCTGTCGCCGCAATGATGGATCAGCGCGTTGACCAGCGTGCCGGTCCAGTTGCCGGCGCCGGGATGCACGACCAGCCCGGCCGGTTTGTCGATGACGATCAGCGCGCTGTCCTCGTAGAGGACGTCCAGCGCAATTTCTTCGCCTTGCGGCTCCGCCGGTCCCGGCTCCGGCATGTCGACCGACACGCTGTCACCTTGTACCATCTTGCGCTTCGTCTCTTCTACCTGCCTGCCGCCGATCCTGACGGCGCCCTGCTTTATCAGCATCTGCACGCGGCTGCGCGACATGTCGGGACCGAGCCTGGCCGCCAGCCATTGGTCGAGCCGCTGGCCGGCGGCATCGGCGCCCGCATCCAGCACGATCGGTCCGGCCCCTATTAATTGTCTGACCTCTTCGTTATGAGCGCTCATCGAAAACAGTTCCGGAATCTGCTGCCATGGCCCGGCCGCTTGCCGACGAAGACGAGGAAAAGCCGCTCGACCCCGAGGTCGAAAAGGTGCGGAGGAAGCTCGTGCGCTTCGTCGCCATCAATCTCGGCCTGCTGTTCCTCGCCCTTATGGTGGTGATCGCGGCGCTTGTCTACAAAGCGCGCAACGCGCCGCCTGCCGCCCCTCCGCTGAGCAGCGACATCCAGGTGCCGATCGGCGAGCCAGTCAACGGCGACATCGTGCTGCCGGTCGGCGCCAGGGTGGTCAGCCAATCGCTCTCCGGCAATCACCTCTCGATCGACGCCGAGCTGGCCGACGGCAGCCGCGCCATCTTCGTCTATGACATCACCGAGCGCCGCATCATCGGCCGTTTTTCGATCAGGAACAAATGACCGGTTTTGCCGAACACCGCAGCATTGCCACCGTCGCGCTTATCGTCGCAAATTATGACGAGGCGATCTCGTGGTATGTCGACCGGCTGGGCTTTGTCCTCACCGAAGATGTCGATCTTGGCGGCGGCAAACGCTGGGTCACGATCACGCCGGGCAACGGGCAGGGCGCGCGGCTGCTTCTCGCCGAGGCGTCCGGCGATGCGCAAAGGCACGCCGTCGGCAACCAGACCGGCGGGCGAGTCTTTTTGTTCCTCGAAACCGACGATTTTGCCCGTGACCATGCGCTGATGCTCGAAAAGGGCGTCGAATTCCGTGAGGCGCCCCGGCACGAGACCTATGGCACTGTGGCGGTTTTCGCTGATCTCTATGGCAATCTCTGGGACCTGATCGAGTCAAAACGCTAGGCTTGCAGCGGATATTTCACCGGCGCGACAGGCTGCCTTAAGCCTAGTTGCTTTTTGCCAGCCGTCAGCCTATATCGCCGGTTCTTGAACGCGCCCATCGTCTAGCGGTCAGGACACCGCCCTCTCACGGCGGGAACAGGGGTTCGATTCCCCTTGGGCGTACCAAGTCTCTCCAAGCTCTCGGCAAACCATCAATCCGATCCATCGCCTTGGGTCGCGGCGGGTTTGGCTCATTGCCGCTCCTGGCGCAGCGGAGGGCAGTCGATGCCACGCGGGGAGGAGCCAGAGACAGAAACTACAATCGCAAGGCGTCCATCACGCTGGTCGGCACTGCCTGGAGCCGACCTGAGCTACAGCTGCCGGCGGCGGATCGTTTTGGCGAGCTCGGCGAAGGCGCCTCTCCCTCGAAGGGTGGATGCCGGGAATACTCGGCCCTTAGCACCGGCCAGCGAAGCTGCGCGCGACGCGCATGGCTGGGCTCTAAACGCGCCATACTCCAGTTGCAGTATTGTAGCTTCTTTGCCGTTCGAATTTCTCTCAGTCATGGCTTCGCACGATACCAAGATATGCTGCGAACGACACATCCACGGCGCGCTCAATCATTCGATCTATTCCGGCAAGCCGAAAAGTGTTTGCGCGCCTGCTATTCCTCCGAGCGGGTGACTGCCCATGGCGATCATCGGCTCGGTAGTTTCTGCCTCGAACACTGTCGACGCGAGCACCGTCCGTCCCAACGGCTTGCACAGCCCTTCGATGCGGCTGACAAGATTTACAGCCTTGCCGATCGCGGTGAAGTCCAACCTGCCGGCAGTGCCGATATTCCCCCAGAGTATCTCGCCGACATGCAGACCAATGCCATATCCGAGCTCAGGGCCGCCATTGCGGCGCCGAGTTTGGTTGAGATGATCTATCCCGGCGCGCGTGGCCTTCACGGCGCGTACCGCAGCGTCACATGCGGCATTTGCATCGCGCTCGCCAATCGGGAAAATCGCGAGGACGCCATCACCTATAAACTTGAGAACCTCACCACCAAATGCGTGCACCGCGCCGGCGACGCAATCGAACCAGGCATCAAGTACCAATACGATCTCGTCTGCATCATGAATCTCGGATAGATCGGTGAAACCTCGAAGGTCCGCGCACAGAAGCGCAGCCCGTATCGTCTCTCCCTTTACTCGACGAGAATGACCGTTGAGCACATGTGCTGCACTGCGCTTTCCCAAATATGCTTCGAGCAATGCGCGTTTCGCGGACCGTTCTGCGAGTGCGGTCATCGGAGCCGCAGCAAACCGGGAGATTTGCCGCAGCAGCTCTGACTGCGCCTCATCTGGAGTATGATCGAACGCCCACACCAAAGTCGGTGCGACACCGCCCGCTCGCTCGTCGAACACGATCGCCCGCGTCGTGCCAAGCCACTCCCGCAGCACGAGCCGGGGATCGGCATTCTGGCGGTCGGCGCCTATCCCCAAAGCCTCGACCACTTCACCCCCAGGCGCTCGCCAGAGCCAGATGCGGCGTGAAATGATCGGGTCGGGAGCGTCCTGCGCCAGCGCGCCGGCGATGATCGGCAAGCCGTCTTCCATCAAATGCGTTGAGAGCTGCAATAGAAGTCGCCCACCGTCGCCAATATGCGCGGCGTCGTCCAGAAGGAATGAAAGCGAGTTTGCGAGAAGCATCGGTAGAAGGTCACTCGGCACCGGCTTATGCTTACGCCTCGAACATCTTCTTGCAACCCCCACATTCGCTTCAATCATGCACGGCATTCGGAGTGGATGTGACCTGGAGTGAGCGATGGCGGAATCGGTTTACACAGAGATTGAGGTCGCCGCGCCACAAGCGACCGTGTTCGCGCTTTTGACGGATCCGGACCAGATCGTGCGATGGATCGGGACCGAAGCGAATTTGGATGCATCGCCGGGCGGTCTGTTCCTCGTCAATGTCGGTGGTCGCCATATGGCGCGCGGTGAGTTCACCGAGGTGATCCCGGTCCACCGTCTTGCCTACAGTTTTGGTTGGGAAGACAACGAGACCGTGCCGCCCGGCTCCAGCCATGTCGAGATCGACCTGATCGCGAGGGATGCGGGGACACTGATCCGCTTCACGCACAGCGGACTGCCGAACGCAAAGGAGCGTGACAGCCACCGAAGGGGATGGGAGCACTACCTCTCAAGGCTGAAGATCACTGCCGATGGGGGACATGTCGATCCCGACGTGCCGATGAAGAATATGTGATTTTCCTCTAAGGGCCGCAGATGCTCGTAATCCGAACCAGGCGCGGCATGCGTCAACGAGGCCCCTTTGACCTGCCGTCGCCAAACCGGCCGCTCGGGAAACCCAGCGACCTGCGGGCTACCGCACCATTACAGCTGCCGGCGACGGATCGTTTCGGCGAGCTCGGCGAAGGTGCCGCTCTTGGTGCCTGCGTGGAGTTCTTGAAACTCAGCGCTTCTGGCGCAACGCCTCGGATTGAATTAGCATCCGTTCATCAAAGCTCCGGCCGCACTCCTGCAGGATGCGGAATGCGGAGCGCAGGCGAGGCCGGGCGTGGTCACATGCCGGGCGCTGATCCAAGCGCGACTGGGCATCCGAACTTCCGTTCGGCGGCAAGACGGCGTGGCCGGGAGGAAGGCAATGCAAAAACTGCAATCGCAAGGCGTCCATCACATCACGCTGGTCGGCGCCGGGCGCCAGACTTCCATCGATTTCTGGGAAGGCGTGCTCGGCATGCCCTTCATCTTCGAGCAGCCCAATCTCGACAAAGCCAGCGAAAGCCATCTCTATTTCGATCCGGGCGACGGCCGGCTGATCACCGTCTTCACCGACGAAAGCCGCACGCCGGTCAAGCGGCGCACGCCGACCGATACGGGCTGCGTCCATCACATCGCGTTTGCGGTGTCGCGCGTCACCTTTTTGCAGGCGGTCGCCCGGCTCGACGAGCGCGCCATCAAGCACAGCGGCGTCAAGGATCGCGGCTTCATGGACTCGATCTATTTCGAGGATCCGCTCGGCCTGCTGATTGAGCTCGCCTCCTACCGTTTCGAGCCGCCGGCGGGCTTCACCCATGCCGACGTGCTGATGCAGGCGCACAAGATCCGCCTCGCGCGCGGCGACTACAACATCGCCGAAGTGCACCTTGCCGATGCGATCCAAGCGCTTGTCGAGCGCTCGCGCGCAACCTTGTCGGAGGATCGCGCACCGAAAAATCCATACTGACGACACGCCAAACAAAGGGAGGACATAATGGCAAAGACAGCAACGAAGAGTGCGAAAAAGCCCGCCGCCAAGGCAGCCAAGCCAGGAGCGAAGCCGGCGGCCAAAGCTGCCGTCAAGTCAGCGGCGAAAGTGGCAAAGCCGGCGGCAAAGGTCTCCGCCAAAAAGGCCGCGAAGGCCAAGGCGAAACCGGCGAAAAAGCCGGCGCTGATGCTCAGCATGCTGAAGCCGAGCGTCAACAATATGAGCGTTCGGGTGTTTGCACGCGCCGCCGGGCTCGACCATTCCGAGACCGACGTATGGGGCCATACGCGCTCGCCCGAATATATGGCGCGAAACCCGGCCCATTTGACGCCGATGATCGAGGACAAGGGCCTGCCGAGAGGTGTCTTGTGGGAAAGCTGCGCCATCATGCAGTACCTCGCCAACAAGCACGGGCTGGAGAAACTATATCCCAAGGCGCCGGCCAAGCGGGCAATGATCGACAGTGCCATGTTCTACCTGATCGGGACGCTCTACCCCTACGTGGCGCGCGCCACTTATCCTGCACTGAATTTCCCGCAATATGCCGGCGAGGTCGGCCACAGCGACGCTCATCCCGACAAGAAGTCGGAAGCCCAAAAGGCCGCTATAGAAGCGATAGCCGAGCCGCTGGAGGTGTTTCACAGCTTCTTCAGGAACGGCAAGCCGTTCATCGGCGGCAAGAACCCGTCGATCGCCGACATCCGCCTGGCGGCGACGCTCGAATTCCTCGCCGTCATCGACTATGCGCTGCCCCAATGGGCAAAAGACTATATGGCGGCGATCGAGAAGAAGCTCGGCAAGGCCTATGCCGAGCCGGCCGGCGATGTACGCGGCTATATCGCCTATGTGCGGTCGCAGGCCAACGCCTGAGGCACCTGCAGGCCGGCGATTGTGCGCACGTTCTGCAGGAGCCGGTAATGATCTGGGGTAATTCTTTTTTGCTCTCCCCTGTTTGCACGATGTGGGGAGCTTAAGGTTTCGTTAACCGAAACCCTTTCTACTGGTATTTACCTCCAGCCCGCGACCACGGATGTACTGGCGCGGATGGAAAGCAAAGGTCGGCTACTCGCCGGCCTTTTGCTTGTTGCAGCCTGCCGAAGTTGCGGCTGACGGCGCTTCACGACGCCTGCATGGCTGATGAAGCGCGTTGCCGCCATCTTGTCATCGCCGATGTCGGCCCTACCATCGAAGTTAGTCACGTCCTCGAGGGCGGTTCAAGGACAGAGGCCCTGTCATGAAAAGCATTGCTGGAATGGTGGTGATTGCAGGCGCCATGCTGGCGGGTGCAGCCGGTCAATCGAATGCAGCGACGCTCAACACCATGCCCGAGGTCGGGGCTGCCATCCAGGCGTGCTGGACCCCGCCGGCGAATGCCGGGAATTCCACCGTCACCCTGAGCTTCAGCTTCAGGCGCAATGGCACGCTGATCGGCCGGCCCAAGCCGACCGCCATCCGCGTGGCCGGCGACGAGAAGGCACGGCAGGCTTTTGTCGATGCGGCGATTGCGGCCGTGGACCATTGCCTGCCGTTGAGCCTTTCACCGGCGCTGGCTGAAGGCATCCCGGGCAAGGTGTTCACTCTGCAATTCAACTCGCCTAAACAAAAACAGCCTGCAACGCGAGTGCAGGCTTCGCCTTGATCTTTTCCGACATCCGGATTCCACTTTTTCGGGACCTAATGCATGTCGCGCAAAGTGTGCAGCGGTTTTGAGACAACGACATGCATTAGACAAGAACCTAAGCGCGTCGCATGAGGCCCGGTCGACCGCGATGCGCTTTAGTGGCGGCTTCGTCTGGCCTCGACATGTCGCGCCAGTTCCGGCATCTCGAAGACATAGTCGCTCCAGGCCGATTCCGGTATCTGGCCGGCGAGATAGCACTCCAGCAAAAGCCTCTGCTCGTGGTCGAGTGGCCTCGGTGCGCGTTCATGGTCCAACCCAAGTGAATGGAACAGATTCCTGGTCAGGCCCGCGACAGTGAAGTGGATCGACATTTGCGGTCTCCTCCTTTGGCCGTTCAACGCCGAACTTGGGGCTAAGGTTTCAGCAACGGCCGGCCGGTAACGCCGGATTGATCGCGCTGCGGAACCAGCCGCGCGCATCAAACTTCGCCGTCGCGGGCGTCCGCCGGCGTTGCTGCCGGTTCGTCTCAATCTTGAAATAAAAATATAATATTGAATTTACGTCAGTGGATATAATACACTAGAACTAAAGTCTCTGCCGGCGGTGTGGTCTACTTTAATTGGATAAAACTGATTTAGCCAGTACTTATCCATAGTCGACAAAGAAACCCTGTTCTCGGCGCAACAAGGACAATGGTCGTTCCAATGACACGCTTCTGGCCTCTCACGATTTTGATGCTGGTGTTGGCAATAGCCGTTGCGCTCGGTACGTCCTCCTCCTATGCGGATAGCTGCGGCGCCATCAGGAGCCAATTGCTTTCGGCGGGGCGCAGCGCCGGGACCAGCCCCGAGCTTGCCCAACTGCGCCGGCAACTCGCCGCGATTCAAAGGCTGGAGAGACAGCGCCGATGCACGGCGAAAACGGCCGGCTTCTTCTTCAACCCTTGCGCCGACCTGGTCGCCAGCAAGGCGGAGGTGCAACGGCAGATCGCCAGACTGTCGAATTCGGGCAGGGACACGTCCGGATTGAAGGCCAGGTTTGTCGCGCTGGGCTGCGCCGCCCCCGCTGCCAAGAAACAGCCGGCGCAGCAGCGCACAGCACCCAAAACCCAGTCCGCAGGCGCAACAATAGGCGGCAACCGGATGCTGTTTTGCGTTCGCTTGTCGGACGGATATTTCTTCCCCGCGCCAAAATCGCAGTTCGCCAAGAGCGACGATCTGAAGGAAACGGTCGATCAGTGCCGCTATATCTGCGACGATGCCGGCGTCGACCTCTATACGCTGAGCGACGCCACTCGCGAGACCGAAGAGATGATCGCACTCGAGTCGGGAAAACCCTATGTGGAGCTTCCGGGCGCATTCCGGTACCGCGACGACGCGAACTTCAAGGCCTGCGACGTCAAGCGCTATTACCGGCGCGTCGCCGAACTCAGGGCACGAACCGTGACACCGGCCAACATGACCAACGCCATCATTCCGTTGCCGACGGCAAAGCCGGATTTTGACGTCGTCGCGGAAATTCCTGAGTCCGGCATCGAAGCCGCCGGTGCCGCTCCCGCAGGGGCAAAAACGCCGGCTGCCGAGGTGCAAGGGGCTGCCCAGCATCAGTCGATCGAAAGAGCGATCGGAGCGCGGCCGGTGAGAGTGGTCGGCCCGGCCTTTTTCCCGGCGGACTGACCTAGGCGGGCGATGTTCCGAGACGGCGAACGGCTGGCCGGATAGCCGCTTCAAGGCCTGGAGGCGCGCGTCGACCGATATCGGCTGGTTATTCGCAGACCATGCGGGCCCGTTTGCCGGGCTCGCTGACATTCCTGCAGGTGAGCGGCTTCGCCGGCTGCGATGACAGCATGGGCGGATTGTTGGCGACCCTCCTCCGTGGCGCTGCAACGGAAGCTGCGCTCCTGCGCACCGCCGGCCTTTTCGGCGTTTGCGGCGCCACTGGAAAGACGTCGGTCTCCAGCTGCGACTGTTCGGCTTGCGCCTGCGGCGAAGGCCGGTCCCAGAACCGGCGAACATCGAGCGGCTTGGGAATGATCACGGTGCCGTCATAGCTGCGCGCGCAGCCGCTTCCCAGAGGCAGCGCCAGGCACAGGAAGACAGGCAGAATCCGTCGAAACATCAGCAACACCCCTGCAAGCTTATAACGCTGCTTCGGCCTAACCGACAACCGGCGGAATAGTGCAGAGGGAGTAGGTACGGTGAGGTAGAATCGTCGCACTTCCAGTCGAAGGCCCCGCTCGAACGAGCGCCGGGTCGGGCGCGGATGGAGGTCCAGCGCGAGTTAAACCTTGCGATTCGTCAACGCTTCCAGCGTAAGGCCATGGTGCGATCGCACCATACCAAAGCCGCGCTCAGTGGCGACAATGGGATATTCGAAGTTCCGCTCCTCCAGTTACGGGCGGGAGCAGCGACCGCCGGCAAGAAACAGGGTCAGATTTACCCCAACGGACCTGTTTCGGCGATGGCGCGGCCATGACACGTTCTGGCTGCATGCAACGCGCTCCCGTCCGGCTTTTTTTCTTTTAAAGCCGGTGGCTGCGATCGCCGAGCAGACGATGCCGGCCGGAATTCACGCAAGCTGCTGATTCCAGCGGCAAACCGCGGCCCATGCCGACAAAGGCCGCGGCCGCTCCTTCTTAACCCGGCTGGACGACGTTACCGGAGCGACATGAAACTGTCATGCGACTGTAATAATCGGGGGCTATTGGCCTCAGCGGGCGCCGGAGGAATGGCGCCGAGAGACCATATTCCGAACAGGAGCAGGCCACATGAGACATTTCATCCGCTCGGCGGCCGTTGCGATTGCAATGGCTGCGGCGACGACCACCCTCACCCTGTCCGCCGCGCTCGCCGCGGACATCTCCGGCGCCGGCGCCACCTTCCCCTACCCGATCTATGCGAAGTGGGCCGACACCTACAAGAAAGACACAGGCGTTGGCCTTAACTACCAGTCGATCGGTTCCGGCGGCGGCATCAAGCAGATCAAGGCCAAGACCGTCACCTTCGGCGCTTCGGATGCGCCGCTCAAAGGCGAAGAGCTTGAAGCGTCCGGACTGGCTCAGTTCCCGATGGTGATGGGCGGCATCGTTCCCGTCGTCAACCTCGAAGGCATCAAGCCGGGCGAGTTGGTTCTCGACGGCCCGACGCTGGCCGACATCTTCCTCGGCAAGATCACGAGCTGGGATGACGAGGCGATCAAGAAGCTCAATCCCGACGTCAAGCTGCCTTCGCAAGCGATAGCGGTCGTTCACCGTTCCGATGGTTCGGGCACGACGTTCAACTTCACATACTACCTCGGCGACGTCAGCGCGGACTGGAAAGAAAAGGTCGGCGTCGACAAGGCCGTGGAATGGCCCGTTGGCATCGGCGCCAAGGGCAATGAGGGCGTTGCCAACAACGTCTCCCAGACCGGCGGCGCGATCGGCTATGTCGAATACGCCTATGCCAAGCAGAACAAGCTCACCCACACCGACATGATCAACAAGGACGGCAAGAAGGTCGAGCCTGCCGCGGCGGCGTTCTCGGCGGCAGCGGCCAATGCCGACTGGAGCTCGCAGCCGGGCTATGGCGTCATCCTCGCCAACGAGCCGGGCGCCGAGTCCTGGCCGATGACGGCGGCGACGTGGATCCTCCTGTACAAGAAGCCGGACGACGCCGCGACCACCGCCGAAGCCCTTAAATTCTTCGCCTGGGCATATGACAAGGGCGACGAGATGGCCGGCGAGCTGGACTACGTTCCGATGCCCGACAAGGTGGTCGAGAGCGTCAAGGCCATGTGGGCCAAGGAAGTCGTCGGCAGCGACGGCAAGCCGCTCTACTCGGCTATGTAATCTCCTTCAGGGAGGGCGTCGACGGCGCCCTCCCTGTTGCCTTCAATCGCGAGGACCCAATGACCATCGCTTCCGATGCCATGCCATCATCTGCAGCAGCCCGGGCGAGGGAAGCTACGGTCCGGCGCTTCGCGCTCACAGATGCCATATTCCACGGACTCACCCGCGCTTCCGCAATTCTGGTGCTGGTCATCCTCGGCGGTGTCGCGATCTCGCTGTTTGCTGGCTCATGGCAGGCGCTGTCGTCCTTCGGTTTTTCTTTCCTGACGACTGAGAGCTGGAATCCGGTCACGGAAAAATTTGGCGCACTGGCGCCGATCTACGGCACCCTGGTAACGGCGGCCATCGCCATCCTGATCGCGGTTCCGATCGGCATCGGCATTGCCGTGTTTCTCACCGAGCTCTGCCCGCGCCCGCTCAGGCGCCCGATCGGCATAGCGGTCGAGCTATTGGCCGGCATTCCGTCGATCATCTATGGTATCTGGGGCCTGTTCGTGTTCGCGCCGTTCCTGCAGACGACGATACAGCCCTTCATCATCAACATCTTCCACGGCGTGCCGGGACTATCCAGCCTTTTCGCCGGCCCTCCTTACGGCATCGGCCTTCTGACCTCGGCGCTGATCCTCGCCATCATGGTGTTGCCCTTCATCACCTCGATCACCAAGGACGTCTTCGATACAGTGCCGGCGGTGCTCAAGGAATCGGCCTACGGCATCGGTTGCACGACTTGGGAAGTGACCCGGCGCGTGGTCATTCCCTATACCCGCATCGGCATCATGGGCGGCGTCATGCTTGGCCTCGGCCGGGCGCTCGGCGAGACCATGGCGGTGACCTTCGTCATCGGCAACGCGCACCGCATCAGTGCCTCTCTGTTCGCGCCGGGCACGACGATCTCGGCGACCATCGCCAATGAATTCACGGAGGCCGACGGCGACCTCTACACCTCCTCGCTGGTTTCGCTCGGCCTGATCCTGTTCGTCATCACCTTCCTGATCCTTGCCGCCGCCCGCTATATGCTGATGCGGATCGACGCCCGTACGGGAGCCTGACCGATGTCGACATCCTCATCGCTCCACAGCCGCCGCAAAGCCAGGAATTCGGTGATGATGGCGCTTTGCGTCGTCGCCGCCGGCATCGGGCTTGCCTGGCTGGCGCTCATCCTCGGCGCGCTGGTCTATAAGGGTACAGCCGGGCTTTCGCTCGCGGTCTTCACCGAGATGACGCCACCACCCGGCGAGGCCGGCGGCCTGCTCAATGCCATCGCGGGCAGCCTGCTGATGACGATCATCGCCGTTGTCGTCGGCACGCCGATCGGCGTGCTGGCGGGAACCTACATGGCCGAGTATGGACGCTTTTCGCGCATCACCACCGTCGTCCGCTTCATCAACGACATCCTGTTGTCGGCGCCGTCGATCATCATCGGCTTGTTCGTCTATGAGCTGATGGTGCGGCCAATGGGACATTTCTCGGCCATTGCCGGCGCCGTGGCGCTTGCCATCCTGGTCATTCCGGTGGTCGTGCGCACCACTGAAGACATGCTCAACCTGGTACCGAACGCGTTGCGTGAAGCCGGTGCCGCGATCGGCGCGCCGCGCTGGGTGGTGATCCGTTCGGTCGCCTATCGCGCCGCATTGTCCGGCATCGTCACCGGTATATTGCTGGCGATAGCACGCATTTCCGGCGAGACGGCGCCGCTGCTCTTCACCGCGCTCAACAACCAGTTCTGGAGCAGCAATATCAACGCGCCGATGGCCAGCCTGCCGGTGACCATCTTCCAGTTCGCTCTCAGCCCTTACGAGGAATGGCAGCAGCTGGCGTGGACCGGCGCACTCATAATCACCCTGACGGTTCTGGGCTTGAGCATCCTCGCCCGCAGCCTTACCGGACGCAGAGAGGACAGATGACACAGATGTTGTCCCCGGACATGACGATGACCGAAACGGTCGCCGAGAAGACGAAGATCGAGGTCAAGAACCTCAACTTCTACTACGGCCAGAGCAAGGCGCTAAAGGACATCAGCCTGTCGCTGCCCGAGCGCAGCGTCACGGCCTTCATTGGGCCTTCGGGCTGCGGGAAATCGACGCTGCTGCGTGTGTTCAACCGCATCTATGAGCTCTACCCGAAACAGACAGCCGAGGGCCAGGTGCTGCTCGACGGCCAGAACATTCTCGACCGGTCGCAGGATCTCAACCTCCTGAGGACCAAGATCGGCATGGTGTTCCAGAAGCCGACACCGTTCCCGATGTCGATCTACGAGAACATCGCCTTCGGCGTCAGGCTCTATGAGAATCTCGGCAAGTCCGAGATGGACGGCCGCGTCGAACAGGCATTGAAGCGCGCCGCGCTGTGGAGCGAGGTCAAGGACAAGCTCAACGCCAGCGGCTTGAGCCTGTCCGGCGGCCAGCAGCAGCGGCTCTGTATCGCCCGCACCGTGGCCGTGAAGCCGGAAGTCATTCTGCTCGACGAACCGGCTTCGGCGCTCGACCCGTTGTCGACGGCCAAGATCGAGGAACTGATCGACGAATTGCAAGCCGACTACACGATCGTCATCGTCACTCACAACATGCAGCAGGCGGCGCGCGTGTCGCGCCAGACCGCCTTCATGTATCTGGGTGAGCTGGTCGAGTTCGACCGGACCGAGAAGATCTTCACGTCGCCCCGCGAGAAGCGCACGCAGGACTACATCACCGGCCGCTTCGGCTGAGCCGTTCCGATCATGCATATGAGGACAGGACCATGGGCGAACACACAGTCGCTTCTTTCGACGAGGATCTCGAGCAGATCAGCAAGCTGATCCGCGACATGGCCGACCTCGCCGGTTCGATGGTCGGCGGGGCGACCAAGGCCTTGTTGAATTCCGACAACGTGCTGGCGCAACGCGTCGTTTCCGACGACGCCATCATGGATGCGCGTCAACGCGAACTGGACGATCGCGCCATCACCCTGATCGCCAAACGCCAGCCGATGGCCCACGATCTTCGCCATGTCGTCGGAGCGATCCGTATGGCCGGCGACCTCGAACGCATCGGCGACCTTGCCAAGAACATCGCCAAGCGTGTGAGTGCGGTCGGCCTCAGCGTCACGCCGCGCGACCTGTCGCATTCCATCGACGCGATGGCGCAGCTGGTGCTCATCCAGGTGCAGGGCGTCATTGAGGAATATGCCGCAGGCGATGCGGCCGCGTTGGCCAAGCTGCGTGCCGCAGACGAGCGCATCGACGTCAAATACACGTCCGTGTTCCGCGAGCTCTTGACCTATATGATGGAAGATCCGCGCAACATCACCGCTTGCACGCATCTGCTGTTCTGCGCCAAGAATCTGGAGCGGATCGGCGACCATGTCACCAACATCGCCGAAAATGCGTATTATGTGCTGACCGGCGAGCAATTGCCGGTCAATCGTCCGAAGCAGGACGAAACGACAATGTCCGCGCCGGTGACATGATGGGGGTGCCCAGCCGATGATCGCACCACGCATAATGGTGGTGGAGGACGAGGAGCCGTTGGGTGTGCTGCTCCGCTACAATCTCGAATCCGAAGGCTACCAGGTCGAGGTGGTGACACGCGGCGACGAAGCCGAGATCCGTTTGCAGGAGAATGTGCCTGACCTTCTGGTGCTCGACTGGATGATACCAGCGGTTTCCGGCATCGAGCTCTGCCGCCGGTTGCGGGTGCGCCCCGAAACCGAGCGGCTGCCGATCATCATGCTGACCGCGCGCGGCGAGGAGAGCGACCGGGTGCGCGGTCTTTCGACCGGCGCCGACGACTATCTGGTCAAACCGTTTTCGACACCGGAATTCATGGCCAGGGTCAAGGCGCTGCTGCGCCGCGCCAAGCCTGAAGTGCTGTCCAGCGTGCTGAAGGTCGGCGACATCGTGCTCGATCGCGAATCGCACAGGGTCTATCGCAAGAAGAGCGAGATCAGGCTCGGGCCGACCGAATTCCGGCTGCTCGAGTTCATGATGCGGCATCCGGGCCGCGTCTTCTCGCGCAGCCAGTTGCTCGATAATGTCTGGGGCGAGACGATCTACATCGACGAACGCACAGTGGACGTCCATGTCGGCCGGCTGCGCAAAGCCGTCAACAACGGCCGCATGCCGGATGTCATCCGCACCATCCGCGGTGCCGGTTATGCGATCAGGGAAGATTGACCCGCCTGGTCAGGCTACGTGCTTTCTGACGCCGGGCCTCATTTGCGCGCCCGGCGCGAAAATCTCCTGGTCGACGAAGCTTAACGCCCGCATCGCGCAGCCTTCGCGGATCAGCGGCAATTCGTTTGGTTCGGTGTCGAAGGAGATCGAGCCCGAATGCTGGCCGCCGGCGGTCTGGGCGATGGCCTGGCGCAAGGCCGGCTCGATCAGATCGAAGGCGGCGGCACTGGCGCCGACCATCGCGACCGGCGCCGGATCGATCAGCGCGAACAGCGAGCCGAGACCGAAACCCAGCGCTTCGCCGGCCTTGCGGTAGGCCTCGCGTTCCGGCCCATCTTTCTCGCGCGCCCGGGCCGCCAGTGCGCGCATGTCGGCGTCGCTGACGTCGGCGATGGGTTCGCTGTCTTCGCTCATCTGCCTGGCGTTGCGCCAGATGGCATAGTTGCCGGCATAGGCCTCGATGCAGCCGCGCCGCCCGCAACGGCAGAGCGCGCCGCCCGGACGATGGATCATGTGGCCAAACTCGCCGCCCGAGGAATGCGTGCCGGTGAACAGCTCGCCCTTCAACACCAGCCCCATGCCGATGCCGTGCGAAAGCAGGATGGCGATGAAGTCGTCACGATAGCGATCCGGATCGCGCCAGCGCAAAGCCACCGCCATCATGTTGCAATCGTTCTCCACCGTGGCCGGGATGCCGAATTCGTCTTCCAGCATGTCGGCAAAGGCGATGTCGGTCTGCGGCGTGATCGGCGACCACAGCATGGCGCGTGCAGGGGAGTCGGTAATGCCCTGAATCGCCAGGGCGATGCGGGCGACACTGCGGACGTCAAGGTCTGGATCCTGCAGCCGGCGCCGGACGACGGCCATGCATTCACGGATCAGCTCGTCGCGCGGCATGGTCAGCGTGTCCAGCCGGCGCTGTTCCTCGGCGACCACCTGTCCCGCATAGTTGATGATGGCGGCCGACAGGAAATTCAGCGACAACACCACGGTCAGCACCGCCGCCGCTTCCGGGTTGAGGGCGAGGCCGACCTGCGGACGACCGCGTTTCAACGAAACGGGCTCGCTTGCCTTGCTCTCGGCGAGGATGCCTTCCCGTATCAGGTCGGAGGAGATCGCCGATATGGTCGAATGGCTGAGGCCGGTGGCTGCGGCGATCTCCGTACGCGATGGCTGGCCAACCCGGCGGACTGCCGAGATCACCATCGCCCGGTTGCGCCGGCGCAAATCGTCATGGCGGATTCCGACCGACATCGTTTTGCTTTCCTCCCGGTTGCCGCGGCCGCTCATGAACCGGAAGCCGTCGGTAATGTCCGACAAATAGTGTCGGATGCAGGCAAATAGTGTCAGATGCAGGTGGCGCTGTCATCGTTTATTCCGACGCTCGAAAAAACTCTCAGACTCATCAAAATCCATCAGAATCGATGTTGACAGCAGCCGGAGATCGGGCCAGTATTTTTTCGAGGCTCGAAAAAATTAGGGGCCTCTAAGCTGGTCTTTGGGCCAATGGTCACGCCGTACGCGGCGCAGGGAGGATATGATGAAGAAATTCACGACCGCCATTCTGGCGGGTGTCGCCATGACGCTGGCGCTGGCGTCGGTGGCGCAGGCTAAAGACAAGGTCATCGGCGTTTCCTGGTCGAACTTCCAGGAAGAGCGCTGGAAGACCGACGAGGCCGCAATGAAGGCGGCCATCGAGGCCGCCGGCGACAAGTATATTTCCGCCGACGCACAGTCCAACCCCGGCAAGCAGCTCACCGACGTCGAGAGCCTGATCTCGCAGGGCGCCAACGCACTGATCATCCTGGCGCAGGACGCCTCGGCCGTCGGGCCGGCCGTGCAAAAGGCGCTGGACGAAGGTATTCCGGTTGTCGGCTACGACCGGCTGATCGAGAACAAGGACGTCTTCTACCTGACCTTCGACAACAAGGAAGTCGGCCGCATGCAGGCCCGCGAAGTGTTCAAGGTGAAACCGGAAGGCAACTACGTCTTCATCAAGGGCTCGGGCGCCGATCCGAATGCCGATTTCCTGTTTGCCGGTTCGATGGAAGTACTGAAGGACGCAATAGACAGCGGCAAGATCAAGAATGTCGGCGAGGCCTATACCGACGGCTGGCTGCCGGCCAACGCCCAGAAGAACATGGAACAGTTCCTGACCGCGAACGACAACAAGGTCGATGCAGTGGTCGCGGCCAATGACGGTACTGCCGGCGGCGTCGTCGCCGCATTGACGGCGCAAGGGCTGGCCGGATCTGTTCCGGTTTCGGGCCAGGACGGCGACCACGCCGCGCTGAACCGCATCGCGCTCGGCACGCAGACCGTGTCGGTGTGGAAGGATGCGCGCGAGCTCGGCAAGAACGCCGCCGAGATCGCCTCGCAACTGGCCGACGGCAAGCAGATGACCGACATTGCCGGCGTGAAGGATTTCACCACGCCCGGCGGCAACACCGTAAAATCCCTGTTCCTGACCCCGGTCGCCATCACCAAAGATAACCTCAACGTCGTCATCGATGCCGGCTGGATCAAGAAAGAAGAGGTCTGCGCGGGTGTGGCGGCGGGCACTGTTGCGGTCTGCAACTGACCCGACGTTTCCGAGAAGTCCGAACGCCGCGGCCGCTCGCCGCGGCGTTTTTTCAACAAGAGTTGTTTTTCCGCTTCCGGCGGATAACTTCTAGGCTGCTTCCGGCATCCGCGGCAGACGGCAACCCGGCGGGAGAAACATAATGACCGACACGACTTCCAACACGCCGGTCGACAGCTCGACCGCAGACCGGGCGCGGGAATCCGAGCTCGGCATCGTTGCCCGATTTCTCAAGGCAACCGAACTCGACACGCGCATGCTCGGCATGGTCGGCGCGCTGCTGGTCATCTGGGTCGGCCTGCATGTCGTTTCTAGCGTACGGCTCGGCGTCAATCCGTTCGAGTTCGACAGCCGGACCTTCCTGACGCCACGCAATCTCTGGAACCTGTCGGTGCAGACTTCCGCCGTGACCATAATGGCCGCCGGAATGGTGCTGGTTATCGTCATGCGCAATATCGACCTGTCGGTCGGCTCCGCCGAAGGCCTGATCGGCGTGGTCATGGGCTTTGCGCAGGTGCATTTCCTGGTGCGAATGGTCGGTCTGCAATTAGGCAACCCCTGGATCTGGATCGTGGCGCTGGCCATCGGCCTGGCGCTTGGCCTTCTGATCGGAGCGTTCCAGGGATACATCATCGCTTATCTCGAGGTGCCGGCCTTCATCGTGACGCTGGGCGGCCTTCTGGTCTGGCGGGGTGCCGCATGGTGGGTCGCCAGTGGGCAGACGATTGCGCCGCTTGATGCCACTTTCCAGCTGATGGGCGGCGGACCGGCGGGTTCGATCGGCGCGCGATGGAGCTGGATCGTCGGAATTGTCGCATGCCTTGCGGTTATGTTCATGCTGCTCAACGGGCGGGTGCAGCGCAAGCGGTTCCGCTTCCCGTTACGCCCGATCTGGGCCGAGACGTTCCTCGGGGCCGTCACTTGCCTTGTCATCATGGGCGCCATATGGCTCGCCAATTCCTATCCTTGGCCGGTCGGCATCGTGAACAGATATGCGGCGGCCAACAATATAACCGTTCCCGAAGGCGGGTTGTTCATCGCCCATGGCATCGCCATACCCGTGCTGATGGCTGTAGCCGTAGGGCTGATCATGACCTTCATCGCCAAGCGTACCCGTTTCGGCCGCTATGTCTTCGCCATCGGCGGCAATCCGGAAGCAGCCAACCTTGCCGGTATCAACACGCGCTGGGTGACCATGAAGGTGTTCATGATCATGGGCGTGCTGGCGACGATCGCCGCAGCGATCTCGTCAGCCAGGCAGAACTCGTCGACCAATGCGCTGGGCACGCTGGACGAGCTCCTGGTTATCGCGGCGGCGGTGATCGGCGGCACGTCGCTCGCCGGCGGCTCCGGCACCGTGCTCGGCGCCATGCTCGGCGCGCTTTTGATGCAGTCGCTGCAATCCGGCATGGTGCTACTCGGCATCGATTCGCCGCTGCAGAGCATTGTTGTCGGCGCCGTGCTGGTGGTCGCGGTGTGGCTCGATACCGTCTATCGCAAACGGGTCTGAGCATGATCCCGCAAGGTGGAAACCGGCTTTCGGACAAGATCATGCTCAAGCAGGATCTATAGGGAGGAAGAACAAGCATGGCAGACAAGACCGCTCCCACGCCGCTGATCGACATGCGCAACATTTCGATCGCCTTCGGCGGCATTCGCGCCGTCGACGATGCCTCGGTCGATCTTTTCCCGGGCGAGGTGATGGCTTTGCTCGGCCATAACGGTGCCGGCAAATCGACGTTGATAAAAATCCTGTCCGGCGCCTACAAGCGCGATGCGGGCCAGATTTTCGTCAACGGCGAGGAGGCTTCGATCTCCAACCCCCGCGACGCCAAGAAGTACGGCATCGAGACGATCTACCAGACGCTGGCGCTGGCCGACAATGTCGATGCGGCCGCCAACCTGTTTCTCGGCCGCGAGTTGATGACCGCCTGGGGTACGCTCGACGACGTCGCCATGGAGGCTGAGGCGCGCAAGGTGATGGGTAGGCTTAATCCGCGTTTCCAACGCTTCAAGGAGCCGGTGGTAAAGCTCTCGGGGGGCCAGCGGCAGTCGGTTGCGATCGCCCGCGCCATCCTGTTCAACGCCCGCATCCTGATCATGGACGAGCCGACGGCGGCACTCGGGCCGCAGGAGACGGCACAGGTCGGCGAACTGGTCAGGCAGCTCAAAGCCGACGGCATCGGCATCTTCCTGATCAGCCACGACATCCATGACGTGTTCGAGCTTGCCGACCGTGTCTGCGTCATGAAGAACGGTCGGGTTGTCGGCACGGCACGCACGACCGACGTCACCCAGGACGAAGTGCTCGGCATGATCATCCTCGGCAAGTGCCCACCCGGCGCCATTCCGGGGCCGGGCGCCCTGAAGATCGCCGTATGAATGAGAATTAGCCGGCTAATCACAAGCCGCCAAAATATGCCAGCCGTCACCATGCTTTGGCCTCGCCATTGTGTTGGCGTCGGGACTTGCCCATAAAGATGCCGAACCGTCCACGGGACGTATCAGCAATTGAAGAAGCTTTTTCCGACCGTCGCTTTTATCGCCGTCGCGCTGATCAGCCTGACGATGGCGGGTTTTGCCTATTTTGCCACCCAGGAGGCGGCCCGCATAAAATTCGAGGCGACGGCCGACGACGCGCTTAACCGGATTGAAAGCCGCATCGACCTGGACCTGTCGCTGCTGCGCTCAACCCGGGCGCTGTTCGACGCGCGCAATGGCGGTATCTCGCAAGGCGAGTTCAAGGCTTTCTTCAAAGCGCTCGACATCGACAATAATTTCGCTGGCCTGCGCGGCATCGGCTTCCTCCGCCTGGCGAAGACGGGAAACGAGGCGGCGGTCGAGCGCGATATCCTGCACGATCACGGCGCAAGCCATCCGATCTATCCCGACACGAACTTGCCGTGGCGTACGCCCATCGTGCTGTTCGAACCGCTGGATCCGTCCAATAAATCCAGCATCGGCTACGACATGTTTGCCGGGCCGGTGCAGCGCGAGGCGATCGAAAAGGCGATGGCCGACGACCAGCAGCATGCCAGCGGGCTCGTGCAGCTCGGCAAGGATACGGGTGCCGCGCAGACCTTTGCCGGGTTCCTCGTCTTCGTCCGGCTCAATGTGGAAACCGCGCCGGACGCCGTAAACGCGTCGAGATCCTCGACTGCCGGCTTCCTTTATGCGGCCTTCCGCGCCCGTGACCTGTTCCAGGCTGCGCTCAGCCGGGCACCATTGCTGCCGGTCAACACCGAGATCTATGACGGCACGGTGGACAGCGACAACCTGCTGTTCCAGTCGGAAACGCCGCCTGTTTCGAGCCTCGGCGACAGGCTGCTGGTCACCCGCAAGATCACGGTCGCCGGCCGGCAGTGGGTCGTCCTGTTCAGGCCGACAAGTGCTTTCTCGCAACCTTCCTCGCGCGCCATCCCGGTGATGCTCGGATTGTTCGGGCTGCTGCTTGCCGGCGCCATTGCGCTGGTGGCCCGCTATCAGGAGCGGGCCTATGAGGCGGTCTCGCTGCTTCACGAAACGACCGAAAAGAGCCTGCTGGAAAAAGACCTGATGCTGCAGGAGATGAAGCATCGCATCAAGAACTCGATCACGCGGGTGCTGGCAATCGCGCGCCAGACAGCATCGCACACCGCCGACGTCCAGGAATTCTCGACGTCTTTCTCGGCCCGGCTGCAGGCGATGGCGGCTTCCCAGGACATGTTGACGCGCTCACGCTGGCAGAAAGCCGATCTCGGCGACCTGCTGCGCATCGAGCTTGGCCAGGTGTTCGGCAGCGAGCTTCCTGAAGGGCTGTTGTCGGGACCGGAGGTTCTTCTCGACGAAAAGACGACGCAGGCACTCGGCCTCGTCTTTCATGAACTGGCGACGAATGCGCTGAAGCATGGCGAGGCCGGCAATTCAGTCGGTGCGCTGAAGGTCGACTGGTCGCTCGAAGGCCGCGGCGGCGCCCGGACATTGGCTCTCAACTGGCGTGAGGCCGGTCAGAAGAAGCTCGAGACACCGGCAAAGAGCGGTTTTGGCACCAGACTGATCGATCTCAATGTCACACGCGAATTGCGTGGCACAATCAGGCGCGATTTTCGCGAAGATGGCTTGAACGTCGAAATCAAGGTTCCGCTGCCGGCCTGAAACGCCGCCTCATGACCCGCGTCGCAACAGCGCCTTAAAAGGGCAAACGCGGAGACAGGTGGCCCGTCTCCGCGTTTGCTGTTCGCCTGGAGCTCGAAACTAGTTGCAGCGAGCTGTGTAGATCCGGCCGTGACGATCTCTGTACTGGCAGTAGCCATTTTGCAGACGGCGAACGAGCAGACCGCCAATCGCACCAGCGCCGGCGCCGATCAAAGCGCCCTTGCCGCCGCCGACAGCGCCGCCAATGAGCGCGCCGCCCACAGTGCCGATACCCACGTTCTCTTCCGTGGTGGTGCAGCCGCTGACCGCAACCACGGCAACCATGGCAATAATCATCTTCCGCATGGAGTCATCCTCACTTTTGTCCTCACTTTAATAAGCTCCAGCCGCCATTTAGCATGAAAGTACGGCCTTTGCCCGCACGATTTCATTGTTGATTAAGATAGTCTTTTTCGGGGCGTGCGCCGTTCGATGCTACCACGAACCCGGAAATCTCCAAGGACGCATCGAGCGTGCCGTCGGGACGCACGTTCCAGATGATGCTGTCATAGTCGTCCTCGAGCGCAGGATCGACGGCAAGGCATCTGGCGACGACATATTGGGCTTGGCCCTGCAGGTCGATGACCGCGAATGGGCGCGCGGTCATGCACTCGGCAGTGGTTTCGAAAACGCTTACCGGCGCCGGCAATTCACGGCACGCGGTCATGGCATTCGAACAGCCGACAACCAGCAGCAAGGCGGCAATGTGCTCCATGGCGGGACCCTCTCGCCATGGAAACGGCCAAAATCCCTCAAAGTTCCTGTGACGACAGAGCGATCAAGCAGACGTGAGCAGCGGAAGCCGGCGGCGGACCTTGGCGAGCTCGATCAGATCAGCTGGGACGCGGCGGTCAGGACGATAGCGGCCATAAGCGCGACGGCGGCGAAGCGGAGGGGCGATGCACGAGGCGCGGGCGCTGCGGACGCGTCGGGATCCTGAAAACCGCTCATCGAGACGCGAGCGGCGTGTTCCAGTCTGTTCAAGTCGGCAGCCGTCAAGGCCCATTCCTTTCATATTGTGCCAAACTCAATCGATGTCCGGTGGATCGGCACGTTCGGACAGGATCGGACCTTATGGTGAACAGTCGGTTAAGGTTGGCGATGCGTAGCAAGCCTTCTCGCGCCGACCGCCGTTCGTTCAATCCGTCTCGAAATTGCCGTGAGGAACGACAAGGCGGTATTCGAGGCGGTTCCCGGTGATCTCAAGTGTCGCCGTTCCATTCAAAGAAGTGGGCACGACGCGTTCAAGCGCGACGCTGCCAAAACGCTTCTCGCTACGTTGATTGTCGTTGGCTCCGATCACTTCGGCCCATGTCAGCGACAGCGCAGGCTCGCCAGCGGAAGCTGCCGTCAGATCGGCCGTCACCTCGACGAAACCGTCGCTGCGCGACAGTGCGCCATAGCTGACCGAATTGACGGCGAGCTCATGCATGGCCAAGCCGATGTGCAAGGCGGCATTGGGGTTGAGATATGGATTTGCGCCGCGGAAGCGTAGGCTGTGCAAGGGGTCCGCGCCGTACCTGCCGACCTGACCGGAAACCAGCTCGCGCAGCGCCGCTCCCCGCCAATTGGATGACGTAACCAGGTCCTGCGAGGAGGCCAGCGACTGCAATCGGCCCCGGAAACGCGTCAGGAAATCGTCAATGCTGCCGGAATAACGGCCCGTCTGGGTGGCGATGCTCTGGATGATGGCCAAAAGGTTCTTGGAGCGATGACTGACTTCGCGCAGCAGCGCCTTCAACGTCTGCTCCCGGCGTTTCTGCTCGGTTGTTTCGACCATGGTGGTCACGACGCCCTGCACCGCGCCGGTCTCGCTGCGGTCGGCGTCTATCCACACCTGAAACCAGCGGGCGCCGTCATCGGCCGGCACGCTGAGTTCGAGATGTTGAGGATTGCCGGAGACGATGACGTCGTGCTTAGCGGCGCCGATACGCTCCGCCTGCGCCGGCGGCAAGATGCCGTTGTTGTCGGAGGCATCGGAAGTCCATGGGGCGCGCATGTTGCGCGCCCACACCGTCTTCATTTCGCGATCCTGGTATAGGACGGAAATCCCGGCATTGTGCAGTGCATGGAGAAGTGCCCGGCCAAGCTGCATTCCGCTTTCGGCGGGATGCAAAGCGATGATCTCATCACTCTGGCCGCGGTCTTTCATTTTTCCGACTCTGGAACGCATCGGTCAATTTGCTCAACCCATGTCGGGCTGAACGGCTCGCGGAAAAATGGGTTCCAAAAGGAGGAGCTTCGTATCAAGCCTTAAAAAGCGGTCCGCCGAGCGGCATCCCGTTAGAGGACACTGCCCGGCGGTGGCTGGAAACCGTTTGAGGGGTGCGGCTTCCAGTGTTCGCTTGAATGGCCGCTTGGCATTCACGCTCGTCTGATCAGGCCGGCAATAAGCGATATGATCAGGAAGGCGAGAAAGATGAAGAACAATATCTGCGCTATACCGGCCGAGGTGCCAGCGATACCGCCGAAACCAAGCGCACCGGCGATGATCGCCACGACGAGAAATACGAGCGCCCAGTAAAGCATGATCCATCTCCTTCCAATGCTGCGGTGAAAACGTGATTCGCCTCCGTTTGTTCCACCATTTTCCGAAAAAGACGATGCTGAAAATCGTTATGGCCCGAATTGCTGCGGTGTGTGCGAAAAGGTCCTCGTCAGGTTCGGCAGCAGTTGGCTGTCGTGTGTTAAGCCGGCGTCACGCCCCCATCCGGTCCAAGGGGAGTGGCTATCCCACACCCTGGCGGCCGCAACTCGGCCGCTAGCTGTTTTATGCTGCGGCTTTCGCGTGCCGGTCAAAGAACAGGGCCTGGCTGATAAGAGCCTTGACCATATCCGGATTGAACGGCTTGGTGACGAGGAAAGCCGGTTCCGGCCGCTCGCCGGTGAGCAGGCGCTCGGGAAAGGCGGTGATGAAGATCACCGGCACCGAGGTCGACGATAGGATCTCATTGACGGCCGCGATGCCCGAACTGCCGTCGGCAAGCTGAATATCGGCAAGCACCATCTTTGGCCTCGCCTTGCCGAACATCGCCACCGCCTCGGCGTGGGTGCGCGCCGTTCCGACGACGCGGTGGCCGAGGCTTTCGACCATTTCTTCGATATCCATGGCGATCAGCGGCTCATCCTCGATGATCAGCACGTCGGTTGCCACCTGACGAGAGATCTCGTTGCTCGCCTGCGCGAGAAGTTCGGAGAATTCCTGTTCGTCGACGTCGAGAATCTCCGCCGCCTCGTCTTCGCTGAAGCCTTCGACCGCGACCAGCAGAAAGGCTTGGCGGGGACGAGGCGCAATTGCATTCAGATTGGCTGCGGCGCGCTGTTCCCATGCCGACTGGGCATGCTCCTGCGGAACGCGAATGGCCACTGAGGTGAAGAGCTTGGCAAAGACCTTGTAGAGCGCGATGCGGTCGTTCGATGCGTCCGGAAAGATGTCGACATCGGCAATGATGGCCTCGAGCATTGCGGCGACCAGCGCGTCGCCGCTCTCCTGCGATCCGGATACGGCGCGCGAGAAGCGGCGCAGGAACGGCAGGTGCGGAGCGATGGTTGCTGATAGGCTCATATCGGACGTCTCCCTCATATGACGTGATTGCATGTTATAGCTAAAAACGGCTCGCAACCCCAAAGTTAGAAACGCGGGTTGTGCGAAAAAGTTCCGGTCATGCGGAACTAAGTATGCGGGCTGGCGTTTAGGGCGGGGTTGGGCAACCAGACGAGGCTGCCGCTTGCCTTGCGTTATGTGTTGAAGGGCGGCTTAAGGCTGGGACAAAGGGCGAAATGAAGAACATGACGAAAGCTACCACGGCTGGCGTTGGCAACGGGCGCCGGGCTGCTTCCCGCGACCCGCTTGGGCCGAACTCGGAAATCGGCCGCAAACTCAAACAATACTACGACGAGCTGGTCTCCGACAATGTGCCGGATCGCTTCGCCCAACTGCTCAGCCAGTTGGAAAAGGCCGAACCTGTGCAAAAGAAGGACTGAGGCATGGCGGCCGTCTCCCAGGGCTTCAAGACCGACTTGCTCGGCTCGATCCCGAGCCTGCGGGCTTTTGCCGTGTCGCTGACGCAAAACGCCGACAAGGCCGACGACCTGGTGCAGGAAACGTTGGTCAAGGCCTGGGACAAGCATGAAAGCTTCCAGCCCGGCACCAATCTGAAGGCATGGCTGTTCACGATCTTGCGCAACGAATTCTATTCGCAGATGCGCAAGCGCGGCCGCGAGGTGCAGGACAGCGATGGCGTCATGACGGCCAGGCTTGCCGTTCATCCGGCCCAGCACGGCCAGCTTGACCTCGAAGACTTTCGCGGCGCGCTCGAGTTGCTGCCCGAAGACCAGCGCGAAGCCATTATCCTCATCGGCGCATCGGGCTTTTCCTACGAGGAAGCGGCCGAGATCTGCGGTTGCGCCGTCGGAACGATCAAGAGCCGCGTCAGCCGCGCCCGCACTCGGCTGCAGGAAATCCTGAAGATCTCCGGTGAAGACGAGTATGGCCCGGACGCAATTTCGGCTCAGGTAACCGGGTCGACGGCTGCGTGAAGCGTGGCCGTGTTCGAACCGCTCCGCGCCTCAGCGGAGAGGCGTTCGCCTGCGGGCCGCCGCCACTGCTTCGACGAGATCGTCTCCCGAATAGGGCTTGGTGACCAGTCTGACGCCGGGAAAGGATTTCTTGATCTCGTCGGTATCCGAATAGCCCGAGGCGAAGACGAACGGGATGCCCGCTTCACGCAGCCGCGAAGCAAATTGGAGCGTCGAAACGCCGCTCAGCATGAGGTCGACGATGGCCACATCGAACTGCGCGGCAACGTCTTGCTGTTCGATCTCAGTCAGATCACGGGCGATGACCACATCGAGCGCGCCGTAGTCGCGGCAAAGCTGCTCGATATCCATGGCAATCAGGAACTCATCTTCCAGGATAAGAATCCGCAAACCGTCAAGTGATGCGCGCACGCAGCAATATCTCCTTGAATGCGTCTCTAACGTGAAACGGGGGAAGTCATGATCGTTATTTGGCATGCTGTCATTTAAAAAAGACGTGCCGGCGCGGATGCGTCGGCCTCGGCCCGTGCAAGGCATTTGCAACGCGCGCTGCCGGAGATAGGGTTAGAAGAGGTTCGTGCCGGAACCTTGGGGTCTGTCGAGCGTTTCGACCGAGCAAAAGCATGGAGAGTGAAGCAATGGCGACTGCCGCAGGAAAGGCCGCGAACGAAGCCCGCACGAATTCCGATATTGAGGCCGACATCGCACAACTGAAGGCCGACATCGACCAACTTACCAAGCTGTTGGCCAAAACTGGCGAACATGGCTACGGGGCAGCACGGCGAGCCGCCGCCGAAAGCGTCGAGCAGTTGCGAACCCAGGGCGAGGCAGCCTTCGACAGCCTGCGCAGCAACGCCAGGGACATCGAGGCGCAGATGATAGCGCATATGCGCGAAAAACCGGTGACTTCGCTGGCGATCGCCGCAGGCGTCGGATTCCTCTTCGCGCTTCTCGCTCGCCGCTAGTTCTGCACGCATGGGAATGCTTGCATCGCTGATCTCGGGCCTCGCCTCGGGCGAAACCATTGCGGCGGTGCAACGCGCGCGCGTCGCTGCGATTGTCTATTCGGTCGCAGCGCTCGCGGCGCTGTGCGGCCTCGGCTTCCTGGTCGGGGCGGCCTATATCTGGACGGCGGCCCGCTATGGGCCGATGGCAGCCTCCCTGAGCTTCGGGATCGGCTTTCTGGCAATCGCCGGTCTCATCCTGCTCGTCTACCGGATGTCGGCTGGCTCGCGCGCCAGACGCCGGGCGAAGCGACGCAACGCCGACATGAAGGCTATCGGCATCACTGCGGCACTCGCCTTGCTGCCGGCGCTGCTCAAGGGCAAAGGTGGCCCGGGAAAGGCTGGACTGAGCGCGATTCTCGGCCCGGCGATAGCACTCGCTGCTTACGCCATCTACCGCGAGAACGTGAAGCGCGGCTCCGATGATCCGGATACCGGCAAACGGGAATAGTTCGGAGGGGATAGTTCGGGGCAAACGATTCTTGCGCCGGTCGCAAAATGTTGGCGTCACAAATCTTCGAGCGGAATCGATATTTCGGCGACCACGCCGTCCGGCCGGAATTCATGGGTCACCTCGCTGGAAATGACCTTGGCCAGGCTGCGGCGGATCAGGATCGAGCCGAAGCCATGGCGTTCGGGCGGCGCAACCCGCGGGCCGCCGCTTTCGCGCCAGGCCAGCAACAGACGCCGTGCACCCTTCCTGCCTTGTACCCTCCAATCGAGATCGACCTTTCCGGAAGAAACCGAGAGCGACCCGTATTGCAGTGCGTTGCTTGCCAGTTCATGCAGGATCAGCCCTAGCCCGACTGCCTGGTCGGGTGAGAGCAGGACATCGGCGCCGGAGATCGCCATCCGCGATTGTCCGGCGGCTTGGAACGGCTTTAGCTCGATCTCCACCAGCTCGCGGATGCCGATGCCGCGCCACTCGCGGTCCGACAGCAGGCTGTGCGCAACGCCCAGTGCCTGCAGCCTGGCGCTGAAGGCTTGGAGGAATTCGCTTGGCTGGCGGGCATGGCGAACGGTCTGCGTCGCCAGCGCCTGTACGGTTGCCAAAGTGTTCTTGACGCGGTGGTTGAGCTCGCGCAGCAACAGCCGTTGACGTTCGTCGCCAAGTTTGCGTTCGGTAATGTCGTAGTTGACGCCGAAGATCAGCGTCGGCTTGCCCTCGCCGTCGCGTTCTATGACGCGGCCGCGCGTTGCGATCCATCGTGGCGGATCGAGGCCTTTGACACGGTATTCGCCAAAATAGTCGTCGCTGCCGGTCAGCGCGTCGCGAAAGCGTGTTTCGGTCTGGTGAACGTCGCGCAGGTCGATGGCGGTCAGGATGTCGCGCGCCCTCAGCCTGTTCGACTTGGGCAGGTTGAACAATTCGGACAGCAGGACATCGCAGTCGATCATGTCGCTGCGGATATCCCATGCCCAGCTGGCAAGCGAAGCCGCGTCAAGCGCGATAGCGCGCCGCTTTTCCTCTCGAACCAGTGCGGCCTCGGCAATCGCCGCGCTGCGGGTTGCATCCTTCAGCGTGAACAGGCTGGCGGCGAGGCCAGCCAGCGCCGACAGCTGGTCGAGCTGGACAGAAGAGGGACGTGCGTGCGACTTCCGGTCGAGCACGCACAGCGTGCCGATCAGCGCGCCGTCGACTACGATCGGCACGCCTGCGTAAAAGCGGATATGATGCTCGCCGGTGACCAGCGGATTGGCTTTGAACCGCGGATCCGCCGCCGCGTCGGCCACCACCATCGGCACGTCGCCGGCTGCGATGGTATAGGCGCAGAACGATGTCTCGGTTGCGATTTCGGTCTCGTCGAGACCGATACAGGACTTGAACCACTGCCGCTCGGCATCGACCAGCGTGATCAGTGCGACAGGCGTTTGCATCGCCGAAGCGGCAAGACCACCGATACGATCGAAATCAGGATCGGCAGCCCTGTCCAGCGCGTCGAGGCCGTGCAGCACGGCAAGGCGGTCCGCGGCGCCCACCACACGGCGAATATCGGCCGGCAGGCCCGGCGTTTTCTGGCTATTGTCGTCCACTATGCCCCCAGTGGCCGGCCCCGCTGATTGATCAGGCCAATCGGCCCGTTTGTCGCCTTGCCGAGCCGGAACTTTCGCGGCGGGGGACCGTTACCAGCCAACGCCCCGCTAGTTACGCCTGCCGGCGCCAAATATGGAGCCAGACAATGCCAAAAATCATTCCTGAAAACAAAGCCCGTCAAGGGCGGCGGGGTCGGCATGTCCTTCGTATCCTGATCGCCGCCCTGTTGCTGGCTTTTATCGCCTGGGGCGTCGCCGAAATCTACGGCTGGATGATCGAGACGCCGAAGACCGAGCAGGGCAACACGCCCAGCGGCTAGATTCTCTCCATCGCTCGTGTCAGCTCGCATTACGCAACCCCACATCACGCTACCCCACGTCAGGCAACCTTTGCCTCGGCGGCGCGCGCCGGGACGAGAACATTCAGCGCGCGCGGATGGATTTCGACGGTCGTCTCGCGATCGAGCTTTACCAGTTCGCCGTCCATGACGGCCTGAACTTTCCTGTTCGTCGAATGGATTTTCAAAACGGCGCGGTTTGCCTGATGGATTTCGACATGCTCGTTGCCGCGCCATTTCCCACGGGCGACGTCAAAGAGGAACCTGATCAATTCGCCGCGCCGCCGTGCCACGGTGACATAGATGCCCAGCACGCCGCCTGCCGGATTATCGGCATAGGGCAGGTGGCCCTCGCCGAACAGATTGTTGGTGATGCCGATACCGGTGATCCGGGTTCTGATCTCGGCCTCACCGATCGTCAGCGTTACTTTCATCGCCGGTGGATTGTTGATCGTGGCCCAAGCGGCTCGCACCGAGGCACGCATCTTCCCAAGCCGCGAGCCGAATTCCATCTTCTGGCGCAGTTGCACCATCCTGGCGTGCATGCCGATTGAGAATTGATGCACGAAAGGCCGGCCGTTGGCTGTTGCAATGTCAATCGCCATCACCTCGCCGTCCGCAAACGATTTCAGTGCCGCATCGAGGGTCTGCGGAATACCGAGGCCGCGCGCAAAAAGGTTCATTGTGCCAGCCGGCAGAATTGCCAGCGCCTTCTCCCCATTCATCAAACGGGCTGCCGCGGCCGAAATAGTGCCGTCGCCCCCGCCCGCCAGCACGACGTCGATGCCGCGCCTGGAAGCTATGCCGTCCAGCGTGGCGACGATATCCTTGCCGGCGACGATTTCGATATCGATCGAGTGGCCGGCAGTCTCAAGCGTGCCGCGCATCCGGCTGGCGAAGGCCTCAAGATCGATGGTGCGCAGGGTGCCCCCGTCCTTGTTCAGCACCGCTGCAAACCGCATGGCCGTTCCATTTTCCAGCACCTATTGGGCCGGGACAGGGTCCCAGCCGGGAGTGGAACGGGGCGGCCGAGAAAATGTTCCTTTCGACCAGCGCGGCGAATCCGAGAACCATTGACATCGCACCGGGTGCACCACGGCTTTTTTCGGAACAACAGTGTGGTCACAACGTTGTGAACATGCAGAAGACGCTGCGCCCGCAGTGACGCCAGGCGGGCAGGGCGTACACGAAATCACCGACGAGGAGACACTAAGATGATCCGCACCCTTTTAACCACGACAGCAGTCGCAACATTGATTGCGACGGGTGCATTTGCGCAATCGGCGACGACCCCGGCGCCGGCGCAACCACCCGCCGCCCAGGATACCGCTCCGGCGATACGTGCCGAGGGCAGCCTTGCCACCAACATCATCGGCGAATCCGTCTATAATGGCACCGGCGACGATGCCCAGAATATCGGCAAGGTCAGCGACGTCGTCTTCGACGAGCGCGGCGAGGTAAAATCCGTCGTCATCGGCGTCGGCGGTTTTCTTGGCATAGGAACCAAGAACGTCACTTTCGACTACAAAAAGATGCAATGGGCCGAAAGAAATGGCGACCGTTGGCTGATAGCGCAAACGACGAAGGATGAGTTGACGGCTCAGCCGGATTTCGACCGGAGGCCTTACGATCCGCCTCCGCCACCAGCTTCGGCCGATAATGCGGCGCCTGCCCCTTCCACTAGCGCGCAAAATACAACCCCGGCGCCTGCCGCGCCGGCTGAGCCAGTGAAGCGCGCCGAAGGCAATCTCGCCACCAATATCATCGGCGAGACCGTCTATAACGGCACCGGCGACGACGCCCAAAACATCGGTGACGTGAACGACATCGTCATCAACAAGGAAGCCAAGGCGCAATCGCTGATCATCGGTGTCGGCGGCTTCCTCGGCATCGGCGAAAAGAACGTCGCCTATGATTTCGACAAGGCGCAGTGGGCCGAGAGGAACGGCGATCGCTGGCTGGTCGCGCAAACGACCAAGGAAGAGCTGCAGGCGCAGCCGGAGTTCGACCGCAAGCCCTATGATCCGGCCCCGGCAACCACTGCGTCGAATGATGCCGCGGCTACTGCGCCTGCCACCGTCACGCCTACCGTGACGGCCAGCAACACCGCGACGACCAACAACACTGACCAAGCCAGCAAGACGGCTCAAAACGCTCCGGCAGCAGCGCCTCCGGCTAACTCGGCGGCCGACCAGACCAAGACCGGGTCGATCGACAAGTCGACGCTAACCGAAATGCCGATGGGCGAAATCCGGGCCGAGGATCTGGTTGGAACAACCGTTTACGGCGCCAACGATGTCAACGTCGGCGAAATTGGCGATATCGTGCTGGGCAGCGACAAGAAGGTCGACGCAGTCATCATCGACGTCGGCGGCTTCCTTGGCGTCGGCGAGAAGGAGGTGGCGGTCGGCATGGACAACCTGAAATTCATGACCGACAAGAACGGCAAGCGCTATCTCTACACGAACTTCACCAAGGAGCAGCTTGAGGCGCAGGCCCCCTATGACAAGGCGAGCTATGCGCAAAATCGCGACAAACAGCGCATGATCATGCGCTAAGCTGCACACAGGCCGACACAGAAAGCCCGCGCCGGCAACGGCGCGGGCTTTGCTTATGTCGAGGGAAAGCCGGCGACATGGCCGGCAACGCCATTGTCCGTCAATTCGGCGAGCGCCAGAGACTGGTCGAGATGCTCGGCCCGCCAGGCGAGCAACTTCTCGGCAAATTCCAACCGCGCCGGCAGATAGGCTGGGTCGTCAGCGACGTTGGTCAGCTCGCCGGCATCTTTTTCCAGGTCGAAGAGCAAGGGCGGCAGGCCGCCGCCGAAATGCACATATTTGAACTTTTGCGTGCGGATGACGGCGAGATTGCACTGACGCGGACCGATGCCGAAATACCGTTCGGCATCACCATCCGCGATCGAGCGGAAATCGAACTCCCAATGCGCCGCATCGCGCCAATTGTCCGGCTCCGTTGCGTCCAGGAAAGGCGCCAGCGAGCGGCCGTCGAGATGCGGCAGCACTTCGCCGCCAGTGAGCTCGAGCCCAGTGAGATCAAGCAAGGTCGGTGCCAAATCCACCGCCTCGGTGAAGCGGTCGACACTGCTGCCGGCAGCCTTGCGGCGGCGCGGATCGCGAATGATCAGCGGAATATGGAAGCTGCCGTCGAAGAAGCCGCCTTTGCCCAACATGAAATGATCGCCCATCATCTCGGCGTGGTCTGAGGTCAGCACGATGACGGTGTCGTCCCAGGCATCGGCCGCCTTGACCGCTTGCCAGACACGGCCAAGCTGCGCGTCGACCTCCGAGATCATGCCGTAATAGAGCGCCCGGATGCGGCGAAAATTATCGTCGCCCCAGTCGCGCACCTTGCCCTCCGAGGCGGGGCGGAATTTCGACCGTTCCTGCCGGTCTAATTCATAGGCGAGATAAGGGTGGCTTGCTGCTTCGGCCTGCCAGCTTTCGGCGCGGTCAAAAGCTGGACCGATGGCCGGATCGTACATGGCGTTGTAAGGCGCCGGCACGATGAAGGGCGGGTGGGGGCTGATGAAGGAAAGATGCGCGAACCACGGGGCATCGCGCTCCTGCTCGCCGAGCCAGCGGATGAATTCGCCGGCCAGGAAGGCCGACGGCGTCTCGTCCTTCGAATAGATTGGCGGAGCGTTGCTGATCCCGCCGTCGTTTCCCAGGATTTCGCCCACCGGGCGGTGGATGGCGGGGGAGCCGGCGCCGGCATCGACTCCGCGCGCCTTGAGCCATGACAGCCAAGGCTTCTGGTGCTCGGGCAGAAGCTGACGCACGGTGAAGCCGGGCAGCACGCCTTCATAGCTCTTCAGCTGCGGGTCGCCAGGCGCCAGCGTGCGCGGGTCGCGCGCCATGTCGGTATAACCGAACAGCGTCGGATCATAGCCGAGGGCGCGCGCCCAGAGCGCTATGTTGCCGTGGCGGGCATCGAGCGGTGTGCCGTTGCGGCAGACACGATTGTTCATCTGGTAGAGGCCGGTGTAGAGGCAGGCGCGCGCCGGCGAGCAAGGTGCGGCGCCGCCATAGTGCTTCTGGAACAAAACGCCCTCGGCAGCCAGCGCGTCGGCATTCGGCGTCCTTACCACCTTGTGCCCAGCAGCTGACAGGCATTCGCCGCGCCATTGGTCGCAGGTGATCAGGAGAATGTTGGGGCGTTTTCCCGTCAACCGCGGTATCCTCACGCTGGCTACATGCGTCGCTCATGGAGCGCAATTTCGGCGAGTATGCAAGCCGGTCCAGTTTGCCGAATGGTGAACAAAACCTGCTTCGTCGTTCACTTTAACAGCACAGTCCATTCTGTGTTTGCCGCCTTTGCGGCCAGGAGGCGGATGCTCATATTTGCGTGGACAGCGGCAAGGGCCGCACCGGCACAAGGAAAGGAGCAGAAACATGCTCGACCAGGTCAAGGGCCTGCATCACGTCACCTCGATGGCCAGCGATGCGCGCCAGAACAATGAATTCTTCACCGGGACGCTCGGCCTGCGGCGGGTCAAGAAAACCGTCAATTTCGACGCACCCGATGTCTACCACCTCTATTACGGCGACAGGGTCGGCACGCCCGGCTCGGTGATGACCTATTTCCCGTTCCCGAACATCGGCAAAGGCCGCCATGGAGTCGGCGAAGTCGGCACCACCGCTTACTCGGTGCCCGAGGGCACGCTCGGCTATTGGGAGAAACGGTTTGCCGAGCAAGGTGTCACCGGGCTGTCCGGCGAGGAGACGTTCGGCGAGAAGCGTCTTGCCTTCGCCGGTCCCGACGGCGACGGGTTTGCGCTGGTCGAGGACAGAGCGGACAACCGTGCGCCATGGGCCAAGGGTGGCATTCCCACCGACGAGGCGATCCGCGGCTTTCACTCGGTGTCGCTCAGGCTGAAAGACGGCGGCGCCACCGAAGAGCTGCTGAAATTCATGGGTTATGAGGAGGTCGACAAGTCCGGCAACGTCAGGCGGCTGGCGGTGAAGAACGGCAACGGCGCCGATGTCGTCGACATCGAATCGCTGCCGGGGGCCGGCTTCGCCAATCTCGGCGCCGGCTCGGTCCACCATGTCGCTTTCGCCGTCGAGAACCGCGCCAAGCAGCTCGAAGTGCGCAAGGCGCTGCTCGATACAGGTTATCAGGTGACGCCAGTGATCGACCGCGATTATTTCTGGGCGATCTACTTCCGCACACCGGGCGGCGTGCTGTTCGAAGTCGCCACCAACGAGCCGGGCTTCGACCGCGACGAGGATACCGCCCATCTTGGCGAGGCGCTGAAGCTGCCGTCGCAACATCAGCATTTGCGATCCTACCTCGAGCAGCATCTGCAGAAACTGGAAGACTGAGGGCAAGGTCATGAGCAAGGATTCGTATATTCACAAAGTGCTGCCCGGTTCGCCGGGCGGACCGTTGCTCTTCGTCTTCCATGGCACCGGTGGCGACGAGGCCCAGCTTCTGTCGCTTGGACGCGATCTCGCGCCGCAAGCGACGGTCGTCGCTCCGCGCGGCGATGTCTCGGAACAAGGCGCCGCACGCTTCTTCCGCCGGACCGGCGAGGGCGTTTACGACATGGGCGACCTCACGCGAGCGACAGAGAAGATGGCCGGCTTCGTCAAGGCACATGTCGAGACGGCAAGGCCATCTTCGGTGCTCGGCCTCGGTTACTCCAACGGCGCCAACATCCTGGCCTCGGTGCTGTTTGCCGAGCCGTCGCTGTTCGACGCAACGGTGCTGATGCATCCGTTGATCCCGTTCGAGCCGGAGGTCAAGGGCAGCCTTGGCGGCAGCCGCATCCTGGTCACCGCCGGCAGGCGGGACCCGATCTGTCCGCCTGATTTGACGGCGCGGCTCGAAGCCTATTTGCGCGCCGATGGCGCCGATGTCACAGTCGAGTGGCATGACGGCGGCCATGAGGTGCGGCCGAGCGAGATCGAGGCGGCGCGGCGGTTGTTCGCCGTGGCGCCGGATGAAAGGACCGCAAGCCATGTCTGACCTATTGCCGGAGATCGAACTGGAGGACCGCGGCTCGAAGGGCCGCTACTTCCTGCGTGGGCCGGGCGGCGCCGAGGCGGAGATGACCTTCACCAAGATCGGTGAGCACCAGATCATCATCGACCATACCGAAGTGCCGGATGCATTTCGCGGCCAGGGCGCGGGGCTTCGCCTGGTCACCCGTGCCGTCGAGGATGCACGTGCGGCGGGCAAGACGATCATCCCGCTTTGCCCGTTCGCCAATGCTCAGTTCCGCCGCCATCCGGAATGGGCGGACGTGCTGAAGCGGTAAGAGGCAGCCCCTCGATGAATGACAGGAGAAAGGGTGCGCGGCTTTACCGCGTGCCCCTTCGGCCATTGGGGGCGTACAAACACAAGGGCAAACATGCGGGATTTGCGCAGAGCGCCAGTCTTGCCTAAGTATTGCCAGCAACGGCTCGCCGTCTGCGGCCCGACCACTTCAACCGAATGGCCCTCCATGACCGAATCCGATCTCGTTCCCGTCTTCGACGGCCACAACGACACGCTGCTCAGGCTCTACCAGTCGAAAGATGCGGACGTCGAAAAGCTGTTCGTCGAGGGGACGCCGGGTGGCCATATCGACCTGCCGCGCGCGAAGAAAGGCGGATTTGCCGGTGGCATGTTCGCGATCTTCCCGCCGCCTGTCGAGAAATCCAAACGCAGCGCGGTGCCGCTGGCGCCGAGCGACAGCGAGCCCTTGCCGCCCGAGGTTCCGCGCGCCGATGCGCTCAACTCCACCGTAGCGATGGCCTCGATCCTGTTTAGGCTGGAGCGGGCTTCGGCGCTTACCGTCTGCCGCAGCGCCGGCGATGTGAGGAAGGCGATGGCGCAAGGCTCGATCGCGGCGGTGTTCCATATCGAAGGGGTTGAGGCGATCGACCCTGAGCTCACCCTGCTCGACGTTCTCCACGCAGCCGGCCTGCGCTCGCTCGGTATCGTCTGGAGCCGTCCCAATGCCTTCGGCCACGGCGTGCCGTTCCGCTTCCCGTCATCGCCCGATACAGGGCCAGGGCTGACCGATGCCGGCAAGGCGCTTGTGAAAGCCTGCAACCAGCTGAAGATCATGATCGATCTTTCGCATCTCAACGAAAAAGGTTTTCGCGACGTCGTCGAGATCAGCGACGCACCGCTGGTCGCGACCCATTCCAACGTGCATGCGATCTGCGGCCATTCGCGCAACCTCACCGAATGGCAGCTTGGCGCGATCCGCGATTCGGGCGGCATGGTCGGGCTGAACTTCGCCACCGGGTTCCTGCGTGAGGACGGCAGGATGAACGCCGACACCAGCCTCGACATCATGGTGCGCCATGTCGATTCGCTGCTGCAGGCGCTGGGCGAAGACGGCGTCGGCCTCGGCTCGGATTTCGACGGTGCCATGATCCCGGCCGTGATAGGCGATGTTGCCGGACTGCCAAAACTGCTCGACGCATTCGCGGCACGCGGCTTCGGGCGCGCGCTGATCGAGAAGATCGCCTATTGCAATTGGCTCGGCATGCTGGAAAAGACCATCGGCTAGGCCTGTCGATATTCAGGTGAGGCCGGCCTGCAAACGATGGCTTCCTGCGCTTCCGGCCTTCGCCGGCCGAAGCACTCATGAGCGGTCGTGGCAGTTAAGGCTACGGCCGGCGTAGGCCGGTGCTCACGTACTTAAGTACGCTCCGCTCCGGTTCTCGGAAACCATCGTTTTCGACTCGGCCTGACCTGAATCTCAACAGGCCTAGGCGGGAATTACTAAGCGCCCATGCGCTTCAGCCAGTCCTGGCCGACGCCGCGGTCGCGGATGATCGGCAGCGGATCGGTGGAATCCAGCCGCGCACAGATGCGGTAGACTTCCAGCGTTTCGGCGTCCATCTCGCCGCGCTTGTAGAAGAACATGGCCGCGGCATAGCGGGTTCGGCCCGACCATTTTTCGCCGAGCGGCGTGTTGACCAGCTGCCACTGCTCGGCGGCCTCGGCATCGATTTCGCGACTGTCGGTGTCGTCAGTCATCTCTAAAAATCCGCAGGCGGATTGGCGGTGCGGCGGTCGAGCCTGGCGAACGGCCGCGGCACCAGTTTGGCACGCTTCAACAGCTGGTGATACCGCAGCTCGCGCCTGGCATAGATCTCGACCCAAAGGTCCGCTGCAGGCGGGGGCGCCGATCTGGTCCACGCAACGCCGGGATCGCCACCTTTTGCCAACGGTGCCTTCGACATCGTTTTTTCCAAGGACGCCTATCTCGACGAGAACATTCGAACCCGGGCAGCCCTGCAGAAGGTGCTTGACAGTGGCGAGCACCGTCCCACTGATCTTCGCGGCCGAAGCCGGTCGGCTAGCCGGCGATGCTGGAGACCATCACCCGATGAAGACAACAGAGGCGCGCGAAGCCCTCCTCGAACCGGCGCGAAAAAGCGATTCCGAAAAGCGCGGCCGCAAGGCGTCGAAAGAGACAAGGCAGCTTCAACTGATCGAAGCGACAATCGATTCATTGGCCAAGCGCGGCTATTCGGAAACGACTATGGCCGACGTCGCCGACGGCGCCGGCTTGTCGCGCGGCATCGTCAATTTCCATTTCGAGAGCAAGGAGAAGCTGCTCGTTGCCACTTTGCAATACATGTATGACGAGTATTCGGCGCATTGGCGCAGCGCCTTGCAAAAGGCCGGCGATGATCCCGCCCGCCAGTTGCAGGCATTGGTCGCGGCCGATTTCGACCGCTCGATCTGCAACAAGCGCAAGCTGGCTGCCTGGTGTGCCTTCTGGGGCGAGGCCAAATCGCGGCCGAAATATCAGGCGCTGAGCAGCGCACGCGATGCCGTCTACCAGAACATCTTCATCGATCTTTGCGCGGCGCTCAAGCAGAGCGGCTTCTATGCCTATGAACCACAAGTCATGGCGCTGGCGCTCAGCGCCATGCTGGATGGTCTGTGGCTGCGTTTGATGATGGGCACCGAAGACACCACACGCGAGACGGCACTGCAGGCCGCGAACGAATTCCTGTCCGCGGCATTCCCCAAGCACTATCCGAAATCTGCAGCCAGCGGTGCCAAGCCGGCGTGAACAATCAAAAAGAGGATGGAACAGCAATGAAGACAATGACCCGACGCCCGACACTGACAGTGGCATTGGCTGCAGCACCGGCGGCTTCGGCGACGGGGCTGGCGGCTTCGGCCGCGGCGCTGGCGGCGGACAAGGACCTCGTCGTGTTTAACTGGTCCTGTTACGAGGATCCCGGCTTCCATCCGCAGCTGGTGGCGCCGGAGTTCAAGCAGCGGATGGTCGCGGAATTCGAGAAGATCAAGGCCGGCTAATGAAGTTCAAGATCGAACGAGCCGATGTGGCCATCGTCGGCGCCGGCTTCACCGGCCTGTCGGCCGCGCGTGAATTGAACCAGGCCGGCATCGATGTCGTGGTGCTCGAAGCCCGCGACCGTGTCGGCGGACGCGTCGAAGCCGTGCAGAACGGGCTCGGCGAGCGGATCGACAGCGGCGGCCAGTTCCTGTGCGAAGACATGCCGGAATTGATGGCGCTGGTGCGAGCGCGCGGCAAGACATTGGTCGAGACCCATGTCGCAGGCGAATTCGTCACGCAGCCGCGAATGAGCGAGGCGCAAGCCGGGCGTACTTACGGCACCGCGATGCGAATACGCGAGCGGATGAATGCGATCGCACCGAACGACCCGGCCATTACCGGCTTGACGGTCGCGGCATGGCTCGATCGCCAGGCCGATCCCGACGATGCCAAGGCCGCCTTTCGGTCGATGATCGAGGGCCTGTGGTGCCTGGCAATGGAAAGGCTGCCGCTGTGGTACCTGATCGACAATGATCGCCGCGTCACCAACGAGGTGTCGGAGCTGCAGTATTTCGTGCGCGAAACCATGCATTCGCTGGCGGATGATCTTGCGCGGGATCTCGGCGATCGACTGCGGCTGAATACAGCTGTCGAGGCCATTGAGGACGGGCCGGGAGGGGTTCGCGTCGTTTCGCCTGCCGGCGCGATCGAGGCACGAGCGGTACTGGTCGCCGTACCGCCGATGATGGCCTCGAAATTGGATTTCGTGCCGCCGCTGCCGGCTGCGCTGGAGAGAGCCCTCGGCGTCTGGCGAAGCGGCGCGGTGATCAAAATACTGGTGCGCTATCCCAAGGCTTTCTGGCGCGACAGGGGCTTGAGCGGCATGGTGATGTGGCGCGACCCGCACGGGATTTTTGCCTGCGATGCCAGCAATGACGACTCTCATCCAGCACTTGTCGTCTTCATCGGCGGGCCGCTGGCCCGGCGCTGGCGCGATCTGGGCGAGGCGGCACTGCGCGCTAGGGTGACGTCAAAACTGGAGGAAGCGCTCGGCGCCGAGGCGGCCGGCTTCTCCGATCTCAGCTATCGTGACTGGACGGACGATCGCTGGAGCGGTGGCGGCTACAGCGATCTTATCGTCGATGCGACGGCAACCAACGCCGAACGCATCATCCGCGCCGGCGCGCCGCCGATCCATTTTGCCTCGTCGGAGCTGTCGCTATCATTTCCGGGCTACGTCGAGGGCGCCATCGTCGGCGGCCGCGTTGCTGCGCTAAAAATTCAATCCGCCATCGCGACCAGAGCCTCAGGGTCATAAGCGAGAGGGATCGAGCTACCGACCGGCATCGACGCGCATTGCCACGAGCTCGGCCTGCTGGTCCGGCCACTGATCAACATGTGCGTGATGTCGCCGCCATTGATCATCACGCGCGAGCAGATCGACGACATGGTGTCGATCTTGCGCGAAGGCATTTCGCGCACGATGGACGATCTGCGCCGGGAAGGGGGTCTGGGAGGAATAGGCGTTTATCGCCGGCGGCCTTGTCGACGTCTTGCCTTTGCTGGCGGCGGCCCGTGGCGTCCATATCGGGTTTCCTGGAGGCGAACTGCCGTCTTGAACTATGCGTGGTGTGCCCGCGTTCTGGCGGCCTTCTGCGCCGCCGCCTTCCTTCCGCTGGCGCCTTTCGTCTCGGCGGCCTTCTTTGCGGCGGCCGAGCGCTCCTCAGCCGTCCGGCGCGAAGCCGCACGCTTGGCCTGCTGCGCCAGCGCCTCGTGCGATGCCGTGCTCTTCGGCTCGTGCTCGAGCACCTTGGAGACGGCTTTCGAGACCCGCGGGCGGCGTTTCGGCGTGCGTTCGCCCTGGCCGGCCTCATAGGCGTATTCGGCGCTTTTGCGCGTGCTCTCCTTCACCTTGCCCTTTTTGGGCGGGGGCAGGTCTACGCCTGCGCGTCTCGCCTCGGAAAGCCCGATGGCGATGGCCTGCTGGGTCGAGCGCGCGCCGTGCTCGCCGCGGCGGATTTTGTCGATCTCCTCGTGCACGAACTCGCCGGCCTGCGTGCTCGGCGATTTGCCCTCGCGCTTGTCCTTTCGGGCCTTCTCGATGGTTTTCTTGTCCGGCATTGTCTTTCTCCCACATACGGGTTGCGACAGCCATTCGGGTTGCAGCTGCGCAGTCTTATGAGGATCATAACGCGTTGAGGACGCAAATGATCCCGGGACCGGTGAGCCACGCCCCGGCTGTCAGGACGTCGACGCCGATCTGTCCGAAATCAGATGGCGCAAGAACCATTGGGTAGCGAGATCCGCGACTTCGTCCAGGGCGCCGGGCTCCTCGAACAGATGTGTCGCGCCAGGGACGATGGCGAGCTCCTTCTCGCTGCGGAGCGCCGCCAGCGCCGAGCGGTTGAGCGCGATCACTTGCGTGTCCGCGCCTCCGACGACGAGCAAGGTCGGCGCACGGACGCGCGGCAGGGCGAGCGCTGCAAGATCGGGCCGGCCACCACGCGAAACCACGGCTGCGGCCTGGTCGGGCCGTTCGGCCGCCGCCACCAGGGCGGCACCGGCGCCCGTGCTCGCGCCGAAATAGCCAAGACGCAACCCCGACGTGTCCGGCGAGGCGCCGAGCCAATCCGTGACGCCGACCAGCCGGTCGGCGAGCAGCCCGATATTGAAGCGCAACTCGGCCGTGACCTGGTCGATCCGCTCCTCTTCGGCCGTCAACAGGTCGATGAGGAAGGTGGCGAGGTTCGCCTCGTTCAGCTGTTCGGCGACGTGGCGGTTGCGCGGGCTGTGGCGGCTGCTTCCGCTGCCGTGGGCGAAGAGCACAAGGCCACGAGCATCCGGGGGCAACGAAAGATTGCCCTCAAGCGTGACAGGCCCCGCGGGAACATGCACGACGTGCTCGCTATCCTGGTCCATATCCACCTCCGCTATGTCGATCTGGTGCCAGGCGCCGGACCCGCGCTCGCACGCCCAGCCAATTCTTCTTCGGAAGCGGCAGGCTTGGGCACGCAGCTGGCGAGGAGCGCGCGGACCTCTTCATCGCTCGTTTGTGAGAAATCCACGTACCAGCGCCCGACACCCAGCAACGGCTCTGGTGTCGTCGCGCAAACGACCTCGTCGGCGTCCGCCCGCATCGCGTCGCAAGTGTCGGGGCTACCGACGGGAACGGCCGCGACAATATGGGCGGCGTGGTTTTTTCGCAGCGCCTTGATCCCGGCCCGCATGGTCGATCCGGTCGCAAGCCCGTCATCCACGAGGATAATGGTCCGTCCATTCAACTGCGGTGGGGGGCGCCCGTCCCTATAGAGGTGCTCGCGGCGCAGAAGCTCTTTTTCCTCCTTTGCGGCGACCGCGTCGATGACATGTGGCGGGATCGCGAGACCGCTGACGATTTCGTCGTTCAGGACACGTACGCCTGAGGGCGCAATCGCCCCCATGGCCAGTTCCTCGTGACCGGGGACGCCGAGCTTGCGCACGACGAAGACGTCGAGCGGTGCCTTGAGTGCCCGCGCGACCTCGTAGCCGACCGGCACGCCGCCTCGGGGCAGCGCCAATACGATCACGTCGTCGCGGCCGGCAAAGCGAACGAGCTCCCCGGCGAGTCGCCGCCCGGCCTCGCGGCGATCTGAAAAGATGATAGCCATGACCTTCAATCCGCGTGCATCTGTTTTCCCGGTAGATGTTTTGTCACCAGCCTGCGGCCACATGCCGTGGGATGGCTGCGGCACCGGTACCATTTTGGAACTCGCTCGCTGCCTGGACGTTCCAAGAATAGTTTCGATCGCGAGGTGCCGGCACCGGCACGGGTTAGCGCGGATCGGGAAGATCGAAGATAGCGATCCGTACATGCCTCGTCCGGCGATTTCGCGATGCGCGGCAACAGGCGCGTCTGGCGGCTTGTTGCCTCAGCAATCAGAGAGAGGAATGTCCCATGCAAGTTCAGGAGATCATGAGCCGTCGGACCGAACTGGTCGGCCCGAACACTACAATCAGGGATGCCGCCCGGAAAATGCGGGCCGACAATCTCGGCGCCCTTCCGGTCGGCGAGAATGACAGGCTGGTCGGCATGGTGACAGACCGCGACATCGTGATGCGCGGTGTCGCCGAGGAGCGCTCAGCCGGCAACACGACCGTTCGCGAGGTCATGTCCGAGCATGTCTATTGGTGCTTCGACGACGCCGATATCACCGATGCGGCGAAGATCATGGCCAAGCATCAGGTGCGTCGTCTTCCGGTGATCAACCACGACAAGCGCCTCGTCGGCGTCATTGCCCTGGCCGACCTCGGCCGGACCGATAAGGAAGCCGCCAAAATCGCTCTCGAAGGCGTTTCCGAGGCAACGGACGATCCCCGGCGCTAGACGCTCGCCTGAGCGGTTGCCGCCGTGCTCGCCGTTCTCCCTCCCTCGGGGGTGAACGCAGCCTGCTCAGGCAGCCTTCAGTTTGGCTACTATCGCGCTTTCACTTCTATGCGGCGTGTCTTGTCCTTTGCAGCGGGATTCTTCGGAAGCTCGACAGTCAAAACGCCGTTCCTGAAAGTGGCCTGCACCTTGTCGGCATCGATCTCCGCCTCCAGGGGGATCGTCCGCTGAAACCGGCCATAACTGCGTTCGCTGTAGGTGTGGCCGCGGTCGCTTTCCTTGTGCTCCGAACGCTTCTCGCCCGTAATGGAGAGGGTGTTGTCGCGCAGCTTGAGCTCAACATCCTTCTGCTCGAGCCCCGGCAATTCGGCGGTGACCTTATAGGCTTGGTCTGTTTCATATACGTCGACGCTCGGCCAAAGATCGCTGGCCGTAGTCGCTTCGGCCATTGGCGCAAAGAAGTCGTCGAACAGGCGATCGATCTGCCGGTGGAATGACGTGAGTGGGTCTCGCGCGGACGGGTAGAGGCTGCGCGATGGCGTCCTGGGCGCCAAATCGTGATGTGCCATGGTTTTTCTCCTGTTTTTCGTGTCTGCATCACTCGTCGCCATGTGATCGGCGACGGCAAACAAAACTCGTCCACCCATGAGGATGTTCCGAGCGTCGGCCAAGAAAGGCGGTCGAAAAAACAGCGGCAAAAAGCCGGCCCGAATCCCCTCATGACGAAACCTCCGACAATGAATGCGCACCAGGACATGCGCATCGGGGAACAACGGGCAGGCACGGCTGTTTGGTCATATCAGCCTAGTCGGATTTGAATGGAAGGAGGATTTCGATGAACGCCACCGGACTCGACGTATTCGACAAGACACTGCAGACCACGAACATCTGGCTCGACGAGATCATGGACGAGATTGGACCGGATCGGCAGGTCGCCTGGCACGTTCTCGGCGCGGTGCTGCACGCCCTGCGCGACCGTATGCAACCGGATCTTGCAGCCCACCTTGGCTCGCAGCTGCCGATTCTGGTGCGCGGCGCCTTCTATGACCAATATCAGCCTTCCAAAGCTCCCGAGAAGATGCGGTCGCTCGATGAGTTTCTGGCCAAGATCAAGGCGGAGCTGGAATTTGCCCGTCCGGTCGATTCCAAGGATGCATTCAGGGTCGTGTCCAAGGTGCTCGCCCATCACGTCGGAGAAGGACAGATGCACAAGGTCTGGGAATCCCTGCCAGGAGAGATAAGACGCGTCGCTGAAGCTCAGCAAGCGGCGTGAACGGCGCCGCGCGGGTTTCTCGGTCGCAACCTTCTTGGGGAGATAGCAATGCCACTCACCCTTATCAGCCCGGCGTTCCGGGCAGGCGGAAGAATTCCCGAAAAATATGCGCGTGACGGCCAGAACGTCTCGCCGCCGCTGAAGTGGTCCGATGTCCCGGATGGTACCAAGAGCCTTGTTCTTGTCGTGCGGGATCCCGATGCGCCAAGCGGGATTTTCGGGCACTGGGCGGTGTTCAATATCCCGCCGGATGCCGGCGGACTCGCCGAGGCCGAAGACGGCAAGCCCGGTCCATCCAGGCAAGGCACCAACGATTTCGGCAATGCCTATTATGATGGTCCGCAGCCGCCTGCAGGGCATGGCGTCCACCATTACCACTTTCTGCTGGCCGCGCTCGATGTGCCGAGCCTCAGCGTTCCGGGGCAGGCGGGCGTGCATCAGGTCTGGAAGCAAGCCCAGAAACACGCATTGGAGGAGACGGAGTTGGTCGGAACCTACGAACGGCCGGCGTGACGCGGGCCGTGCCGGTCGCCGCCTTCACAATGTAATCTGGGCAAGCGGTTTTCGGGCAGGGCCGTGGATGACCGAACCGTCGGCGGCGAAGATCGAGCCGTGGCAGGGACAATCCCAGGTGTGGTCCGCATTGTTCCAGGTCACGGTGCAGCCCTTGTGGGTGCATGTCGCCGAAACCGCCTGGAGTGCGCCTTCGGTGTCTCTCCACGCCGCAATCTTTTCGTCTCCCCTGACGATCACGCCACCCATGCCGGGCGCAATGTCGTGGGTGCTCGAGACGATCGATTGGCTGCGGCCATTCTTGTGGAAGCCCTCGGGATAGGGCCGCGCGGGATCGTAGAGTTTTTGCAGTGGGCTCGGGCGGTCGCAAATCAGGTCGGCGATCATCGTGCCCACGGCCGTCCCGTTGGTGATGCCCCAGGCGTTGAAGCCCGTGGCAATGTGGAAGCCGGCGGCCTTGGCGGGATCGGGTTCGCCGGCATATGGGATCCTGTCGGCCGTATCATAATCCTCGTTGCACCAGCGCCACGCGACGTCGCCGACCGGAACGTTCTTTCTTGCCCATTTTTCCAGTTCGACAAACCGCTTCGCCACGTCGCCATCCCAGCCGGTGTTGAATTTGGGGCCAAGCACGACCAGCAGCGGACCTTCGGCATCACGGCCCGTGCGGATGGAATGCGTCGGGTCGTCGATGCCGATGAACATGCCGTCGACAGGGAGGGGATCATCGAGCCGAAAGGCCATCACGGTGTGGCAGCGCGGTTGCGTCCGGTTCGCCATGCCCATGGGGCTCTTCACCGTCATGTTGGTGGCGACGACGACGTGCCCGGCATCAACGGCGCCGCCATCTGTGACGACGCGCCAGCGGCTTGCCTCGTCGATCGAGGTGGCGCGGCTGTTTTCGAAGATCCGACCGCCGCGGGCCGTCACCGCTTCCGCCAGGCCAACCAGATACATCGCCGGATTGAACTGCGCCTGGTCGGGGAACCGTAATGCCGCGGCCGTTTCGAAAGGCAGCGGTGCGCGTTCGAGAACCTCGGCCTCCAGCCCGACCTGGCGCGCGGCCTCCGCCTCGGCCGCGACCTTCGCGCGCCGGCTTTCATCGCAGGTGTACGTATAGGCGTCCTTGCTCTCGAAATCGCAGACGATGGCGCAGTTGTTAACCCAATCGCGGATTTGTCGGGCGCCGGCGGAATTCGCATCGGCATAGGTCTGCGCCAGGTCCCGGCCAACGCTGTCGATGAGATGACGATAGATCAGCGCATGCTGCGTGGTGATCTTGGCCGTCGAGCGGCCGGTCACCTGTCCGCCCGTGCGCAGGCCTTCGAGGACGACCACCGACCGGCCCGCCTCGCAAAGCCGAAGCGCCGTCGTCAGCCCGACAATTCCAGCACCCACGACAACGGCGTCCGCACGGATCGAACCTTCGAGCTGGGGATAGTTCGTGGAGGTGGCTGCCGCCACCCAACAGCTTCCCGGTTTTCCCAAGAGAATGGCCATTTCAACCGCGTCCCTTGCGTCTCGATGCACTTCCATCGACAACCGCGCCGGCGGAGGAACGTTCCCGAGCTTGGTCGCTTTCAATCATTGTCTCGCCACCCCGGGTCAGAAAAGCACCGGGAAGATGCGAGGTGCAGGCCATCACCCAGGTGATCGCCTCGCGGTCGTATTCATCGCCCGAGCGCCATTCCTCGAAGAAGGCGTTCAGCCTATCGACACGCGCCGGCCAGATACCGGCGGCCTGCAGGCCGAGCGAAACGCCGTAATTGGTGAAGGCGAACTTGGTATCGCGCAGCCATGGCGCGCGGCTGAAATAGCCGGGCGGGTCGACCCACATCGTTTCCAGGGTTCGCAGCGAACGCCTCGTCTGGGCGTCGGCCCACGGTTCGTCGGGAAAGAAATGGGCGAGCCACAGCATCATGCCGAGGCCGAGGTCCTGCTCGATGTCGAGGGTGCGCCAATCGCGCTGCATCAGGTCACGCATCTGCGCGATCTCGGGCGCCAGTGCGTCGTCATCGAGCATCCGGTAAGAGACGTAGCCGTCATAGGCATCCATGCTGCCGAGGCCGTAGCCGGGGTAAGGACCGCTCAAATCCTCCTGCATCTTCCAGATCACGCCGCGGCCAGGGGCCACAAAGGCCGGGTGAATGTCGCGCGCCAGCGCAATGCCGCGCTTGCGGTATTCCGGCTTCAGATCGCCGAGACGCGCCAAGGCGAACAGCCACATCGCCAGATAGTGGAAATACTGGCCGTTGCGATCGGCCGCTTCGCCGATCCTCAGTCCGCGCCGGCGGCCGAGCACACGCTCGACATCGGCCACCAGCCGCTCGGCCGCGTCCAGCCAGCGCTCTTCGCCAGTTCCTATGTAAAGCGAGACGTAGAGCACGACCCCGAATGCATCGGTCCACAGATACCGCAAGCCGTTGGGCCAGATGCCTTCGGCGCGCATCCAGTCGAGTTTTCGCAGGACATAGTCGACGTCACGCAGCATCGCGGCAAGTCCCGAGTCCACGGCAGACTGTGCCGATGTTCGGTTCCATGCGATTGCGAGCATGCGGCATATCTGCCTCCTCCGGTTGACCTGGCCAGATATCGCGAAACGATCTGATCGGCGGCAGGTTCCTTGGCCGCTTTCACCGGCGCGACCGGGAATCCTCCGCCTGATCATGAGTTTGCGAATCGGCTTGGACGGTGCCGGGACCACGTGGCCCGAACTCATGCCCGGACTGGCCGAGAATACGGTGACAGTGCATTTTTTGCCGTGTCTCGCGGCTGTAGCGATGCACTGTCAGGCAACTCATTGAAAAAGCATGGTGATCCCGACAGGAATCGAACCTGTGACCTACAGATTAGGAATCTGCCGCTCTATCCTACTGAGCTACGGGACCATCGCGCCCGACACATAACCGCTTCGGATCGTTTCGCCAAGAGGCAGCTAGGCTGCTCGCTTGGGTTCGACAGCGAACGGGCTCAGGCCCAGCCAGGCCTGCATCTTACGGGCGATATCCTGGTCTCCCGTCAACATAACTTTCGCCCCTGCCTTCTCGACGGTGATCAGCCCCATCCAGATTTCGGTCATGGTGTGCAGGTCGGTCGAGACGTAGAGATCGACATCGAAGCCCGGATCGTACCAGCAGAGGTCGACCTCGCCGTGCTTCTCGACGATCAGCCACCACGACCGTTTGGAAGCGGGGAGCTCCTGGTATAGAAATTGTATCACGGTGCGGCCGTCGGGGAGCGGCGACGCGTTGAGGTTGCGCCGCATGTCCCACATCAGCAGCGACGGATCGAGGTTCTTCAGCGACAGCCGCGACTCGACCCATTTCTGCCCCCAAAAGCCCATCGCCTCGACGACGGAACGCAGATCCCGGCCGGCCTCTGTCATCCGGTATTCGAAGATGCCTTTCTCGCCGCGCACCTCCTTGCGCTCGACGATCCCGGCCAGCTCGAGCTCCTTGAGGCGTTGCGACAGAAGGGTCGGCGACATTTTGGGGACGCCGCGGCGCAGATCGTTGAAACGGGTCGAGCCCGCCACCAATTCGCGAAGCAGAACCATGGTCCAGCGGGTGCACAGCACCTCCGCGGCCATCGATAACGGGCAGAACTGCTTGTATCCGGACTGGGTCATGATGTTGCCTTCCCCTCAAACTCCGCCGGGACAATAGGCCTTTCCCCGCGGCACGGCGAGTACAGAAACTGTACCGGCCCAGTGTGGTGGATTTGAAGTTCCTGCTTTCTGGTGGCATCAGCGTCAGGAACTTCAAATCCAAAACCACACTGGAAATCCAAGCACTTGCTGGTGTGGCTTTTGAATCCGAAATTCGCTCGCTGCGTTGCTCCAAAGTGAATGCGAATTTCGGATTCGCCACACCAGTACAGATCGCGGACTGGCAGGCGCCGGCCTTGCCATGCGACCCCTCTGCCGCTGCACGGGATACCCCTGTGCACGACCAGGAGACATAACCCATGACCGCTTACGTTATCGCAGACATCAAGGTGAGGGACCCGAAGTGGATGCCGGCCTATGCCGCGTCGGTCCACGACCTCGTTCACAAGCACGGCGGCAGATATCTGTCGCGCAGCGGCAATGTGAAGACGCTCGAAGGCAAGCCGCTCGACACGACGCTGATTGCCTTGATGGCGTTCCCGACCGAGGCAGCGGCGCGCGCCTTCACCGACGATCCTGCCTACGCACCCTTCGTTTCGGCCCGTCAGGGCGGCAGCGACAGCCGTTTCCAGCTGATCGACAACTCCGATCTGGCCGGAACGATCCCGTATCTGCCGAAGGGATGATCCTTCCGGGCATTCGTCGCATCGGGATAGGGATCTCCCAGCAACAACAGCCACAGCGCCCACCTGCCGGACCCCCTTACTTCCGGCGGCCGGCCGGGCTGTGCTTTTCAAGAAGAATGGAATGACCATGACAATCAACTTTCGCAACAAGTTCCTCGCTGCCGCGGCGCTGCTGTCCGCCTGCACCGCATTGGCGCAGGCGCATCAGGCAGCGCCCGCGTCCGGTCCCAATCCGCTGGCCGACAAGGTGCGAGCCGCCAACAGCCGCTTCGAGAATGTGGCGGCGGCGACCGCCGAGGGCTATGCGCCCATTCCTTGCGCCAGCGGCATCACCGGCGGCGCCATGGGCATCCATTACGTCAATCCCGGCTACCTCAAGGACGACGCTGTCGATGTCGCCAAGCCGGAAGCGGTGATGTACGAGCCGATGGCCGACGGCACGCTAAAACTGATCGCGGTCGAATACATCACCTCGAAAGGCCCTGCCTCGCTCGATGGGCATCTGTTCAACTTCAACAGCGCGCCCAATCGCTATGGCCTCGGCCCGTTCTACGAGCTGCATGTCTGGGCCTGGAAAGGCAACCCGACCGGCGCGTTCGCCGACATGAACCCGAACGTGTCGTGCGAACCGACGACTGCTGCCAGCCAGTAAGCAGCCGAGCCAGGCGGCGCCAACGCCGCCTGGCCGTTGGAATGTGGCGGCAGGCCCCAAAGCGATCGGGATAGCGGAACCTTCGGGATGCCGGCGCGCTTTAGTGTCCCGAAGGAGACACCGCATGAGCGCCACCAAAGAGTTCTTTGAAACCTGGCTGCAGGAGAATGTCGGCAATTTGCCGGCCGAGAGCGAGGTGAGCGTCGCCGTCCTGGCGCAGCAATTCGAACAGGATGCCGACGCTGCCGGCTATGGCCACGAGGTTCGCGAAGACGAGCTCGGCAACATCCAGGAGGCGATCGAGGCAGCGTTGAAAAAGGCGAGAACCGGCGACGAACCGCAGAATGCGGTCCCGATCGAAGACAGTGAACTGGCGCCAGTCATGGAGGCGCTGGAGGTCGAGGATCCGAAGAGCGGGCCGTGACCCGAATCGCTACGCCGCCAGCGCCGTCTCCGCCAGCTTCACCCAATAGCTCATGCCGTGCGGGATGACCTCGTCGTTGAAGTCGTAGGCCGGGTTGTGCAGGCCGGCGGTATCGCCATTGCCGATGAAGATGAAGGCGCCCGGCCGCGCTTCCAGCATGTAGGAGAAATCCTCGCCGCCCATCACCGGCTGGATCGCGCGGTGCACATGACTGTCGCCGGCGACGTCGGCCGCGATGTCGCTGGCAAAGACCGTTTCTTCCGGATGGTTGAAGGTGACGGGGTAATTGGCATTGTAGTCGACCTCGATCGTCGCACCGAAGGCAGCACCCAGGCCTTGGCAAAGCGCGCGGATGCGCTCTTCGGCCTTCTTGGCAACCTCCTTCTTCAGCGTGCGTACCGTGCCGGCGATCTCGGCGCTCTCGGGAATGACGTTATAGGCGTCGCCGGCATGGAATTTCGTCACCGAGACGACCACCGCCTCGACCGGATCGGTGCTGCGCGAGGCGATCGTCTGCAATGCGCCGACAAGCTGGCTGGTGATGACGATCGGATCGATGGTGCCGTGCGGCATCGCCGCGTGGCCGCCCCGGCCCTTGACGGTGATGGTGAATTCGGCGGTCGCCGCCATGATCGGGCCCGGCCTGATGGCGAACTGGCCGACCGGCAGGCCCGGCATGTTGTGCATGCCGAACACCTTGGAGATGCCGAAGCGCTCCATCATGCCGTCCTTGACCATCTCGTTGCCGCCGCCGCCGCCCTCTTCGGCCGGCTGGAAGATGACCGCGACGGAGCCGGCGAAATTGCGCGTTTCGGCGAGGTATTTGGCGGCACCCAACAGCATCGCGGTGTGGCCGTCATGGCCACAGGCGTGCATCTTGCCGGGGACGGTCGAGGCATAGGATTTGCCGGTGATCTCGTTGAGCGGCAGGGCATCCATGTCGGCGCGCAGGCCGATGGTCGAGCCTTCGCCGTGGCGGCCGCGGATGATGCCGACGACGCCGGTCTTGCCCAAACCCGTCACGATGTCGTCGCAGCCGAAAGCCTTCAGCTTCTCGGTGACGAAGGCGGCGGTCTTGAAGACGTCGAAATTCAGCTCCGGCGTCTGGTGCAAATGGCGGCGCCAGCCGGCCACCTCGTCCTGCATTTCGGCGGCTCGGTTCAGGATCGGCATGATGGTTCCATTTCGCTGTTGGAGCAGGCGGTCTTGGCCTGCTGCTTTGCAATTGTGCCTGCTGCCTTGCAACCATGCACGCAGCTTTGCATTGTGCTGCTGCTTCCACATTGTGATCGGCAGCACTTTGCCATGTTGACGTCACATAGAGTAAATAGCACCGCGACTGTGCTCCGGGAACAGAGGGCCGGACCATTATCCTGGCGATCGTGTAACGAAATCTTACGGAGCCAGGTGCGACTGCGGCAAGAGGCTATTTCGGTTTTCATGATGCGCTACAGGCATTTCCTCAAACTGTTGGTGGCGGGCGCGGTGGTGCTTGCGGCGCTGGCCGGGCCTGCCTTGGCCAATCCGACCATCCTGTTCGACCTGAACAGCGGCAAGATCCTGCAGCATCAGGAGGCGTTCAGGCGCTGGTACCCGGCATCGCTGACCAAGCTGATGACCGCCTATGTGGCGTTTCGGGCGATTGCCGCGGGCGAGGTCCAGCTCGATTCGCCGATCAAGGTGACGAAACATTCGGCCGGCGAGCCGCCGAGCAAGATGGGCTTCAAGCCGGGCTCGGTGATGCGGCTGGACAATGCGCTGAAGATGATGCTGGTCAAATCGGCCAACGATATCGCCATGGCGGTCGGCGAGAATATCGGCGGTTCGCAAGCGGCTTTCGCCGAACGCATGAACGCCGAGGCGCGGAGGCTCGGCATGAGCGGGTCGCATTTCGTCAATCCGAACGGGCTCTATTCGCCGGACCAGTATACGACAGCGCGCGATCTCGCTTTGCTGGTGATGGCGATCCGCAAGGAATTCCCGCAATATGCTCCCTGGTTCTCGATCGAAGGCCTCGCCGTCGGCAAGAAGGCGATCTCCAACTACAACCTGCTGATCGGCCGCTATCCGGGTGCCGACGGCATGAAGACGGGTTTCGTCTGCTCGTCCGGTTTCAACATGATCGGCTCGGCGACCCGCAACGGCCGCACACTGGTCGCCGTAGTGCTCGGCGAACAATCGGCCGTCACCCGCGCCGAGGCGGCGGCAAAACTGCTCGACCAGGGCTTTGCAACGCCGGCGCCGAGCTGGCTGACGGTCGCGGCGCTGCCTGCCTATGGCGACACCGTGTCGGCCAACGACATGAATGACGAGATTTGCAAGAAGAAGCCGGCCGAGGAGCAATCGGAAGCAGCACCCGCCGTCGGCGACAAGGGCAAGGACGTGCCGAAATCGCCCTATCAGGAAAAGCTCGACCATGTGCCGACGCTGATCGCCGTCGGCCTCGGCGGCGCCACGGGACCGAAGCCGAAGGCGATGCTCGACGCCTCCGGGCAGGAATATGCCGACGTGCCGCTGCCGACATGGCGGCCGGACCGGGCGCCGCCGGCCGGCGCCGAGCCGGCCGTGGCGGGATCCACCACCGCCGCGCAGGTCCAGCAGCCGGCCAAAGCGCTGAACTAGCCGCATGGTCGGCTTCCCGATCCCCGTTTCGGTGCTCACCGGCTTTCTCGGCGCCGGTAAGACGACGCTGCTCAACCGGCTGCTCCGGGATCCGGCACTCGCCGACACCGCCGTCATCATCAACGAGTTCGGCGAGGTGGCGATCGACCATCTCCTGGTCGAGCAGGCCTCCGACGGCATCATCCAGCTCTCCGACGGCTGCCTCTGCTGCACGGTGCGCGGCGAGTTGGTCGACACGCTGGCCGACCTCGTCGACCGCCTGCAAACCGGCCGCATCGACCGGCTTGCCCGCGTCGTCGTCGAGACCACCGGGCTCGCCGATCCCGCCCCCGTGCTGCAGTCGATCATGGCGCATCCGGCGCTGGTCCAGGCCTTCCGGCTCGACGGCGTCATCACCCTGGTCGACGCCGTCAACGGCAATGCGACGCTCGATGTGCATGTCGAGGCGGTGAAGCAGGTGGCCGTCGCCGATCGCATCGTGCTCAGCAAGGCCGACCTGGCCACGGATGCAGGCGATGTCGAGGCGTTGCGGGCGCGGCTCAGTCACCTCAACCGGGGCGCCGTGGTGCTCGACGCGAGCCAGGCAAGCGCGGCGACCCTGTTCGATAGCGGCCTCTACAATCCGGCCACCAAATCGGTCGATGTGCAGCGTTGGCTCGGCGAAGAAGCCGGCCACGACCATGACCACAGCGGGCATGACCACAGCGGGCACGATCACGACGGGCATGACCGTGGCGATCACCATCACCATGGTCATGGCCATAGGCACGATTCCCGCGTGCGTTCGTATTCGCTGGTTCATGACGGGCCGGTGCCGTTTTCGGCAATCGAGATGTTCCTCGATCTGCTGCGCTCGGCGCATGGCGAGCGCCTGTTGCGGATGAAAGGCGTCATCGAACTTGCAGAAGATCCGTCGCGGCCGCTGGTTATCCATGGCGTGCAGAAGATCCTGCATCCGCCGGTGCAACTGCCGGCCTGGCCGGACGGCCAGCGCGGCACCAGACTGGTGCTGATCACGCTCGACATGCCGGAAGACTATGTCCGCCGGCTGTTCGCCGCCTTCACCAACCGGCCGTCGATCGACACCCCGGATCGCGCAGCACTGGAAAGCAATCCCCTGGCTATTGCCGGGCGTGGGTGAAGCTGCCGATCTCCCCCCTCGAGGGGGAGATGGCCGGCAGGCCAGAGGGGGGTCGGCGCGGCCGGACGCGGCCTCCTGCGGCAGATCAAGGTTGGCGCTTTACGCGAGGCGACCCCCTCTGTCGCCTTCGGCGACATCTCCCCTCGAGGGGGGAGATTACCCCCGCTCAGCCGCGCTCGACCAGGAAGCGGTGGCCGCCCGATATCGCCGTCGTTTCGACCAGCCGATGGCCGCTCTCGGCGCAGAAGGCGGGAATGTCGATGACGGCGAGCGGGTCGGTGGTTTCGAGCCAGAGCCGGCTGCCCGGCTGCATTGCGGACAGGCGCTTTTTTGCCTTGAGCACGGGCAACGGGCAGTTCAGGCCTTTGAGGTCGTAGACGGCGGCGGAGTTGGTTGAGGGCCTGTCTTCTTGGCCCCCATCTTCTTGTTCAAGCATGAAGCTCAGCCGCCAAACATGCCGAGCAGCTTTTTCTTCAACCTTGTCGCCGTGCTTTCGGCGTCCGCAGCCTGCGTTTCGACTGCCGGAGCGGCCTCCGATGGCGCTACGGTGGCGGTGGCGACAGGCATCTCGGCGGCGGTCTTGGCAGCTTCCTTTTCGGCCAGTGCCTGGGCTTTGGCAGCTTCCTTCTCGGCCAGGGCCTGCGCCTTGGCTGCCTCTTTCGCGGCCTTCGCCGCTTCTATGGCGGCTAGCCTTTGTTCCTCGGCCTTCTGCTTGGCGGCCTTTTCGGCGTCGAGCGCCGCCATCTTGCGGCCCGCCGGCGAATCGACGCGGCCCATGCGCGCCGTTTCGGTCACCGTGCCGTCCGCGTTGAGCGACGGCGGCTCGATCGGCACGCGTTCGCCGCGGGCACGCCGTTTCGACCAGTCGGAAACGATGCTGGCTTCCTTGATCCCGGCGATGGTCGGCTTGGGCGCCGGCACGCTGGCCTTGACGGCGCCGTTGAAGGCCGCCTCATAGGTGCTTTGATAGGCGTTGATGGCGCTCTTCAGCGAATCGGGCTGGGTGGTCGCAGGGCAAGGGCCGGTCGGATTGAAGGCCGAGCCGTCGGCCGCAACCTGGTTGAAGACGTAGCGTTTCTCGCAGACGTCGACTTTCGGCGGCACCTTGGTGACTTCGAAATTGTCGTAGCCGACCTTCAGCATCTTCCAGAATTCGTAGTTCGGGTCGTTGCGGTAGCGCGCCATATTGGCGGCGGTCATGCGGAACGGAAAAGCCTGGATCTGGAACTCGGTCTGGCCGCCCTGGAAGGCGTCGCGGCCGAAAGCGTAAATCTGCTCGATCTGCGCGTCGGTCATCGAATAGCAGCCAGACGACGAGCAGGCGCCATGGACCATCAGGTTGGAACCGGTGCGGCCATTGGCGCGGTCATAGGCGTTCGGGTAGCCGATGTTGAAGGACAGGTGATAATTCGACCGCGGGTTCATCTGTGCCGGGCGGACCGTGTAAAAGCCTTCCGGCGCCTGGCGGTCGCCTTCGGTGAACTTCGGCCCGAGCTTGCCCGACCATTTGCAGATGTCATAGCTGGCGACCAGGTCGTAGCGGCCGTTGGTCTTGGCCTTCCAGATTTCGAGCTTGCCTTCTTCCTTGAAGATGCGGGCCATCACCGAAGAGGTGCGGACCATGCCCTTGGCCTTCATTTCGGTCAGGATCTTGTCCGGCAGCGGCTTGTTGGCTTGCGGCGCAAAATCCTTCATCGAAGCATCGTTGCAGCCGGCGACGCCGATCGCAGCGATCAGAACTCCGGTGCGGGCAAGCTTGGCTAACATGGATATCGCTATCGTCTTCATCTCTGCGCCGCGGATGCCGCAGCTGCTAAACTGACCACTGACGGACCCTAAGCCCGTTAACCTTGAAAATTCCTTACCGCAAGCATGCTGGAGCGTCCCCTTACGGCAAGCTCACTGAGCCGAATGCAGCGGCATTTTTGTGGCGAAATTGCTCCACGCCGTCACATTTCAGGCCGCGTGCCTGCGTTGATTACAGATTGCGGCCCATCGCCAGGTATTTCTCGCGACGATGCTCGCGGAAGTCGGTGTTGGCGCCGGAAAATTCCTTCATCGTCCTGGCGATGAGGTCGCCGGTGGCGGCGATAACCGTCTCGGGGCCGCGATGGGCGCCGCCGAGCGGCTCGGCAACGATGGCGTCGATGATCTTCAGCTCCAGCAGGTCCTGCGCCGTGATCTTCATATTGGTCGCAGCATCCCTGGACCGCGTGGTGTCGCGCCACAGGATCGAGGCGGCGCCCTCCGGCGAGATCACCGAATAGATGGCGTGTTCGAGCATGTAGACGCGGTTGGCGGTGGCGATCGCTATGGCGCCGCCCGAGCCGCCTTCGCCGATCACCACCGAGATCGACGGCACCTTCAGGCCAAGGCAGGCGGAAGTCGAGCGGGCGATGGCTTCCGCCTGGCCGCGCTCTTCGGCGTTGACGCCGGGATAGGCGCCGGCAGTGTCGACCAGCGTCAGCAGCGGGATCTGGAAGCGGTCGGCGAGTTCCATCAGCCGCACCGCCTTGCGGTAGCCCTCCGGCCGCACCGAGCCGAAATTATGCTTCAGCCGGCTTGCCGTGTCGGAACCCTTCTCCTGGCCGATGATCGCCACCGGCTCGCCACGGAAGCGGGCGAAGCCGCCGACGATCGCCTGGTCCTCGCCGAAATTGCGGTCGCCGGCGAGCGGCGTGAAATCGGTAAGCAGGCCCTTGATGTAGTCGATGCAATGCGGCCTGTCCGGATGGCGCGCCACCTGCACCTTCTGCCACGGCGTCAGCGCCTTGTAAGCGTCGCGCAGCGCATCGCGCGAGCGCTTCTCGAGACGGGCGATCTCATCGCCGACATCGACCGCCTCGCCGTTCTCGGCAAGCTTCTTCAGCTCGAGGATCTTGCCTTCGAGATCCTGCACAGGCTTTTCGAAATCGAGGTAATTGTACATTCTTGGGCGGACCGGCAAGTCGGAAGGCAATGACTGACGCAAGCCTGAAAATGCAGGCTGGGCGCGGTGGAACGTCGTTCTCACATAGCGACATGACGCCTAGTCGGCAAGCGGATGATGATCGTTAACCAGGCGCACCAGCCGCTCTTCCAGCACATGCGTGTAGATCTGTGTCGTTGAAATATCGGCATGGCCGAGCAACTGCTGCACGGCCCTGAGATCGGCGCCGTTTTGCAGCAGATGGCTGGCGAAAGCATGGCGCAGCACATGCGGCGATATCTTCGCCGTGGCAATGCCGGCCCGCGCGGCAAGCCCTTTCAGCTCGCGGGCAAAGACCTGTCTCGAAAGATAGCCGCTGTCCGAGGCGGCCGGAAACAGGAAGGGGCTGTCGGCAAAAGCCGGCACCGCCGCCCGTGCGGCGAGCCAGGTCCGCATCGCCGTGCGCGCCTTGGCCGACAGCGGCACCATGCGCTCCTTGTTGCCCTTGCCGCGGACCATGAAGAAGCGGTCGTCGCGCTGCGCCACCGTCACGGGAAGGCCGACCAGCTCCGAAACGCGCAAGCCGGTGGCGTAGAGCACCTCGACCAGCGCGTGGAGGCGCAGCGCCGCGAGCCTGTCGCCGTCATGCATGGAGGGGTCCATCGCCTCCTGCGCGGCGCGGTCGAGCAGCCGGCCGGTGTCGGCCTCGCTCATCGTCTTCGGCAGCGGCCGGCCTTTCCTCGGACTGTCCAGCGTGCCGGTCGGATCGTCACCGCGCAGACCCTCGGCGTAGAGGAACTTGAAGAACTGCCGGATCGCCGACAATTTGCGCGCCTGCGAAGTGGCGGCAAAGCCGCGCGCGGCGATGTCGTCGAGATAAGCACGGATGGCGGCGCTGGTGGCAGCGGCAAGCCCGCCGCCGATCCCGGCGGAAGCGTCCTCGAGGTCGCGGCGATAGGAGGAAAGCGTGTTTTCGGCAGCGCCGCGCTCGGCGCTCATCATCTCCAGGAAGGCTTCGATGCGGGCGGCGCTGTTCATTTTTTGGGATTGAGCTTTTCCGGAGGGATACGCACGCTCATTTCCGCCTTTCTCGGCTCGACGAACATGACCAGGGCGAACATTGCGCCATAGACAATGCCGGCAAGAATCGCGAGCGTCACGACAAAGCGAAACAGTGTTGGCATTAATTTTCGCCCGTCGTCTTATTCTGCATTTCCAACCCTGTGCCCTTATGAGACGCCAATCCGGCCAATTCAAGGACCAAGCCCATAACAGGTCCCGGTTGCGTCGCGCTTGACGCAAACAGGCTTTTGATGTCGATACGCCGGCAAAGAGGCCGTAGAAACATGAACGCGCTACCAGCAAATCCTCCGGGCGAGAGCCATGCCGCGCTGCTCGGCCGGCTGGGCGGCCGTTCCATCGTCTTTGTCGGGCTGATGGGCGCCGGCAAGACGGCGATCGGCCGCAAGGTGGCGGCGATGCTGGCGCTGCCCTTCATCGACAGCGACCAGGAAATCGAAACTGTTTCGCGCATGAGCGTCCCGGACCTGTTCGAGCGCTATGGCGAGGCGGAGTTCCGGGCGCTGGAGCAGCGCGTCATCCTGCGTGTGCTGGAGCACGGGCCGCAGGTGCTGTCGACCGGCGGCGGCGCCTTCATGAACGCGCAGACGCGCGAGGCGATCGCCAGCCATGGCGTTTCGGTTTGGCTGAAGGCAGAGATCGACCTGTTGATGGAGCGCGTTTCCAAGAAGCAGAATCGGCCGCTGCTGAAAAGCGCCGAACCGCGCGCCGTGCTCGAACGGCTGATGGCGGAACGCTACCCGGTTTATGCCGCGGCCGACGTCACCGTGCCGACCCGCGACGACCGCAAGGAGATCATTGCCGCCGAAGTGGTGGACGCGCTGCGCGGCCACCTTGGCGTTGCCGACATTGACGAGGTGCGGTCGTGAGCGCTGATGCAGCGGTCTCTGTCGAAGTCGGGCTTGGCGAGCGTGCCTACGACATTTTGATCGGTCCCGGCCTGCTGGCACGCGCCGGCGCCGAGATTTCGCGCCGTCTGCCGGGGACGCGGGCGGCGGTCATCACCGACGAAAACGTCGCGGCCGCGCATCTCGCAACGCTTGCGGCCGGCCTGGCAAGCGGAGGCATCCAACATGCCGTCATCACGCTGCCGCCAGGCGAAAAGACCAAGAGCTTTGCGCATCTCGAAGAGGTGGTCGACGGCGTGCTGGCCGCCAAGCTGGAGCGCGGCGACGTCGTCATCGCGCTCGGCGGCGGCGTCGTCGGCGACCTCGCCGGCTTTGCCGCCGGCATCGCGCGGCGCGGCATGAACTTCGTGCAGGTTCCGACCTCGCTGCTGGCGCAGGTCGATTCCTCCGTCGGCGGCAAGACCGGCATCAACAGCAAGCGCGGCAAGAACCTGGTCGGGGTGTTCCACCAGCCCAGGCTGGTGCTGGCCGACACCGAAGTGCTCGACACGCTGCCGATCCGCGAGTTTCGCGCCGGCTACGCCGAACTGGCAAAATACGGGCTGATCGACCGGCCGCAGTTCTTCGCCTGGCTGGAAGAAAACTGGCGCCAAGTGTTTGCCGGCGGGCCGGAGCGGGGAGAGGCCATTGCCGAGGCCTGTCGCGCCAAGGCCGACGTCGTTGCCCGCGACGAGTTCGAGACCGGCGACCGCGCCCTGCTCAATCTCGGCCACACCTTCGGTCACGCGCTGGAGGCGGCGACCGGCTATGACGGCGCAAGGCTCGTGCATGGCGAGGGCGTCGCCATCGGCATGGCGCTGGCCCACCGCTTTTCGTCAAGGCTCAATTTGGCGAGCCCCGACGATGCGGCGCGTGTCGAGGCGCATCTTCGCGCCGTCGGCCTGCCCTGGCGCATGGCCAACATTCCAGGCGAACTGCCCGATGCCGAGACGCTGTTCTCCTTCATCACCCAGGACAAGAAGGTGTCGCGCGGCGCGCTGACCTTCATCCTGACGCGCGGCGTCGGCCAGGCCTTCATCGCCAGGGATGTGCCGGCCTCGGAAGTGCTGGCGTTCCTCAGGGAGAACCATCCGGGATGAGCCAGGCCGGCTGGATCGCGGCTGCCGTGCTCGCCGGCCTCGGTCTGCTGGGCTTCGTCTTGCGCCGGCGCCTGCTCGCCGCCTTCGGCTACGAGCTGCAGCGCATCGAGCCGCAGCGCTCGGCGCATGAGGAATTGCGCGGCGCCGTCGACGATTTCCGCCGCGACGGCCAGGTGGTGCGCGAGGACCGCGCCCGCATCGGCGGCCTGTTCGACCTCGAGGAGCTCGAAGTCTCCGACGTCATGGTCCACCGCACCAATATGCGCTCGGTCAACGCCGACGACCCGCCCGAAGCGGTGGTTCGCGAGATCCTGCAGAGCCCGCACACCCGCATGCCGTTGTGGAAGGGCTCGCTCGACAACATTGTCGGCGTGCTGCACGCGAAGGATCTGCTGCGCGCGCTGAACGAGGTCGGCAATGATTTTTCCAGGATCGACGTGATGAAGATCGCGTCGAAACCGTGGTTCGTGCCTGACACCACGACGCTGCAGGAGCAGCTCAACGCCTTCCTGCGCCGCAAGGCGCATTTCGCCATCGTCGTCGACGAATATGGCGAGGTCGAGGGACTGGTGACGCTGGAGGACATCATCGAGGAGATCGTCGGCGAGATCGCTGACGAGCACGACATCGACATCCAGGGCGTCAAGCAGGAGGCCGACGGCTCCGTCGTCGTCGACGGCACGGTGTCGATCCGCGACCTCAACCGGGCGCTCGACTGGCACCTGCCGGACGAGGAAGCCACCACCATTGCCGGCCTTGTCATCCACGAGGCGCAGTCGATCCCGGACGAAAAGCAGGCCTTTACGTTTCACGGCAAGCGCTTCGTCGTCATGAAGCGCGACAAGAACCGGATCGCGCGGTTGAGGATCAAGCCGGCGATGCTTGGCGAATGACAGTGCGCGCCCCATGGCAACTGTGGGTAGTCAGGAGTTGATGACGATCGATCGGCGAAGCCTGCTTCTGGCGTCGATGGCGGCGCTGCTGCCGGGACAGGCGGCGGCATTGCGGCTGCGTTCGCCGTCGCCCGAAACCTTCGACTATGGGCCGGCCAAGCTCGACATCTATTCCCGCGACGGCGCAAACAGCCTGCCGGTCGTTTTCTTCGTCCATGGCGGCGCCTGGCGGGTCGGCAACCGCAACAATGTCAACTCCAAGCCTGGTTTCCTGCTCGACAATGGCTTCTGCTTCGTCTCGATCGACTACCGGATGCTGCCTGAAGCCGATGTCGCCACCCAGGCGGCGGATGTCGAACTGGCCTATCGTTACGTCCGTGCCAACATCGCCAGGCATGGCGGCGATCCGGGCCGAATCGTCGCCATGGGCCATTCGGCCGGCTGCCATCTCGTCGCATTGACCGGCCTGCGCGGCGGCCTGCCCGGCGTCGCGGCGCTGGTCCTCGACGACACCAGGGCCTACGACCTAGAGGCACTGGCCAGGAGCGGCGGCATGGAAGGGGTCTATGCCCGCGCCTTTCCCGATCCGGCGCAGTGGCGCGCGCTGTCGCCTGTCACCTATGTCGAAGGCCGCAAGCACCCGGCAACCTTCATCGCCCATTCGCGGGCGAAGACCCGTGCAGCGGACGCGCAGGCCTTTGCCGGGCGTCTGCGCGCCACCGGAACCAGAGTCACGCTGTTCGACGGTAGCGCCTATTCGCACATGTCGATCAATCGCGACTTCGGCACCGAGGGCGATGCATTGACCGCCGCGGTGATGGCTTTCCTGAGGGCGAGCCTCGGCTGAATTACCAGCGGGTCGTTTCGCCGGGCGCTGCCGGCTCGATTGCCAGGGCGTGGACGCCGGATTTCAACTCCTCGGCCAGCAGATCGTTGACGGCGCGGTGACGCTCGACGCGGCTCATGCCGGCAAAGGCGGGCGCGACGATGCGGACGCGGAAATGCGTCTCACCGGCGCCATCGAAGGTGGCGTGATGGCCGGAATCCACATGATGATGCCCGGCATGGAGATGGCTTTCGTTGATGACGTCCAGCCGTTCCGGCGAAAACGCCTTTTTCAGCTTATCTTCCATCGTTGCCTGTATGGACATCGCCGCTTCCCTTCACCACATCTACGTCATCGCACAAAATTCGCCATTCGCCGGTTTTATGCCGCGATTCAGCGGTTAGGGCGATCATCGCGAAAATGTCAATTCTTGTTTCGCATCCGCGAACAGCCCATAAATGGGTGAGATGAAGCCGTACCCAAAATATTTCGAAAAGATTCGCATCCGCCCGGAGAAGGACGCGGAGCTGAAGTCGCGTTCGCCGATCTGCCAGTGGGATGGCTGCAAGGAGGCCGGTACCCACCGCGCCCCGGTCGGACGGATGAAGGAAGGCGAGTATTTCCAGTTCTGCTTCGACCATGTGCGCGAGTACAACAAGGGCTTCAATTATTTCTCGGGCGTTCCCGATACCGAGATCGCCCGCTTCCAGAAGGAAGCCATGACCGGCCACCGGCCGACCTGGAAAATGGGCGTCAACGGTGCCTCGACACGCTCCTCGCCCGACTTCGCCCAGGCGCGCTCCGGCCGCGCCGGCTACTACAATCGCATGCGCGATCCCTTCGACCTGTTCAAAGGCCCGAAGGACCCGCGCGAAGCACGCGAGCGCAAGGCCAAGCCGCTTGAGGCCAAGGCACTGGAAACGCTTGGCCTTGATACAAAGGCAAGTGGCAAGGATATCAAGGCGCGCTATAAGGAACTTGTGAAACGCCACCATCCGGATGCGAATGGCGGCGACAGAGGTTCGGAAGACCGGTTCCGCGATGTGCTTCAGGCGTATCGCGTGCTCAAGCAGGCAGGTTTGTGCTGAGCGACCTTACGGTTCGTGTCGCTTTCCAACTTTCATAAGGTTGGAAAAGGCTCTAAGACCGCCCCCGAACAAAATCGATTGCCGGCGAAACGCGGCGTTTCGCTTGTGGAGACGTTGATAGAGATGAACAAGGTCGATCGCGACATCGCCAACCTGCCCGACACCACGGTGTCGGTGAAGGAGACATTCGGCTTCGACTCCAGGATGGTGGTGCCGGCCTATTCGGTGACGAGCGAGCATGTCCCCGACATCGATCCGGACTACCTGTTCGACAAGAACACGACCATGGCGATCCTCGCCGGCTTTGCCTATAACCGCCGGGTCATGGTGTCGGGCTATCACGGCACCGGCAAGTCGACGCATATCGAGCAGGTCGCCGCCCGCCTCAACTGGCCCTGCGTGCGTGTCAATCTCGACAGCCATGTCAGCCGTATCGACCTCGTCGGCAAGGACGCGATCGTCGTCAAGGACGGGCTGCAGATCACCGAATTCCGCGACGGCATCCTGCCCTGGGCCTACCAGCACAATGTTGCGCTGTGCTTCGATGAGTACGATGCCGGCCGCCCGGACGTGATGTTCGTCATCCAGCGGGTGCTGGAATCGTCGGGCCGGCTGACGCTGCTCGACCAGAGCCGGGTCATCCGCCCGCATCCGGCCTTCAGGCTGTTTTCGACCGCCAACACGGTTGGGCTGGGCGACACCACAGGCCTCTACCACGGTACCCAGCAGATCAACCAGGCGCAGATGGACCGCTGGTCGATCGTCACCACGCTGAACTATCTGCCGCACGACAATGAGGTGAACATCGTGCTGGCCAAGGCCAAGCATTATCGCGATGGCAAGGGCAAGGAGATCGTCAACAAGATGGTGCGTGTCGCCGACATGACGCGCTCGGCCTTCATCAACGGCGACCTGTCGACGGTGATGAGCCCGCGCACGGTCATAACCTGGGCCGAGAATGCCGAGATCTTCGGCAATATCGGCATGGCGTTCCGGCTGACCTTCCTCAACAAATGCGACGAGCTGGAACGCTCGCTGGTCGCCGAGTTCTACCAGCGCGCTTTCGGCGAAGATCTGCCGGAGAGCGCCGCCAACGTCGTGTTGGGCTAAGCAGAGTCTCGATGGCGGGTCCGGGCGACAACACGCGAAACAAATCCAAGACCGGCGCTGAGAACGACAGCTTCAAGCGTGCCGTCACCGTCTGCATGCGCGCGATCGCCGGCGACAAGGATCTCGAAGTCGGTTTCGCCAAGGACCGGCCGGCGCTGGCCGGCAGCCGCGCCCGGCTGCCCGAACTGCCGAAGAAGGCCTCGAAGGCGGACATCGCCATTACCCGCGGGCTCGGCGATTCCATGGCGCTGAAGCGCGCCTGCCACGATGTGCGCATCCACACCAGGCTGGCGCCGGAAGGCAAGCAGGCCCGCGCCATCTATGACGCGGTCGAGCAGGCCCGCGTCGAGGCGATCGGCTCTCGCGCCATGCAGGGTGTCGCCGACAATATCGGCTCGATGCTCGAGGACAAATACGCCAGGGCCAACCTCGTCGACGTCAAGGACAAGGCCGACGCGCCGATCGAGGAAGCGCTGGCGCTGATGGTGCGCGAAAAGCTGACCGGGCGCACTGCGCCGAAGAGCGGCGAACGGCTGGTCGATCTCTGGCGCCCCTGGGTCGAGGAAAAGGCCAGCGCCGACCTAGACGGGCTGTCGGCAAAGCTCGACGACCAGCAGGCTTTCGCCCGCGTCGTGCGCGACATGCTCGCCTCCATGGAGATGGCCGAGGAGCTCGGCGACGACCAGGAGACGGAAGACTCCGAGGACAACGACGAAAACCAGCCGCAAGGCGAGGAGCAGAGCGAAGAGGGCGGCGAGGACGATTCCGGCTCCGAGCAGTCGCAGTCCGAGGATACCGAGGCATCGTCCGACGACGAGCAATCGGCCGAGACGGAAGCCTCCGACGCCACCGCCGAGGATCTCTCCGACGATGACGACGCCGATGCGGAGACGCCCGGCGAGGCGCGCCGCAACGACAACCCCTTCACCAATCTGCCGAAAGAGATCGACTACAGGGTCTTCACCACGGCCTTCGACGAGACCGTAGGCGCGGAGGAATTGTGCGAAGAGGAGGAGCTCGACCGGCTGCGCGCCTTCCTCGACAAGCAGCTCGCCAACCTTTCCGGCGTCGTCGGGCGGCTGGCCAACCGGCTGCAGCGTCGCCTGATGGCGCAGCAGAACCGCTCCTGGGATTTCGACCTCGAAGAGGGCTATCTCGATCCGGCGCGGCTGGTGCGCGTCGTCATCGACCCGATGCAGCCCCTGTCCTTCAAGCAGGAGCGCGACACCAAATTCCGCGACACGGTGGTGTCGCTGGTGCTCGACAATTCGGGTTCGATGCGCGGCCGCCCGATCACCGTCGCGGCGACCTGCGCCGACATCCTGGCGCGCACGCTGGAACGCTGCGGCGTCTCGGTCGAAATCCTCGGCTTCACCACCCGCGCCTGGAAGGGCGGGCAGGCGCGCGAGAAATGGCTGAAGGAAGGCAAGCCGCCGAACCCCGGCCGGCTCAACGATCTGCGCCACATCATCTACAAATCCGCCGACCATCCGTGGCGGCGGGCGCGCCGCAATCTCGGGCTGATGATGCGCGAGGGCCTGCTCAAGGAAAACATCGACGGCGAGGCGCTGCTGTGGGCGCATAACCGGCTGATCGCGCGGCCGGAGCAGCGCAAGATCCTGATGATGATCTCGGACGGCGCGCCGGTCGACGATTCGACGCTGTCGGTCAATCCGGGCAATTATCTCGAGCGGCATCTGCGCGCCATCATCGAACTCATCGAGACGCGCTCGCCGGTCGAGCTTTTGGCCATCGGCATCGGCCACGACGTCACCCGCTACTATCGCCGCGCCGTCACCATCGTCGATGCGGAAGAGCTGGCCGGCGCCATGACCGAACAGCTGGCCTCGCTGTTCGCCGAGGAAACTGTGCGCGATACGCGGCGCGGCAGCATGCGGCGCGCCGGATGATTTTTTCCCGCGGCGGCTTTTGGCAGAAGCTTTTGGCCGCCACTGCGTTGTTAGGCATCAGTTTGGCGCCGGCTATCGCTGCCGGCCCGGCCTCGGTCGAGCCGGCCGAAATCTCGGCACGGCCGATCAGCGAATTCCACATCGGCCGGCCGGACAAACAGTTCGGGCCGCTCGAATTCGTCGGCGGGCTCGAAATGACCTCGCCGACGCGCGATTTCGGCGCGCTGTCGGCGCTTCGGTTCCTCAAGCCCGGCAGCGATTTCATCGGCGTCGCCGACACTGGTTTCTGGTTCTTCGGCACTCTCGTCCACGATGCCGACAAGCGGCCTTCCGGCATCGAGAATTTTCGCATGCAGCAGATGGTCGATGCGGCCGGCCAGCCGATCGGCGAGAAATGGGCGGTCGATGCCGAAGGCCTCGCGGTCCAGGACGGCATCGCCACGGTCGGCTTCGAGCGCGATCACCGTATCGCAGAGTTCAAGATCGACCCGGACGACATGAAGGCGCCGTTCAGGCAATTGGACTTCCTGATCCCGGCCGGGGAACTCCGCCGCAATCGGGGCTTTGAGACCGTCACCCGCGCCCATCCTTACGGACAGCACGCGGGCGGGCTGGTCGTGGTGTCGGAAAAGAGCCTCGACAAAGCCGGCAACATCTTTGCCGCGATCATCGAAGGGCCTCGCAAGGGCGTCTTCACCGTCAAGCGCAATGGCGATTTTGATATCACCGACGGCGCGTTCCTGCCGGATGGCGACCTGTTGCTTCTGGAGCGCAGTTTTTCGATGGCCGGCGGCGTCAAGATGCGTCTGCGGCGCATCTATGGCGAAAGCGTCGAGAAGGGCGCCGTTGCCGACGGGCCGGTGCTGCTTGAAGCCGACATGGGTTACCAGATCGACAATATGGAAGCCCTCGACGTCTGGACCCGCGACGACGGCGCGCTGATCGTGTCGCTGATGTCCGACGACAACCACTCGATCCTGCAGCGCAACCTCTATCTGGAATTCGTCCTGCACGAGGATTGACGCGCGATCGGCCATTGACCGGCTGACGGCGATGCTGGCGTTTCCGCGCCGTTTCGCAGCTCGTGTAATTTCCCTTGGCAATGCCCCCTGGCAATAACCTGCGGGTTCCAGCCAGATTCGCCGCCTGCAAAAAACACTTTAGTCAAGACTTGACAATTTGTGCCATCGAAGGGACACTCAAGTCTATGCTTAAGTATTCCGAGATCGACAGCATCCTGCGAGCTCTTGCCGAGCCGACGCGCCGGGCAATCCTGGAAAGGCTGAGCCGCGGGCCGGCCACCGTCAGCCAGTTGGCGGAGCCGTTCGGCATGACGTTCGCCGCCGTGCTCCAGCATCTTCAGGCGCTGGAAGCGTGCGGGCTGATCCGAAGCGAGAAGGTCGGACGCGTGCGCACCTGCCGGATCGAGCCCGGCGGGCTCGCCCCGCTCGCCGACTGGATCGCCGCGCGCCGTACGCCGGCCGAACGCCACCTCGACCGTCTCGGCCAGATCCTGGCGGAGACTTCCCAACCGAACGCAACACTCCACGACCAGGAAAAGGACGACAAGAAATGAACCAGATTGCGCCCGTGAACGACGAGCACTCCGTCATCCATTCGACCTTCACGATCGAGCGGACCTATCCACAATCGCCCGAGCGCGTCTTCTTTGCCTTTGCCGACAAGGCGACGGTGCGGCGTTGGCGCGTCGAAGGTGACGGCTTCACCATCGCCGAATTCACCTTCGATTTCCGTGTCGGCGGCGGCGAGGTTTCGCGGTTCAGCTATCAGGGCGGCCCGGAAATCAGGCTCGATGCGCAGTTCCAAGACATCGTCCCTGACCGGCGCATCGTATTTTCCTACCGGATGGCGGTCGGGCCGCAGCCGCTGTCGGCGTCTCTCACCACCGTCGAGCTTGCACCTTCCGGCGACGGCACCCGCCTGACCTATACCGAACAGGGTGCGTTCTTCGATGGCGTCGATTCAGCGCAAGGGCGCGAGGAGGGCACGCGCGGGCTGCTGCAGGCGCTCGCTGCCGAGCTTCAGAACGCGCAGTAGAGGTTCGTCGGGGTATCGGGCGGCGTCCAACAAGGGGCCTATTGCCCCTTGCTCGCGAGCCAGACGATGTGACGGGCGCCGCGCTTGCCGTGAGCTCGCACCTTAACCTCGTCGACCGTGAAGCCCGCCTGCTTGAGCCTGAGGGTGAAACCTGCGTCAGGGCCCTGCGACCAGACCGCCAGCACACCGCCGGGCTTGAGAGCTGCTCTCGCGCTGATCAGGCCGGTGCCGCTGTAGAGCGCATCGTTGGCCTTGTAGACGATGCCCTCGGGGCCGTTGTCGACGTCGAGCAGGATCGCGTCCCAGGCCGATGCTTGCGATCGGATGAGCTGACCGACATCGGTCTCGCGAATGCCTACGCGCCGGTCGTCAAGGCAGCCGTCGAAAACCTCGGCCATCGGGCCGCGCGCCCACGTCACGACCGCCGGTACCAGTTCGGCAACGGTGACCTTCGCATCGGCGCCAAGCTCGGCCAGCGCCGCGCGCAAGGTAAAGCCCATGCCGAGGCCGCCGATCAGGATGCTTGGGTTCAGGCGGCCGGCAATCCTTTGACAAGACAGTTTGGCCAGCGCCTCTTCGGAACCGCTGAGCCGGCTGTTCATCAGCTCGTTCGCGCCAAGCATGATCGAGAATTCGCCGCCGCGCCGCTTCAGGCGGAGTTCCTGTCCGCCGTCAGGCGTTTTTGCCGAGTCCAGTTGAAGCCAGGGGATCATGCTCGATAGTCTTTGAGCATGATCTTGTCCGAAAACCGGTTCCCACTTTTCGGGATCATGCTCTATGCCGCCAGTGCCGGCTGGCTCCAGCGGGCGGCAAGCAGCCTGTAAGGGATCAGCGCCACCACCGCTATGACCAGCTTGACGCTGAGATCGCCGAGCGCCCAGGATATCCAGCGCATCGTCTCGACCGGCAGCACGCCCATCAGCGGCGCGGTCTCCAGCGCAAAGCCGTCGTTCGGCCCGGCGAAGGCGAAAGCCGCCGCAAAGGCGACGGTGAAAAACACCACCGTATCGAAGACGGAGCCGACCAGCGTGCCGACGATCGGTGCGCGCCACCAGCTCTGCCGGCGCAGCCGGTTGAACACGGTGACGTCGAGCAACTGCGCGGTGAGGAAGGCCGCGCCCGACGCCGCGGCAATGCGCACCAGCCGGTCGGCGGCGGTCTCGAATTCGATCAGGCCGTGGCGAAACAGCAGCGGTGGAATGACGATCGAGCAGACCACCGCTGTCATGAAGCCGACAAAGACGATCCTGCGCGCCACCGCCGGGCCGTAGCGGCGGTTGGCGAGATCGGTGACTAGGAAGGAGAACGGATAGGTGAAGGCGCCCCAGGTCAGGATGTCGGCCAGCGACAGCCCGCCGATTGCACCCTGCATCGGGAACTGCACAAGGATGTTCGAAGCCACGACGACGAGTGCCATGGCCGCCACGAAGGGCAGGTACCGCGAGAGGAAAATCATTTTTTTATCCTGGGTGATGGAACCAGCGGAACCCGATCCGGAACCCCGGTCACGCCCTGGAAGGCGGCTGCCGCCGAAAAACTCAGGCGGCCGGCCGTTCGGCGAGCTTCTTGGCGATCTGCTTCTTCAACAGGCGGGCGCGCTGCGACAATTCCTTGGCGTCAGCCTTGACCAGGAAGGCATCGAGGCCGCCGCGATGCTCGACCGAACGCAGCGCGTTGGCCGAAATGCGCAGGCGCACATTCTGGTTCAGCGCTTCCGAGATCAACGTCACATTGACGAGATTGGGCAGGAAGCGACGCTTGGTCTTGTTGTTGGCGTGGCTCACATTGTTGCCGGACATGACTGCCTTGGCAGTGAGTTCGCAGGTGCGGGACATGATACTAACCTTCGGTTCTCGGTCCTGGCCAAACATTCGACCCGCGCCGGGTGGCGCGCGGTTTCGGTCAGGCGGCCTTATGGAAAAAGTTGGCGTTCCATAGTTGCATTTCGCCGATGCGTCAAGCTTGGGGTTGCTCGGAAGAGGGGAATCGCACTTTCGGAGAAGGCGCTACCAGCGAAGCTGCCGATCTCCCCCTTGCGGAGGAGATGGCCGGCAGGCCAGAGGGGCTGTCCCTCCGACTTAGCACCGTTGCAGCCAAAACTCTCGGCACTGGGAGGATAAACTGAACCTTGGCGATCCGTAACACCCCCTCTGCCCTGCCGGCCATCTCCTCCGCAAGGGAGAGATCGGCAAATTCGTCGAGGGCGCCACATTTTGTTCTTGCTTTGTGCCGGCAGCTATGCTATTAATTTCGGTATGGTGCTGGTTCGCACCGCCGACCCGCCCACCGAGGCGGGTTTTTCATTTCCGGCTTCCGTCAGCTCCCACCGACCAGCCCCAGCGTTTCCTGCCGAAGCCGCCTTTCACATTAAGGCCGGAATTCAGCCTATAAACGGTCGCACAGGGACATGCCAGACCGGAGCCGCCCGTCCGGTCGACAATCAAGGACCCGCCATGCCTCGTTCTTTCCTCCATGCCCTGATCGTGTTGGTGGCCGTCGTGCTGTCGACGACGGCTTCGACCGCAGAGCCGCAATCCTTCACGGGCGAGTATTCGGTGTCGTTCCTCGGCCTCTCCGTGGCCAAGGCGAAATTCTCCAGCGATTACGAGGGCGACACCTATTCGATCGAGGGCAGCGTCTCCGCCGCCGGGCTCGCCACTTTGTTCGACGATACGCGAGGCACGATCTCGTCGAAGGGCAAGATTTCGGGCAAGCAGTTGCAGCCGCAAGCGTTCCACGCCGACTACACGTCCGGCAAGAAGGCATCGATGATCGACATCCAGTTTGCCAACGGCGTCGTCACCTCGACCAAGGTCGTGCCTGAGCCGAAGAAGCGCAATCCCAACAACTGGATACCGCTGGTCGGCAGCGATCTCGTATCCGTCCTCGATCCGATGGCCGCGACCGTCATCCATGCCGACAGCCTCGACCAGGTCTGCGGGCGCACGGTGAAGCTCTATGACGGCGAAATGCGTGCCGATCTGAAACTGACCTACGAGTCGAAAGGGTCGATCTCGGTGACCGGCTACAAGGGCGATACGGTCACCTGCAGGCTAGGCTTCGAGCCGGTGGCCGGCTACCGCAAGAACCGCAAGGCGCTGAACTACCTGAAGAAACGCAGCCGCATCATGGTGACGTTTGCACCGGTCGGCCAAAGCGGCGTATATGCGCCGATCCGCGCCACGGTCAGCACGCAAATCGGCCCGTTGACGATCAGCGCGGAGCGGTTCGAAGCAAACGAATAGGCGTGATGGTGCGCCGCCAACGATGGGCACGGGGGCGACGGATATGGCGCGCGCAACACTGATCGGCTTCTCCGCGGTCGCCATGTGGGCGCTGCTGGCGCTGCTTACGGATGCTTCGGGCGCCGTGCCGCCGTTCCTGCTTTCGGCAATCACCTTTACGATCGGCACCTGCGTCGGGCTGGTTGCCCGGCTGTTCATGCCGGCAGCCGACGGCGCCGCGAAGACACCGCGCCAGGTCAAAATACCACGCAAAGTCTGGGTGATTGGCATTGCCGGCCTGTTCGGCTACCACTTTTTCTACTTCACCGCGCTGCGCAATGCGCCGGCCGTCGAGGCCAGTCTGATCGCCTATCTGTGGCCGCTGCTGATCGTGCTGGGATCGGCGCTGATGCCTGGCGAGCGGCTGGCCTGGAACCATATCGTCGGCGCGCTGCTCGGCCTTGCCGGCACGGTCCTGATCGTCACCAAGGGCGGCGGGCTTGCCTTCGATGCGCGTTATGCCTTCGGCTACGCCATGGCCGGCGTCTGTGCGGTGCTGTGGTCGTCCTATTCGCTGTTGTCGCGGCGCTTCCCGTCGGTACCGACCAGCACCGTCACCTGGTTCTGCGCCGCCACCGCGGCCCTTTCGCTCGTCTGCCATCTGTTGCTTGAACAGACGGTGCTGCCCGACGGCGCCGGCCAGTGGCTGGCCGTGCTCGGCCTCGGTCTGATGCCGGTGGGGGCGGCGTTCTATGCCTGGGACATAGGCGTCAAGCGCGGCAACATCCAGGTGCTGGGGGCGGCGAGCTATGCCGCGCCGCTGCTGTCGACACTGGTGCTGATCGCCGCCGGCTTCGCCGAGCCGTCATGGCGCATCCTCGCCGCCTGCGTGCTGATCACCGGCGGCGCGGCGCTGGCGGCGAAATCGCTGTTCCTGCGCAAGAGGGCTACGAGCGAGGCAAACGCATGATGCCGTTTCCCGGCGGCATCGATGCCAATGCCAATGCGACGCTGGTGTTTTCGTTGGCGGCGACGGTGATTTACGCGTTCAGCCTCGGCATGCGGCCGCGTCTTTCGCGGTCGGCGGCAAGGACATTGGCGGTTGCAATGCTGGCGGTGCTGGTCGTGCAGCAGGGCGGCCCATGGCTGCTCGTCGCCGCGCTGGGCGCCAGTGCCATCGGCGACGCCTTCCTGTCGCGCGACGGCGAGAAGGCATTTCTTGGTGGCACGGCCAGCTTTCTTGCCGCGCATGTGCTTTACGTCGTGCTGTTCCTGCGTGCCGGCGGCGGCCTCGGACTGCTTTCGGCCGAGCCATGGCGGGCAGCGATCGTGCTGGCGATGGTCGTGTCGGTGCTGGCCATGCTTTTCGCGCTCCGGCGCCGCGTCGGCCCCGCCTTGCGTTTGCCGATCGGTGTGCATGCCGCGGCACTGCTTGCCATGGGCATTGCGGCGCTCACCCTGAACAGCGTCTGGGTCATTGGCGGCATCGTCCTGCTCATCCTGTCCGACGGGCTGCTCGCTTCGGAAAGGTTCCTGCTGCCCGCCATCTCGCCGCATCGCATTTGGGTGCGCCATGCGGTCTGGGCGCTGTATTACGCCGGCCAGCTCGCGATCACGCTGGGTTTCCTGCTGGGCTAGGTGCCTAGGGCGTGCCCGGCAGCCAGCCTGGTTCGGCAAGTTCGAAGGCGGCGAAATCGAAACCCGGCGCCACGGTGCAGCCGACCAGGGTCCATTCGCCGAGGCTGCGTGCCGACTGCCACCAGCCTGCCGGCACGACGATCTGCGGCCGCTCGCCCGCGGCAAGCGCCGTACCGAGGATCTCCTCGATGACGGGACCGCCTTCTCGGTGTATCGACAGCGCCAGCGGCGCACCGTTATAGAAATGCCAGACCTCGGCCGCGTCCTTGACCCGGTGCCAGGCGGACAATTGGTCCTTCTCGAGGAGGAAATAGATCGCCGTCGAATGGCCGCGCGTGCCTGCCGCGCCGTCGCGAAAGGTCTCGGCATACCAGCCGCCTTCCGGATGCGGCTTCAGGCCGAGCAGGGCGATGATTTCGGCGGAACTGGTCATGACCCTAGCTCCTGGCGCCGCTCAGAAATTGTCCTTGCGCTTGCGGATCTCGGCGAACACTTCGGCGTCGGAGGCCTTCTCCAGGCCGAGATGCCTGCGGATCGCCGGATCGTGCCAGCGCAGGAACGGATTGGTCGACAGTTCCTCGCCGATCGTCGTCGGCAGCGTCGGCTTGCCGTCGGCGCGCAGCGCCTCGACTTTCGCGGCGCGCTCTTTCAGCGCCGAATTGGTCGGGTCGACGGTCAGCGCGAAACGGGCATTGGCCAGCGTATACTCATGGCCGCAATAGACGACCGTCTCGGCCGGCAGCGCCGCGAGCTTCTTCAAGGATTCGTACATCACCGGCGGCTTGCATTCGAGCAGCCGCCCACAGCCGAGCGCAAACAGCGTGTCGGCGGCGAATGCCACTTTCGACGCCGGTAGATGATAGGTGACGTGGCCTGCCGTGTGGCCGGGTGTGGCGATGACCTCGATCCGCTCGTCGCCGAGGTGGACGACCGAGCCTTGCTCGACAGTTTCGTCGATGCCGGGAATCTTTGCCTTTTCGGCTTCCGGCCCGACAATGCGCAGCTTGAAACGCTCCTTCAGCGCCAGATTGGCCTCGACATGGTCGAGATGGTGGTGAGTGGTCAGGATCATCGTCGGGGTCCAGCCGGTGCGCTTGATCGCCGCCAGGATCGGCGCCTCCTCGGGCGCATCGATGAGCGCCGTCTGACCGCTTTTCGGGTCATGCACCAGCACGCCGAAATTGTCGCTGCGGCACATGAATTGTTCGATCTCGACCGGCATCGTATCTCTCCCTTTATTGGCGCAGACATAGGGCGCCTGCCAGCCGATGTCATCTGCCTTTGTTGAACTTGGACTGCTTCGAAGCTACCGTTCCGCCCATGCATTCAGACATTGTCGACCTCCGTTCGTTTTATTCGACCACGCTCGGCCGCCTGGCCGAACGCTCGATCACCATGGCGCTGTCCTCGATATGGGCCGTCGTGCCCAACGAGCGGCTGGTCGGCCTCGGCTACACCTTGCCGTGGCTGGAGCGCTTCGGCAGCGATGCCGAGCGTGTCTTTGCCTTCATGCCGGCGACGCAGGGCGCAGTGGTCTGGCCGGCGACCGGGCCGACAGCGACCGCCCTGGTCTTCGATGAGGAACTGCCGCTGGTCGATTCCTGCATCGACCGCATGCTGCTCGTCCATTCGCTCGAACATGTCGAGAACCCGCGCGAGACGCTGAACGAGATCTGGCGGGTGCTGTCGCCGGCCGGCCGTGTCGTCATCGTCGTGCCCAACCGGCGCGGCGTCTGGGCGCGCTTCGAGCACACGCCTTTCGGCAATGGCCGGCCGTTCTCGCGCGGCCAGCTGACCGAATTGCTGCGCGAAGCGAATTTCACGCCGGCGGCGTGGTCCGATGCGCTGTTCTTCCCGCCGTCGCCGCGACGCTTCATGATGCAGTTCCACAATGTGCTGGAACGCGCCGGCCGGCGCTTCTGGCCGATCTTTTCGGGCGTTATCGTCGTCGAGGCGCAGAAGCGGCTCTATCAAGGCGTGCCGGTTGCCCAGCGCGCGTCCCGCCGTGTCTTCGTGCCGGTTCTCTCGCCGCATGGCGCGCCGACGCTTGGCCGGCTGTCGCGGACCGAACGTCTGGCGCCGCCAAGATGACGCGTTCGTGATCCGACGCAGGCTTTTTCTCACCTATCTGTCGCGGACAGGTTGGCTGCCCGATTGAAGGCATACGCGGTCGATTCTATGACCGGGTTTCAGCACCGCTTCCGAATGCAAGGATCCACTCATGGCTGATCTTCCGGATGTCGAGGCCAGTGCCCAGAAGCTTGCCACGTCGATTGAAGCCAGCAGCCTGCGTGAGCAGCTGGCAACAATCAAATTGGCGCTGACCACCTCGCCAGTGCGAAGGCAATTGTTTTGGGCCGCGATCGGCATCGTCGCAGTCATCGTGGCGAGCTCGATCGGGCAGATTCTGCTCAATCGCTGGAACCAGCCTTTCTACGACGCGCTGGCGCGGCGCGACATGCCGGCTTTCCTGCATCAGCTTCTGGTCTTTGCCGGCATCGCCGGCGGGCTTGTGGTGCTCAATGTCGGCCAGACCTGGCTCGACCAGATGCTCCGCCTGAAGCTGCGCGAGGCGCTGACGCTCGACCTGATCGACGAATGGATGCGGCCGGCGCGTGCCTTCCGGCTGACCCATGCCGGCGCCATCGGCGTCAATCCCGACCAGCGCCTGCAGCAGGATGCCGGGCATCTCTCCGATCTTTCCACCGGCCTCGGCATCGGCCTGCTGCAGTCCTGCATCCTGCTTGCCTCCTTTGTTGGGGTTCTGTGGTCGCTGTCTTCCGGCTTCGTCTTCCACATAGGCGGCCATTCGCTGGCCATACCCGGCTACATGGTCTGGGCGGCGATCCTTTATGCTGGCACCGCTTCGTGGTTGAGCTGGCTGGTCGGGCGGCCGCTGATCCGCTTCAACAACGATCGCTATACGCGCGAAGCGGAGCTGCGCTCCTCGGTGGTTCGCGTGAACGAGAATGTCGATGCCATCGCGCTCGCGCATGGCGAGGCCGATGCCAGGCGCCGCCTCGAATTCGATCTTGGCATGGTGCTGGGCGCCATGCGGCGCATCTACAGCGCCCAGATCAATCTTTCCTGGGTTACCGACACCTATGGCTGGATCACTGTCGTCGCGCCGATCCTTGTCGCTTCACCGGTCTATTTCGCCGGCGATATCAGCTTTGGCGGCTTGATGATGGCAGTCGGCGCTTTCAACCAGGTCCATTCCTCGCTGCGTTGGTTCATCAACAATATCGGCGGCATCGCCGATTGGCGCGCCACGCTGATGCGGGTCGCCGACTTCCGCATCGCGCTCGGCGACACCGACGCGCTGCACAATACGGAAAGGCGTATCGCCTTCGGCGAAAATCCGGACGGCAGCCTCACCTTCGAGAAACTTGAGATTGCCTCGCCGGAGGGATGCACCAAGCTTGCCGAGCCGCATGTTGAAATCCGCGCCGGCGACCGCGTCATGATCACCGGAGATCCGGGCGCCGGCAAGACGCTGTTCTTCCGCGCCATTGCCGGTTTGTGGCCATGGGGCAGCGGCCGCATCGGCATGCCGGCCGGAGAAGCGCCGATCTTTGTTCCGCGTACGCCCTATTTCCCGCTCGGCAAGCTGCGCGAGGTGCTCAACCATTCAGACGGCGCGGCGGAGGCGAGCGATGCCGAGATTTCGGAGGTGCTGGCGGATGTCGGGCTGCAGCGCCTGTCGTCCTCGCTCGATCGCTCGGCGCGCTGGGAGCGTGAACTCAGCGACGACGAGCAGCGTCTGTTGGCCTTTGCCAGGCTCGCCTTGCGACGGCCGAAATGGGTGATCATCGACGAGGCGCTGGACGCGTTCGACGGCCCGACGCTGAGGCAAGTGCTGTCGATGCTGGAGAAGCGCCTTCCCGACGCCGCGATCCTCAATATCGGCCGCGGCCAGCACAATGCCCGCTTTTTCCGGCGGGCGTTGACCATCGTCAAGGATGCCGGCCAACCGCCACTCAAGCCCGCCCGTATCAGGGCAGGTGCCATCGAACCGCCCCCGGCTATCGCCTCGGCTGGCCGAAAGAAATAGAAGGCAAGCTTTATTTCGCCGCGATCGCGGCGAAAAACTGTCGCGATCGTTTCAGATGGGGACGTTCCGATCGGCCATGCTTGACGCTCTCGCCCTGCTCGCCTGCCTTGCCTGCACCCCGGCGGCACCTGCGGCCGCGCCCGCCAATGCAATTGCCGTCGATGTCGAACTGGTGCTGGCCGTCGACATCTCGCAGTCGATGGATGAAAGGGAGTTTGCCCTGCAGCGCGCCGGCTATGTCGCGGCGCTGCGCCACCCCGACTTCATCAACGCCGTGCGTGCCGGCACCTCCGGCCGCATCGCCATCGCCTATTTCGAATGGGCCGGCACGATCCGCGACGATGCGGTCATTGCCTGGCAGGTCGTCGACAGCAAGGAGAGCGCCAACGCTTTCGCCGACAAGATCGCGGCCCGCCCGTTCAGGAGCTTTCGCGGCACCTCGATTTCCGGTGCAGTGGCCTTCGGCGCCGAGCTTTTCAACGGCACGGCCTTCGCCGGCAAACGCCGCGTCATCGACGTCTCGGGCGACGGCCCAAACAACACCGGCTTGCCGGTCACAACGGCACGCGATGCGGCGCTGGCGAAGGGCATCGTCATCAACGGCCTGCCGATCCTGATCAGCCCGTCACCTACCTTCAGTCATCTCGACCGGTATTATGCCGAATGCGTTACCGGCGGGCCGGGCTCGTTCGTGCTGCCGATCTATGCTGCTTCCGAATTCGCCACCGCCACTCGCCGCAAACTGATCCTCGAGGTCAGCGGCATCGAGTATCCCAGGGAAGATCCGAGGACGATCCGCGTCGACGCACCGATCGACTGCCTGCAAGGCGAGCGCGACCGGCGGTTTTTCTCCGACCCGTATTTCCCGGAACTCGACCGGTAAGGCTTGCCAGGGGTAAGCTAGGCTGGTGGCAGGCCGAAGGCCGGGAACAGAGATGGCCCGAGCGGCCCTATGAAGATCGTCAAGGAAGCGATCCCGCCCTCGGCCGCGTCGAACACATGCAGGGAATGGGCCCGCCATTCAGGGCCATCGTGGCTGCGGGAATAAACCCCGACCGCCGGCTGGGCATTGGCGCGGGTGGCCAGCGTGCGGAAGCCGCCAAACCTCGGCCAAACGGTCTCGAAGAAACCGCGGATCGCTTCGCGGCCTTGATACCATTCGCGCCAGGGCGGCATGGTATAGATGGCGTCCTCACGCAGGAGCTCGATCAAGCTGTCGAGATTGGCGGCCTGCCAGGCCTGCATGTAGCGTTCGAGCAGCATGCCTTCTTCGGGGCTGGGCCGTGATCGGCTGGCCGGCCGTCCCTGAGGATAGCGCGCCGCCAGCGTTGCGCGGGCCCGCTGCAACGCGCTGTTGATCGAAGCCGTCGATCCGCCCAGCAAACGCGCCGCCTCGACAGCCGACCATCCGAGGACGTCGGCAAGCAGCAGCGCGGCGCGCTGTCTGGGCGGCAGATCCTGGATCGCGGCGACGAAGGCGATCTGGACGGCCTCGCGGCTCTCGTAACGAGCTTCCGGACCTGGCTCGCTGCCGGCAATGTCTGGAAGCTCCGCGTCGGGGTAGGGCTCCAGCCAGGCGATGTCGGCTACAGGCCCGCCCATGGCCGCCCCGTGGGAGGGCGGCCGTCCGGGTTCCCGGAGAATGCGACGCGCCCTCGACCTCGCCTTGATGGCGTTGAGGCAAGCGTTGGTCGCGATCATGTAGAGCCAACCGCGAACCGAACCCCGCCCGTCGAACTCCGATCTTGCGCGCCAGGCGCGAAGCAACGTGTCCTGGACGAGGTCGTCGGCCTCGTGCAGCGAACCCATCATGCGATAGCAATGCAGCTTGAGCTCGCGGCGATGCGCGGCCGTGACCTTCTCGAAGGCCAGCCGATCGAGAATCGGCTGGCGTGCTGGGTCCAGAGGTGGCTGAGCGTCTGTCATGGGACTTCCGGGTTAGGTTCGCATTACGCGCGCCTCAGGCGGCCGGTGCAAGGCCGCTCCCGCTCACCATGAAGGAACTGCCTTGCGGTTGGCCGGTGGCGAGCGCGACCACCGCCCGTCCGACATCGGCCGGCGTTTGCATGTCGGTCATGGCGGCGATGAAGTCCGCCGGCTGGATGCCCATATAGGCCGCGATGCTGTCGACGCCGGCCTTGCCGACGCCGGTCTCCGGCATGATGCGCATCGGCGCGAGCGCCATGAAGCGCAGGCGGAAGCCGAGCCGGTCGGCCTCCTTCTGGCTATGACCGGCCAGGAACATCTGCATGCGTTTTGCGCCGGCATAGCCGCCGGCGTTCGGTGGCCCGCCGGTCAAGGCCGCGCCGCTGGAGATCAGAACGATCCGGGTTCCCGGCTTGAGCGGACGCCGCAGAGCGGCCCGGCAAAACAGGAACGAGGCCTTGACGTCCGTGTCCCAGTTTGCGGAGAACGCCTTCCAGTTCTGTTCATGCACCGGCGCGGAAGGCGCCAGCGCACCTGCACAGATCACCAGCACGTCCGGCTCCAGCGCGGCGAAGACCTTATCGGGGGCGGAGTCCACCGTCGCATCGACCGCGAGCGTCTTCACACCCGAGACCTCCCAGGCAAATTGCGCCAGAGCCTGTTTTCCGCGGGCGACGGCCAGCACCGTCGCTTTCTCCTTGAGGGCGGCCTCCGCGATGGAGCGGCCAACACCACGGCTGCCTCCGACGACGACGACATTCTGACCTTGCAACGATCCCATGGATCACCTCTCTATCCCGGCCGCCGGACCATCCAGGCGCGCTCATCGATAAGGACAGCGCAGGCGAGGGGAAATCATCGGTGCTGGTCGGAAAAGTCTCTCAGGTGACAGGCAGGCCTCCCGCAAAGCCGCGAAGGCTGCGCGTCGTCTTGCTTGAATAGAAGAGGAGCGGCTAAGGGCAGCTTCTATTTCTATGGTGTCGCCGTTTGGCCGGCGGCACCGAATTTGGATCGCGTCCGCATCATCGGCAGCTTCACCGCCCCTGCAGCACCTTGATCGCGTTGGACATGTCGCCGTGCGACAATGCAGCGAGGTAATCCGAGTAGTTGATCCTGCCGTTCGCGAAGCCGTTCATCAATCGCGTGCAGAACGTGTGGTCCAGTCCGGCGTCCGGGACGTTCATGAGCGCAGCGAGGTTTGCCCTTTCAACCTTGCCGAACCGCATCTTGAACTTGGTCATGCACCGCTGGATCGCCTGTCGTTTCAGCGCCGGGCTGCCGCTCAACGCGACTTGTCCATTCTGGAAATCGGTCTTCGATGTCGTGCATCCGGAGATCAAAGCGACCGATATCAAAGCTGTCGCTAATATTATTGTCTTCATTGCTTCCCCCAAACCAACCGATAGACCCTGTTAAAGCAACAAAAACTGCCGGCAACTTCATTGGCTGGAAAATTGAAAATATGGTTTCTTGCGCAGATCGGGGATCGTTGCTTCTGCCTGTCAAACCTATCGCTTCAGCAGAAACACCGCTTGCTGGCCGAAAAAGTTCCAGAACCACCACGGCATCGAGAAGCCGATTCGCTGGCCGTTGGCGTCGAGCGCGGTTGCCTTTTCCACCGTCGCGCCAAGCTCGTCGCACAGATTGACGAAGTCGCGAATGGTGCAAAAATGGATGTTGGGTGTGTCGTACCAGAAATAGGGGAGGTCCTTGGTCACCGGCATGCGGCCGTTGAAGAGCAACGAAAAGCGCACCCGCCAGTGGCCGAAATTCGGGAATGAGACGATGGCGCGGTTGCCGATCCGGAGCAGTTCGTCGAGCACCAGCTTCGGATTGCGGGTCGCCTGCAGGGTCTGCGACAAGACGACGAAATCAAAACCCTTGTCGGGATAGAATTGGAGATCCTTGTCGGCATCGCCCTGGATGACCGACAGGCCGCGCGCCACGCATTCGTTGACGCCGCGCTGCGACAGTTCCAGCCCGCGGCCATCGACCTTCTTGGTAGCCTGCAGCAATTCGAGCAGCAGCCCGTCGCCGGAACCGACGTCCAGCACCCGCGACTGCGGCGGGATAAGATCGGCGACGACTTCGAGGTCGACGCGCTGAGCGCGGTTGACGCTCATGCGTTCGGCTCTTGCCTGACGCATGATCCTGATCCGAAAAGCCTGCAACTTTTCGGGGTCATGCGCTGATGCCTGGCGCATGGTCCTGATCCGAACAGCCTGCAACTTTTCGGGGTCATGCGCCGAGCCCTCTCGCCCGCGCGGCCGAGGCGATGAAGCCTTTGATGGCGGCGAACAGTTCCGGTTCGTCGAGCAGGAAGGCGTCGTGGCCGCGGTCGGTCTCAATCTCGACGAACGAGACCGAGGCGCCGGCCGCGTTCAGCGCGTGCACGACCGAGCGGCTCTCCTCGGTCGGGAACAGCCAGTCGCTGGTGAACGAAACCAGGCAGAAGCGCGTCTTGGTGCCGGCGAAGGCATCGGCCAGCCGGCCGCCATGGTCGGCGGCGAGATCGAAATAGTCCATCGCCCGGGTCATATAGAGATAGGAGTTGGCATCGAAGCGATCGACGAAGGTCATGCCCTGATGGCGCAGATAGCTCTCGATCTGGAAGTCGGCATCGAAGCCGAAGGTCAGCGCTTCGCGGTCCTGCAGGTTGCGGCCGAACTTGCGGTGCAGCGCTGCTTCCGACAGATAGGTGATGTGGGCGGCCATGCGCGCCACCGCCAGCCCCTTTTCCGGCCGCTTGCCATGCTCGAAATATTTGCCGCCGTGCCAGTCCGGGTCGGCCATCACTGCCTGCCTGCCGACCTCGTGGAAAGCGATGTTCTGCGAAGAGTGGCGGGCGCCGGTGGCGATCGGCAGCGCCGAGAAGACGCGCTCCGGATAGCTGGAGGCCCATTGCAGCACCTGCATGCCGCCCATCGAGCCGCCAAGCACGCTGAACAGCTGTTCGATGCCGAAATGCTCGACCAGCTTCAGCTGCGCCCGCACCATGTCGCGGATGGTGATGATCGGCAGGTCGAGCCCGTAGGGCTTGGCGGTGGCGGGATTTGTCGAGGCGGGGCCGGTGGAGCCGAGACAGCCGCCGATGACGTTTGACGAGATTACGAAGAAACGGTCGGTGTCGATGATCTTGCCGGGGCCGATCAGCACTTCCCACCAGCCCGGCTTGCCGGTCACCGGATTGGTGTTGGCGACATGCTGGTCGCCGGTCAGCGCATGGCAGACGAGGATGGCGTTGGAGCGCGCGTCGTTGAGCGTGCCATAGGTCTGGTAGGCGATCTGGAACGGCGACAGCAGCGTGCCGGCGTCGAGCTTGAGCGGCTTGTCGGCGCCGAAACGCAACACCGGGCTCGACGGCTGGTCGGCCTCGTTGTTGGTTTTTCGAGCGCGCAAAGCGACCATCACATCTCCTTGCCCGGGCTTCAGCTGCCGCCAGTCTGGAGCAACAACCAGTCAGGGCAACAAAAAACCGGCCATGCCTTCGCAAAGCCGGTTACAGGATGCAAACGGCCCTTTAGCAAGTTGTTTAACGTGGCTGCAAGCCGACCGGCCAAATCACCACGGAACTGTAGCCGTTCTTCTATGACTCGCGCATGGCTTCGTCAACGGCAAGTTCTTGATCCCGAATTGCCGCCCCTCGACATTCCGGGCCACGGCTTGTATTTCCGCTGCGGCCTCCGGATGGAGGCATCCTCGACGGATTTCATGGAATGAGCCAGACACCGGATCAGATACGTCCAACGCCCCGCGCCGGCATCATGGACATCGAAGCCTATGTGCCCGGCAAGAGCGCGGCGTCTGAAGGTGTCGCCAAGGTCCATAAATTGTCGGCGAACGAGAACCCGCTCGGTCCTTCGCCAAAGGCGATAGAGGCCGCGCGCGCGGTCGCCGACAAGCTCGCGGTCTATCCCGACGGCAGCGCCAGGCGCCTGAGGGAAGCGATCGCCGAGGTGCACGGGCTCAACCCGGCGAACATCGTCTGCTCCAACGGCTCCGACGAGATTCTGGGCCTGCTGGCGCAGACCTACCTCGCACCCGGCGATGAAGCCATCATCACCGAACACGGCTTCATGGTCTACAAGATCTATATACAGTCGGCCGGTGCGGTCCCGGTAACGGTCAAGGAGACCCACGAACGCGCCGACATCGACGCGATCCTTGCCGCGGTGACGCCGCGCACCAGGATCATCTTCCTTGCCAATCCAAACAATCCAACCGGCACTTACGTGCCGTTCCAGGAGGTGCGCCGCCTGCATGCCGGCCTGCCGCGAAACGTGCTTCTGGTGCTGGATGCCGCTTACGCCGAATATGTCCGGCGCAACGACTATGAAGCCGGCGTCGAGTTGGTGGGCAGCGCGGAAAACGTGGTCATGACCCGCACTTTCTCCAAATTGGGCCTGGGCGGCGCGCGGATCGGCTGGATGTATGCGCCAATGCACGTCATCGACGCGATCAACCGCGTGCGGGGACCTTTCAATGTCAATGCGACGGCAATCGAGGCCGGCATCGCGGCGATCCGCGACCGCGCCCACATCGAACGCAGCGTCGCGCATAACGAGACCTGGCTGGCTTGGCTGAGCGAGCAATTGGAGGGGCTTGGGCTGCGGGTGACGCCGAGCGTCGGCAATTTCATCCTCATCCACTTTCCCGAGGACAAAAAGCATTCGGCGGAGGCGGCCGACGACTACCTCAGCCAGCGCGGCTACATATTGCGGCGCGTTTCCGGCTACGGTTTTCCCAACGCGCTGCGCATGAGCATCGGCACCGAAGAGGCCAACCGCGGCGTTGTCGCAGCACTCGCGACATTCCTGAAAAGCTAGAACACCATGACCTCACCGATGTTCGAAAAGATCGCGCTGGTCGGCATCGGCCTGATCGGCTCGTCGCTTGCCCGCGTCATCCGCCGCGAGGGAATGGCCGGCCAAGTCGCGATTTCGACGCGCAGCGAGGAGACGCTGGCGCGGGCGCGCGAACTTGGCCTTGGCGACACCTACACGACGGACGCGAAAGAGGCGGTTCGCGACGCCGATCTGGTCATCGTTTCGGTGCCGGTCGGCTCTTCGGGTACCGTCGCCGCGGAGATCGCACCGGCGCTGAAGAAGGGCGCCATCCTCACCGATGTCGGCTCGACCAAGGCGTCGGTCATCGCGCAGATGCAGCCGCATGTCCCTGATGGCGTGCACTTCATCCCCGGCCATCCTTTGGCCGGCACCGAAAAATCGGGACCGGATGCCGGTTTTGCCGAACTGTTCGAGAACCGCTGGTGCATCTTCACGCCGCTGCCCGGCACCGATCCCGCGGCACTGGAAAAGCTCTCGGAATTCTGGCGCCGCTGCGGCTCCAACATCGACACGATGGACCCGCAGCATCACGACATGACGCTGGCCATCGTTTCGCACCTGCCGCACATCATCGCCTACAACATCGTCGGTACCGCCGACGATCTGGAGTCGGTGACCAAGTCCGAGGTCATCAAATACTCGGCTTCCGGCTTTCGCGACTTCACCCGTCTCGCGGCGTCCGACCCGACCATGTGGCGCGACGTCTGCCTGCACAACAAGGACGCCATTCTCGAAATGCTGGCGCGGTTTTCCGAAGATCTCTCCTCGCTGCAGCGGGCGATCCGCTGGGGCGACGGCGAAAAACTGTTCGACCTGTTCACCCGCACTCGCGCCGTCCGCCGCTCGATCATCGAGGCCGGCCAGGACATCGACGTACCGGATTTCGGCCGCCAGGCAGTCGAACACCCGCCGAAGGGATAAGCCGCGGCAAGCCGATCGCAGGCCGTACCGGCTTGGAGCGGTTCATCGTTTCACAGAAACGCCGAACCGCTCTATCTCTTTGTTTTTGCGCAATTCCGGACGGAAAACCGTTTCACACTTTTCCTGGAATTGCTCTAGTCGAGCGGCTTGATCTTGCCGAGCGGGATGAAGCCGAGCGAGGCCTTGCCCCTGACGATCTTAAGCGGCATCGACGGCTGGTTGCCGAGCAGCGCCAGTCCGGCAAAGCCGGTTTGGATCTCTCTCTTCTGCTCGGGGATGGCGGTGGCGAGGATTGCCGCCACGGCCTTCGGATCAGTGAGCTTGATCGTCAGGTCGGCATTTATGAGACCGTCGTCATCGACCGACAGCGGTCCGGAAACGGTGATGCGCGCAGTTCCGGACGACAGATCGAGCTCGTGGATTTCGGCCGCCTGGCCGCGCAGGCTCTTCGGATTTGCCTTGATCAGCGTCACGCCGTTCTTCAGCGTCACGTCGCCGCTGCCGTCAAGCGGCGGCAAGACGCGCCCGTCGATGGCCGCCGCGTCGATTTCAAGATCGGTGAAATTGCCGGCATAGTCGATGTCCGGGCCGTTTGGGCGCAATTGTCCGGTGGCGGTTCCGGCGCTGAACAGCGAGACGGGATCGGTGTCGTCTGCCGGATCGGTCTGGCCGGACAGGCCTTCTGCCTGCAGCGAGAGGCGCCTCGGCAGCGGCCAGGACAGCTTCATGTCGGCCCGCAGATCATCCCAGTCGATCCACAGCGGGGTCATGCCGGGAACAGAGGTCCTGAGCGGCCCCCTGAGCTCGGCGGCAGGCGACAAAAGCCGGGTGATCTGCGTGGCTGCGTTGATTTTGCCTGTCGATGCCGCGACGTTGCGGCGGTCGTCCTCGTAAGCCAGACTGTCGCAGGAAAGGGTGAAGCTGAAGGGATAGCCCCTAACCGCGAGATTGGCGCACTCGGCCTTGATACCGTTGACGTCGAGATCGGCGACCGCCTTGTCGGTCGCGCTCTCGACCAGGTCCGCCAGGTAGAACCAGCCCGCGCTGTAGATGCCGAACAGCACGAGAATGAATGCGGCAAGCCACAACAGGCGGCGACGTTGGCTGGGCGGCGGGCGCTCGTCACTTGACGTCATGCTGCGGCTTTCGTTAACGCGGGTGGCACGGGCGGGCTGTCGCTTGCGGCAACAACGGGTAGACGGACTGAAACACCACCGGTGGGGTGGTTCGTCACAATCAGGCTTGGCGATATGGGCGATTTTTGGGTTTTTGGCTACGGCTCACTGATCTGGCGGCCGGGATTCGCCCATGTCGAGACGCGGCGCGCCCGCCTGCATGGCTATCGCCGTTCGCTCTGCGTCTATTCTTTCGTGCATCGCGGCACGCGCGAACGGCCGGGCCTGGTGCTCGGCCTCGACCGCGGCGGCTCCTGCATCGGGCTGGCGTTCCGGGTTCCAGGCGAGCTGCGCAACGAGGTCATCACCTATCTGCGCGAGCGCGAACTGGTCACCAACGTCTATCTCGAACGTGTACTCAGCGTTCGCCTCGACAAGAGTGAAACGGATGGGGGCGAGATGGTCGAAGCCGTCGCCTATGTCGTGGACCGCAGTCATGAGCAATATGCCGGTGCGCTCGACCCGGCCGAGGCGGCGACCGTCGTTCGCGGCGCCGTCGGCCAGTCGGGGAGGAATGAGGATTACGTGCTCAGCACGCTGGAGCACCTCGAAGCACTGGGTATAAGCGATCACTGGCTGGAAGACGTGACGAGACGGATCGCGACGTAGCCTCGGTGTCGTGGCCTGGGCTATGTCCTGAAAATCTGTTTTCCAAGATCGGCGCGATCCAGGCTGTTTGCCACGGCAAGCTTGAACTCGGTCAGCGCGTGGAGACCGCCGACAGGAACGTGGAAGTCGGGCTGGCCGAAGGTGTCGATGATCTCGCGTAGGACAGGTCGGTCGGCTTCGACCGGCGGCGAAAAGAAATAGCGATAGATATTCGCCCTGATCTCGACGCCGCTCAGCAACACATCGAAATTGTGCAGTTCGAAGCGCTCGGCACTCATGCCGCCATTGATCACCATCTGCCCGCCGAGCGCCAGGGTGCGGATCAATTCGCCGCTGACAGGTCCGCCGACATTGTCGATAATCCCGTTCAATCCGGCGCCGCCGGTGATATCCATCACCGCTTCCCGGATACTTGCCTTCAAGTCCGAAAGGTCAAGAATGGCAGCGGCGCCAAGCGTTTTCAGGTCGAAGCTTTGGTGCGAGCGCCGCACAACCGCGATGACGTTGATGCCGCGTCGTTGGGCGAACTGCATCACCATTGTCGAAATCGACGAATAGCCGGCCGTGACAGCCAGCCACTGGCCAGGCCGCACACGGGAATCCACCAGCAGATCCCACGCGGTAATGGGGTTCACCATCTGCCCGGCGCGTTCGACAGGATAGCCGGCAGGCAACGGGATCAGCCAGTCGGCGGGAATGGCCGCGTACTCGGCCCAGCTGCCATAATAGCTGAACGCGACAAGCGTGCCCGGTTCAAACCGGACGTTTGCGCCAACGGCTTCGACGATGCCGGCACCATGGTTTCCGGCGATCTGCTGGGGAAAATGCGGCTTCTTCGGTTCGGGATAGAGGTTCTGGATAAACAGGAAGTCGCCCGGATTGATCGAGGCCGAGACCATCCTGAGCAGCACATCGTCGTCGCCGATCCGCGGCATCGGCAGGTCATCCACATAGAGCACGTCGCGCGGCGAGCCGATGGCGTCAAATACAATTGCTTTCATGCCGGTCTCCATAACAAACGATCGGGGGCAAACAGTCTGGGCCCGGCCAGACCGTGCCGAGACTTGCGTCGGTGCCGTGGAACCTACGGTCGGCCGGCAAAAGTCAGAATTGGCAGATTTGACAATCTATGTGCTAAACTTGCCAGATCGTTTCTTCAGAGGCTGCTGGTTTGGATATCCCGGACGCGGCGCGGCGGGTCGCGGTTTTGTGAAGCGCCGGCGGGCTGGAAAGGAGGCTATGCGTTTGACGTCGCCGCGGCGCGACATAGTTAGCCCGGTCGGCGGCTCCCACCCGCCCCAGCATGAATCACCATGGAGATCAGCCTTGCAGAAACGTCGTCTCGGTCGCACCGACCTATCCATCGCGCCATTGGTTCTGGGCGGCAATGTCTTCGGCTGGACCGCCGATGAGAAAACCTCCTTCGACCTGCTCGATCGCTTCGTCGACGCCGGCCTCAACGCCATCGACACGGCCGATTCCTATTCGCGCTGGATTGCCGGCCACCGGGGCGGCGAATCCGAAACCATCATCGGCAAATGGATGAAGAGCCGCGGCAACCGCGAAAAGGTTGTCGTCGTCACCAAGGTCGGCTCGGACATGGGACAGGGCAAGAGGGACCTGTCCGCCGCCTATATCGAAAAGGCCATCGACGCCTCGCTGAAGAGGCTGCAGGTCGATACTGTCGATCTCTATCTGTCGCACTGGCCTGATCCGGCCACTCCCTATGAGGAAACGCTCGGCGCCTACCAGAGACTGCTCGATAAGGGCAAAATCCGCTATACTGGCGCTTCCAACCTCGACGCCGCCCAGTTGCGCGCCGCACTCGACGTGGCAAGCCTGCGCGGCCTGCCGCGTTACGAGGTGCTGCAGCCGGAATACAATCTCTACGACCGCTCGTCCTTCGATGGTCCGCTGCGCGATCTGTGCGTGGCCGAGGGCATCGGCGTCATCACCTATTTCAGCCTCGCCAAGGGGTTTCTGAGCGGCAAGTACCGCAGCGAGGCCGACCTCGGCAAAAGCCCGCGCGGTGGCGGCGTGAAGGGCTATCTCAACACCCGCGGCATGCTCATTCTCTCAGCGCTCGATGCCGTTTCAGCCAGACATTCGGCCAAGCCAGCGGAAGTGGCGCTTGCCTGGGTGATGGCGCGGCCCGGCGTCACCGCTCCGATCGCCAGCGCGACGACGCTCGACCAGCTCCACAGCCTGGTGCGTGCCGCGTCGTTGCAGCTCAGCCCGGACGATATCGCCGAGCTCGACAAGGCCAGCGCATAGCCGCGCACGATCGTTCAAGACCGGCACCGCTGTCTTGTCCTACCGTCCCTGCATCGTCACAGGATGCAGGACGCCGCATGGCCGGACAGGTTCTTCTCGATCAGCAGCTATGGCAGCAATTGCTGGCGCTTGTGCTGGCATCGGCCATCGTCATGGGCAGCCCGGGGCCGGCGACGATAAGTGTCACCGCGGTCGGCGCCGCGTTCGGCCTGCGCGATTCGCTCCGCTATGCCTCGGGGATCGTTGTCGGCACGGTCCTCGTGCTTTTGGTGGTGGCGACCGGCATCATGGCCGTTCTCACCGCGCTGCCGAAGCTCGCAGCGCTGCTGGCGGTCGTCTCGGCAGCCTACATCCTCTACCTGGCGTTCAAGATAGCGACGGCGCCGCCACTGGCGGCACGCGTCGGTGGCGCGGCCCTTCCCACCTTCCTTGGCGGGTTCCTTCTGGCCGTTGCCAACCCGAAAGCCTATGTGGCGATTGCCGCCGTGTTCGCCGGCGCGTCTTCCGGCGCCGCCGCCGGTCTTGCTATTTCAGCCAAGCTGGCGGTTCTCGTCTTGATGATCGTTGCCATTCATCTCTTGTGGCTTCTCGCCGGCGCGGCCTTTGCACGTTTGCTGCACAAACCGCTGGCGTCGCGGATCATCAATCTGGTGTTTGCGGTGACGCTGATTGCAACAGCCGCCCTGGCTGCCCTGCCGTGAGCCATTCTGGCATCCGCGGCCGTTGCCTCAGCCTTTCAATTCGGGTTTCCCGTCCAGCTCACCAAGCCGTTTCACCGCCGTCGGCGGCAACGGCGGCGGGTTTGGCGTCTGCGACGCCTCGACGAGGAGCTGGTCGCAGGCGGCCTCCGTCTCGCCGATCAGCCGCTGCATGAATTCTTCCTTGCCGAGGCCGGGCGGGATCGGCGGCAGGAAGCGCGCCTTGATCGTACCGGGATAGCGCAGGAATTTGCGGCGCGGCCAATAGAGGCCGGCGACGTGAGCGACTGGCACGACTGGAATGCCAAGTTGCGCATAGAGTTCGACGATGCCGTATTTGTAGACCGGTTCGTCGCCCGGCGCCCGGCGCGTGCCCTCGGGATAGATGATGAGCTGGCGCGGATTGCGCGCCAATTCCTGTTTGGTCGCGGCGATCACCATCTTCAATGCCTTCGAGCGGCTGCCGCGATCGACCGGAATCATCCGCATCTTCAAGATGTACCAACCGAAGAACGGGATCCAGGTCAGCTCCCGCTTCAATATGTAAACGGGATCGTCGAGATACGGCAGGAAAGCGATCGTGTCCCAGAAGGACTGGTGCTTCGGCGCCAGGATGAAGGAGCCTTCAGGCAGGTTTTCCCGGCCGGTGATCTCACTTCTGGTGCCGGCGATCTTGTCGTAGAGCCACATGCTGGTGCGCGACCAGAATTTCGGCACGAACCAGGCGCGATGGCGCGGCGACAGGAAATAATACGGGGTCCAGAGGATCATCTGGACGATCAAATTGAGGTAGAAGGCGAGATTGAACGCCAGCGAGCGGAGATAGAGCATACAGCAAGTGCCCGGTGAGGAGGTGTGCGTTGGTTACACCAAGCGCCGGCAAAAAGGAAACGCCGCGAGGCGGGCGATCGGCCCGGCCTTGCGATGGGCCGTCTTCGTCACGTTTGCCACGCCGCCTGCAGCAGGCGCTGTCTCAGGCGCGGGGCGGCGAAGTCGAGGAATGCGCGCAGTTTCACCGGCAGCAGCCCTTGGCCGGCATGGACGAGGCTCACCGGCCATGGGTCGGGCTCAAACTCCTGCAGCACCGGGCGCAGCGTACCCGACCGGACTGCGGCGGCGATCTGGTAGGAAAGCAGCCTCGTCACGCCGACACCGGCAATCGCCGCATCGATTGCTGCCTCAGCCGTGTTGACCCGTAACCTGGAGCGGACCGGCACGCTGAATTCAGCCTTGCCGGTGGCGAAGCTCCAGGCTGCGGCGGTGAGCCCTTCGAAGGTGATTGCACTGTGTGCTGCAAGCTCTTGCGGCGTTTTCGGTGTGCCGTGCTCGGTGAGATAGGCCGGGCTCGCGCAAACGACGCGGCGGATTGAACCCAGGCGGGTGGCGATCAGGCTCGAATCGGCAAGCTCGCCGATGCGGATGGCGAGATCGATGTGCTCTTCGACCAACTGGGTTATCCGGTCGGCGAGTGTCAGCCGCACACTTACCTCAGGATAGACGGAGAGGAAGCCGGTGACGACCGGCAGCACATGCAGGCGGCCGAAGACGATCGGCGCAGTGACGATCAGTTCGCCGGTCGGGGCGCTGTATTCGCCGGCGGCAATTCGCTCGGCCTCGCCGACCTCATCGAGAATGCGACGACAGGCGGCGAGATAGGCGTGGCCTGCATCGGTCAGCGACAGCTGCCGCGCCGAGCGGTTCAACAGCCGTGTCTTCAGGTGCTTTTCCAGGTCCGAAACCTTGCGGCTGACCGTCGTCAGCGGAATGCCGAAGCGGCGCCCGGCAGCCGAGAGGCTGCCTGTCTCCGCTGCGGCAACGAAAAGCGACATGGACTGGAGGCGATCCATAGCTCTCCCGAAAATTTGCCCTTCCGAAAAATGGAAGGATAGGTTGCAGGTATGGCATCTGCATCTCGAAGATGGAAGGCCCTATTTCGTGAGTGAACAATGCAGCGCAACTCGGCGCGTAAGGAGGGTTTTCATGAACGCTCACACCAGCGATGTCGCCTTCACCCCGACGGTGAAGGCGATCCAGGCCCGCAAGGGCTCGCGCGAGGCCTATGCCCGTGTCGAGGAGCGTGGCGGCTGGCAGGCGGAAATCACGCCCGATCTCGCCGCCTTCATCGAGGCGCAGACCAGCGTCTTTCTGTCGACCGCCAATGCGGACGGGCAGCCTTACATCCAGCATCGCGGCGGGCCTGCCGGTTTCCTCAAGGTGCTCGACCAGCGGACGATCGGCTTTGCCGATTTTGCCGGCAACAGGCAGTTCATCACCCAGGGCAATCTCAGCGACAACCCACAGGCTTTCCTGTTCCTGATCGATTATGCACACCGGCAGCGCATCAAGATCTGGGGCAAAGCGCGCGTCGTCGAGGGCGATGGCGAGCTGACAGCAAAGCTTATGCCGCAAGACTATCAGGCGCGACCCGAGCAGGTCATCCTGTTTGCGGTTGCGGCTTGGGATTCAAATTGCTCGCAGCACATCCCGCAGCGTTTCGAAGCGGCCGACGTGGCGGCAGCACTGGCCGAACGCGACAGGCGCATAGAACGGCTCGAGCAGGAGATCGCGCGCTTGCGCTCGGGTGCAGCAGCCAGAGAATAAAAAGTGTCGGTGCCGTTCAGTTTCCGCCTGCGGCGTCGGCCAGCGTGACGCCGTTGGGCGGTTGCTTCACCGGCATGATGCCGCGCGCCAGCGCCAGCAGGTATTTGTTGTATTCGGTGAACAGCACGCGCAGCGCTTCCGGCTTGGTCAGCCAGCCGCCATTCTCGAGGTTGGTGTTGACCACCGGATAGGGCTCGAGCCTGGCGCCGTGCAGCAGCCGGCCCATTTCCAGCAGGCTGCGCGGCATGTGATAATTGTTGGTGACGAGGATGACGGTGCCGTAGGCATGGTCCTCGACCCATTTGGCGCTTTCCTCGGCATTGCCGATCGTGTCGAGCGCGGCGCGGTCGATGTCGACGCAGCAGGAAAACAGCCTCTTGTCGCCGCCGGTTGCGGCCTGAAGCTGGCGGCGGCTGGCGGAAGGATGGACGCCGCTGATCAGCAGCCGCTCGCCCTTGCCTGAAGCAAGCAGGCCCATCGCAGCGTCGAGGCGCGATTGGCCGCCGGTCAGCACGATGATAGCGTCGGCCCTTGCCGGATTGGCGGGCGTAGTCAGGCGGCTGACGGTATTGGCGAACCAGCCGAAGCCGGCGACAAACAGCGCCATAGAGGCGAGCAGAAGGAGAGCCGAGATGCGCAAGGAGCGGGCTGCCAGCAGCCGCCCATGTTTGGCGAATTGATCCGCCTTGGCAAATTCATCGGGCCCGGCGAATTCATGCGGACGCGCAACCAGCACTGGCATGCACCCACCGGTATCGGTCGAGTCCCGAACGTCCATCATGAAATGGTTAATCCCGAAATACGGCCTTTGGTAGGAAAAAAATGCAATTTTCGTGACGATACGTTTTCATCCGTGATCGATCTTTCCTTTAGCCGGCGTCCGGCTGGCGAATGTCGATGTCGCTGAGATAGGTAACCACGGTGAAATGGGAGGTTGCCGCCGTCAGCGCGCCGATCACCAGCACCATGACAGCGACCCCGAGATAGCCCGCGGAGCCGATGGCGAAATTGCCGAACAGGGCGGTCGCCTGGTCGGCCTGCGGCGTTGCCATGTTGCGTGACGACCACCAGGAGAAGACGATGAAGACGAGGATCGCCGCGGCGCCGCCTGCCGCGGCGCCCTTCATGCCGGTGACCAGAAAATGCCGGCGGAATTCGCGCGCGATGAAGCGCGCCTCGGCGCCGACAAAATGCAGCACCTCGATGATGTGGCCGTTGCCGGCCATGGCGCCGCGCGTCGCGAACACCACGGTCAGCACCGTCGCCGACAGCATCAGCGCCAGCACTGCAATACCGATCGTTACCGTGGTGCGCGCCATGGCAACCAGCCGGTCGACCCAGGTGCGATGATCGTCGAGCGAGGCACTCGGCAGCTTCGGCGTGATCGCCGCGCGAAGTGCGGCGAAATCGGGCGGACTGTTCTCGTCGATGGTGATGATGATCAAGCGCGGCACCGGTAGCTCATCGATGTTCAGGCCCGAGCCCAACCAAGGCTCGAGCAGCCGGGCCGTTGCTTCGCGGTCGACGATCCTGGCGCTTTTCACGCCAGGGAATTCGCCCGCGATCTGCGAGGCCAGCGCAAGTGCGGCCTCCATGTCGAGGCCGTCGACCGGCTTGATCTGGATGGTCGCTTCGCGCGAGATCTGGTTCTCCCAGACGGAGGCGGTGTCACGTACCAGCGTTACGGCGCCAAACGTCAGGCAGGACAGAAACGTCATGATGGCGATGACCAGCACCAGCGCCCGGCCGGCGATGTTCTGCGCCGGCACGATCGGCGCCATTTTGCGCTGGACGCGGGGCTTTGCCGCCGCGGCGTCCTGACCCTCGAAATGTTCGACGGAGAGCTCAGTCATAGATGTCCAGCCTTCCGCCGGCCAGAATCATTCGCCGTGCGTCGACCTGTTCCATCAGGCCAAGGTCGTGTGTGGCGATCACCACGGCGGTTCCCAGCCGGTTGAGCTCGATGAACAACCGCAGCAAGCGTCGCGCTAGCGGCGGGTCGACATTGCCGGTCGGCTCGTCGGCGAGCAGGATCTCGGGCTGCTCGATCAACGCTCGGGCGATCGCGGCGCGCTGCTTCTCGCCGCCAGACAGCACCGGCGGCAGCACATGCATGCGCTCGCCGAGGCCAACCCATTTCAGCAGCTCGGTGACGTCGGTGCGGTAGGTCGCCTCCTCGCGGCCGCGCACGCGCAGCGGCAAGGCCACGTTCTCGTAGGTGGTCATATGGTCGAGCAAGCGAAAGTCCTGGAACACCACGCCGATGCGTCGTCTCAGATGCGGCAATTCGGTACGCGAGATGCGCGAGCGGTCCTTGCCGAAAATGGTGATCAGGCCGCGCGTCGGCTTCAGCGACATGAACAAAAGCCGCAGCAACGTCGTCTTGCCGGCGCCTGAAGGCCCGCTCAGGAACTGAAAGGAGCGCTCCGGAATATGCAAGGAGATGTCGCGGAGAATCTCCGGACCCATGCCATAACGGAGGCCGACATTTTCGAAGCGGATCACTTTCGACGACCTGAAATTCTCGGCGGCAAGATGCCAGCCCTTTCTGTGGAAAGACCATCGGCCGGCATGGTTAACCGACAGTTAATTTGGGGGCTTTTCGAGCGAGTCACAGGGGTTCCGGTGGGGAAGCGTTAACCATTTCCGTTTACCCAAAAGAAACGAACAGCGGACAGGTGCCGTAGTGTTGGGCCATGATGGCTGAGGATCGAACCGCGCGCCCGGTTTCCGGCGAAATCATGACCGATCCGGCCGCCGAGCCGGAACGCATCATGCATGATGTGACCGTCGACGTCATCGATGCCGACTATGAGGTGCTGCCCCGCCATTTTACACGTCCAGACTTTGCGCCACCGCCTGCGCGCATGATTTCTACGCCTTCGATCGAAGGCATGGACATGTTGCGCAAGGCCGAAACCGCCGTCGAACGGCCGTTGTGGGTGCATGGTGGGCCGATCTTCTGGATTTTCGGCGTCGGTGCCGCCTTTGCCGCCTTCTGGATTTCGGGCGGCCATGCACTGGTTCGTTAGAGCGGCGCCAGAAAATCAACAGGTCACCAGATAAGCGATTCGCGACGCGCTGGGACATCCGACCGTTCGCGGGCGCCCTGCGAAAGATTGGCCTTGCCAGATGGCACGACAGGCCTAGAAACGGGTTGAAGACCGTTTCGGTCGGCTTCGCCTACAAAGGCGATCATTTCTGGAAAGGCAGCCAATGCCAGTTGTGCGCGGCAAGGACATCGAAGTCCTGTTTTCGGCGTCCGCCATCGCGCGGCGGAACCTGGAACTTGCCAAGGAGATCGCCGGGCACGACTACCACGACCTTCTGGTAATCTCGGTGCTGAAGGGATCGTTCATCTTCGCCGCCGATCTTATCCGTGCCATGCACGATGTCGGCCTGTCGCCCGAGGTCGAGTTCATCTTCATCTCCAGCTATGGCGCCGGCACGACCAGCGGTGAGGTGAGGGTGCTGCGCGACATCGACAACGAGGTCGCCGGTCGCGACGTGCTTCTCATCGACGACATTCTGGAATCCGGCAAGACGCTGAGCTTCACTCGCGACCTCATGCTGTCGCGCGGCGCGAGGAGCTGTGCCATCGCCGTGCTGCTCGACAAGCGCATGCGCCGCCAGACCACGCTCAACGCCGACTATGTCGGCTTCGACTGCCCCGATTATTTCGTCGTCGGTTATGGCATGGACGTCGCCCACGCGTTTCGCGAATTGCCCTTCGTCGGCATCGTCAAGGGCGACGCTTGAGGCCTTTTGATAATTCTACTCCGGCCGCCACCTGACGCAGTTTTCTGCGCTTCCTACAGCGCCGCGCGTCCTTTGGACGCGCAAAGGACGCTGTAGCACTTTTGATTTTGCGCATGATCCTTTCCGAAATCGAAACCGAATTCGGGATCGTGCGCGAAGCTCTCGGACTCGAACGGCCGCTCCGCTCCGGTTCTCGAAAACCACGCCATCTGACTCGCCGGAGCGAATTCTGAAAGGCCTCATCGAGCCTCAGCGCCTTCAGGAAACATCAACTTTTCCCCGCCAAATATTCTGCCCATGGCAAAGCTCCTGATCGTCGAGGACGATGAATCCGTCCGCACTCTCGCCGCTCGTGCGCTCGAACGCGCCGGGCATAATGTCACTGTTGCCGCCGACGGCGCACATGGCCTTTCTCTGATCCGGGCGGCGCAAGGGAGCTACGACCTTGTGCTGTCCGACATCCGCATGCCGGAAATGGACGGCATCGAGATGGCCAAGGCGGCAGCGGCGCTGTTCCCGGCGATGAAGATCATGCTGATGACCGGCTATGCCGACCAGCGCGAGCGCGCCGAGGAATTGAACGGCATCATTCTGGACGTCGTGCAAAAGCCGTTCACGCTGGCTGAAATCCGCGCCCGCGTCGAACAGGCGCTCGCCTGCTTCGCCTAAAGCCCAAGGCCGACCGCCTTCAGGCAAGGTCGCAGGTCGCCGCAATGGCTGGCGCGCCGCTCCGGCGCCGGCTGGCATTGAGCGCAAACAGGCCGGCGCCGATGATGAGGGCTGCGCCGGTCGCCGTCGCTGGTCGCGGCACTTCGGCAAAGAACAGAAAACCCCATAGCGGCGACCAGATGATACCGGTGTATTCGAAGGTGGCGACGCTGTTGGCAGGCGCCAGCCGGTAGGCCTGCGACAACAGGATCATGCCGGCCGAGGCAACGAAGCCGCATGCTCCCATCTTGAGCAGATCCGGCGTCGTCGGCCAGACCCATGGCCGGACGAGGAATTCGAGGCTCGGATGCACAGCATGGTCAATGCCTGCCAGCCAAAACAATGCCGCCACCAAGGCAGCACCGGCCAGATAGGCGCCGTTCTGATAAAACGCCATGACGGTCGAGGATTCGGTGTCGCCGATCTTGCGTGCCATCAGCTGCGAGAAACCGTAGAGCAGAGCCGAGCCTAGCGACAGCAGCGCCGCCCAGTCGAACAAGCCGGCGCCCGGGCGCACCATCACCAGCACGCCGAGCATGCCGACCAGGACGGTGGCGAGCGCCTGCCAGGACACGCGTTCGCCGAGATAGGGGCCGGCCAGCGCCATGATGAACAGCGGCGCCATGAAATAGAGCGCCACCGCGTCAGCCAGCGGCAGGGCGGCGATTGCCAGATAGTAGGCCGTATAGGAGGTGAACTGGATGAAGGCGCGCATCGTAAGCATGCCGAACCGCTTCGACAGGATCGCCTGCAATCCGACATCGGCGTGGACGAGGAAAACCAGGATCGGCAGGGCGACTATCGAGCGGATCGCCATCACCTCGGTGACGGGATAGTGGCTCGACACCGCCTTGACCAGCGGATCCTGCAGCGAAAAGACCAGCACGCCGAGACAGAGGCTGAGGATGCCGAGCACAAGCCGATTCTGCATAGGCGCTCCTGTCTCCCGCTTGCGCGGCCGAAAGCAGGCCTGCATCCGGGTAAAAAGAACCCGCCACCGTTTCGGGCAGCGGGTACGAGTGAGGACTTTTGCTTGGTCCGCGGCCGATTTCGCGGCCGCATATCCAATGGGTGAGGCAACTATCGTCCGCCGTTTGACATGTTGCAAACGAATTGGAATGATGCCAGCTATCAGATTTTCTTATGGCGGGCACATGAAACCCAATCTCGACAGCGACCTGTTGCGCACCTTCGTGGCGGTCGCCGACACCGGCAATTTCACCAAGGCGGCGGAGCGGGCCGGCCGCACCCAGTCGGCGGTCTCGATGCAGATGAAGAGGCTCGAAGGCATGGTCGGCGACAGCCTGTTCGAGCGCGGCTCGCGCGGTGTGGCGCTGACGCGGCGCGGCGGCGAACTCATCGCCAACGCCAGGCGCATCGTTTCGCTGCTCGACGAGACGGCGGCATCGATGGTCGTGGCGCCGCTTGGCGGGCCGGTGCGCATCGGTATCCCGGAGGAATATGGCCACGCGATCCTGTCGCGCGCGCTCGGCGCCTTTGCCAAGCGCCATCCTCAGGTCGACATCACTGTCCGCTACGCGCATTCCGGTGCGCAGATCGCGTCGCTCGCCGCCGGCGAGCTCGATCTGGCGGTGGTGTTCGAATGGCAGGATCTGTCAGGCGGTGAGGTGCTGATGCATGATCCGACCGTATGGGTGACGTCGGAACTGCATCACATGCATGAGGAGCGGCCGGTGCCGATCGCGCTCTACAACCGTGCCGGCTGGTGCAAGGATTTCGCTATAAAGTCGTTGGAACAGCGCGGTCTCACCTATCGTGTCGCCTACACCAGCGATACCAATGGCGGCCTGCGGCTCGCCGTTACCTCCGGACTGGCGATTGCGCCGATCTCGCGCAGCAACATCCCGGCCGGCTGCCGCGAGCTTACAGCCGCCGACGGGTTCGGCGACATCGATTCCTCGAACGTAGTGCTGCGGCGCAATCCGAACGCTTCCGGCGAGGCCATCGACGGTATGGAAGAGGCGATCCGCGAGGCGTTCACCAACCGCTAAAACGTGCCGCTCAGTCCGGCGGTGGCGGCCACCACGGACCGCACGGCGATCTTCCGAATATTGGGGGCAGCCTTACTTCAGCTCCAGCAACCGCTCCAGATAGCTGCGCTCGATATCGGGGCTGAGCGCGTTGCCGAGCCGCTTGCGGATCGCTTCGAGGATCTGGCGGGCACGCTGCACGTCGATCTCGTCAGGCACTCTCACCGAACTTCCGTCATCGGGACCCTCGCTGGTGCGGGGCCGCCCGAGCGGGTCACGGTCGGCATTCTGCTGGCGCCCGCCCTGCCCGTTGCCGCCCTGGTCGCCTTGCATCGCCTGCAATTGCTTCATCATGTCTTTGGCGCCCCTGCGCAAGGCTTCCAACGCGCGGCCCTGGTGACCGACGGCCTGGTCGCCTTCGCCCTCGCCGAGCGCCTGTTCGGCATTGCCCATGGATTTGCCGGCCTCGCCAAACCCTTCGTTGGGGTCGAGGCCCATGCCTTCGAGGCTCTTCCTCAATTGATCGAGCTCGCTCTGCAGCTTGCCCTGGCCTTCCTGCAATTGCTTCAGCGCATCAGCAAATTCCTGCGGCGTCATCGGCTTCGGCCGGCCGAGCGGATCGCGGTCGTCACCCGGGCCTGGCTTGCCCTCTTCGTCCATCGGGCCTGGCTCACCGTTCTCGCCGAGCTGCTCGTCGCGGTTCTGTCCGCGCTGTTGCTGGCCGCGCTGCATCTGGTCCATGCGGAAAGTGTCGTTCATCATCTCCTGCTGGCGCCGCATGATTTCGCCCAGCTTGTCCATCTGCTGGCGCATCTCGCTGTCCTGCTGGCCGCCTTGCTGCTGGCGGCCTGCCTGCAGATTGTTCATCATGTCCTGCAGCTCCGACAGCAATTGCTGCGCCTGGTCGCGATTGCCGGATTTCGCCAGGTTCTCGATCTGGTCCATCATGCGGTCGATATCGCTCTGGCGCAGTTCCTGGCCGTTCTGCTGCATCTGTGGCGCATTCGGATTCTGCTGCGCCCGCGCCGCGAATTCCTGCAGGAACTGGTTCATCGCCTCGCGCAGTTCCTTCATCGCCTTCTCGATCTCTTGGTCGCTGGCGCCGTTCTTGATCGCATCCTGCAGCGCCTGCTGCGCCTGGCGCAGCCGCTTCTCGGCCGCCGACAGATTGCCTTCCTCGATGCCGAGCGCGATCTCCCAAAGGTACGCGACCTCGTCGCGCAACTGGTCGTCGCTGTCGGCCATCTTCAGCCGGGTGCGGGCGCTCATGATGGCGAGGTAGTGCGCCATGTTGTCGAACGTGTCTTCGGGCCTAAGCGTGATCGCATCCATCAGGTCGAGCACGCGGTCCTTGGCATAGGCGTCGAGCGCCAGTATGCGGCGCTGCTCGACCACAGCCCGCGCCAATGGATTGGAGAATGGCCGCTCCGGCATCACCAGCGTCTTGGTTTCGCTGGTCGCCGTGTGTCCGGCACCGTCGGTGGCGACAAGCGACAGCTTGACGTTGCCACCGGCCCAGGCATGGTCGGTCAGGTCCTTCGTCGTCTTGGCTGCATTGGCCTTGCCGCCGCGGCGCGGCAACGTCAGCGGCATTTCCGGCGGGCCATAGAGCGGATGCGCGTTGGGCGCCTGCGGATCGGCCAATGCGAAAACCGCCTTGGCGGAGGCCGCGCCATAGTCGTCGTCGATCTGGTAGTTGAGTTCGAAGGCGCCGTTGACGGCGCGCTTCGGCTCGCCGACAAAGCGGATCTGCGGCGGCTTGTCGGGAATTATGGCGAAGGCCCAGCGGCCGAGCTCGCCGTCGCCGGACTGCAGCGTCAGCATGCCGTCGGCCGTCAACTTGCCGCTGAACTGGCGCACGGTTGAAGGCGTTGCCGTATTTGCCTCCGGCTTGCTGGATTGCGGCCCTGTCGGATCGATGGCGCGGCTGTTGCCGCCGGTGTCGGCGTAGCTCAGCGTTTCCTCGCCCGAACCGCCGGTGACGCGCAGTGACACATCGCTGCCCTCCGGAACGGTGAAGGTCGGCGCCGCTTGATTGGCGTTGTTGGCAAGGACCGGGGCGTTGAGGAATACCGGCGGCCTGCCGGTATAGGCCGGCGGCGTCACCCAGGCATCAATGCGCGGCGGCACGACGTCACGCGCGGCACGGGCAACAAAACCGTCGCTCAGCCTGCCGCCCGACGGCCCGAAGGAGAAGGCAAAAGCAGTGACCAACAAAAGCGCGGCAACGGCGCGCAGCGCCCACGGGTCGCGTTCCGGCACGCGTGTGCGCGGCACGTCGCCGCCAAGCTCGCCCAGCCGGTCCGCCATGCGCCTCTGATGCTCGCGCCACAGGGCTTGCGAAAAAATGCTTTCCTTGCCGCTCGGGCGATCGGTCTGGACCTGCACCGGGCTGTGCAGCAATCGGTTGGCCGCCTCGATGCGGCGGTCGACCTCGGCACTGGATGGCGTGCGGAAGAAACGCAGCGGGTAGAGTGCGGCAAGCGCTGCGACACCGAATGCGGTGATGAGACCGATCCGAGCCAGATCGGGCAAGAATGGGAACAGGCCGAGCCACGAGATGCTGAGGAACAGGCTGGCGACGATGATCAGTGGCAGCAGCAATGGCCAGCCGCGTTCGACGATTATCGAGACCTGCGTCCCCAGCCGGCTCAAGGCAAGGCGCCTGGCCAGACTGCGATCGCTGGTGAAGATGGGTCGTTGCGTCATCGGCCCTTCCTGGGCCGGGCGGGATAGCCCGGGCCTCACGAGTCTATCGCATGGGCCCGAAAAGTCGATTTTCGGGAAGCACGATGCGAAGACCTAAAATCTTAGCGCGTACTTCGTGCGTCCAAGCGGATGCACATCGGTCTAAGGATACCAACAAACACGGCGAAGGCGAGGCGGTTCCCCAAAACGTGAACAATAATGCCCCGGATATTGTCAGAATTTCGCCGGATTGGCGTTTGCGCCGCAGACCAGTACGGCAACGCGCTCGCCTGCAGCCGGTGCGTAGCGGCCGGACAGGAGCGCCGCGAAGGCGGCCGCACCGCCCGGCTCGGAGATGATTCGCACGCGGTCCCACAGCGCCGCCTGGGCGGCGATAATGTCGTCGTCGCCGACCAGGATCGAGCGCTCGACGAACGCCTCGGCGATAGGAAACATCATTTCGCCGACACGCTTTGGCGCGAGCGAATCGGCGGCGATGCCCTCAGCCGGCGCGTCGACGGGTCGGCCCGCCGCGAAGGCGCGATGAAGCGTCGGCGCACCCTCAGGCTCGACCGCGATGATCCTGATGCGGCCGGAAAACCAGGCGGCGATGCCGCCGATCAGTCCGCCGCCGCCGACAGCGACCAGCAGGGTGTCGAGCTTCGGCAGGTCGGCCTCGATTTCGAGGCCGAGCGTGCCTTGCCCGACCAGCGTCTCCTCCTGGTTGAAGGCGTGGATCTGCAGCGCGCCGGATTTTTCGGCGAAGCTCTCGCTGGCGGCCAGTGCCTCCGCATAACGGGCGCCGCCGACGATCAGCTCGGCGCCGTAACCGCGGATGCGGTCCAGCTTGGCAGGCGGGCTCACTTCGGGAACAAAGATGGTCGCCTTGTGGCCGAGCCGCATGGCGGCATAGGCGACAGCGGCACCGTGGTTGCCGCCCGATGCGGCGACGACGCCGGCCGCAGGAACCGGCCGTTCGAGGAGATTGGTGAACGCACCACGCGCCTTGAACGAGCCGGAATGCTGCAAGCACTCAAGCTTCAGGTCGACAGGCAGAGGCGGGCGGCCGAAATCGGCCATGTCGACGCGCAGCACCGGCGTGTGGCGCACGAAGGGCCGGATGCGCGGCTCCATTGCAGCGATGCGCTCGCGGGTGATCGTGTGGCCGTGCAGCATGCTTCACTCCCCAAAGTTGACGTTCAGAGTTGACATTACTTAGTAACTTGGCAAAGTACCTAAATGCAAGAGGTCGATGTCTTCAAAGCGATCGCCAACGAGCGCAGGCTGCAGATCCTCGATTGGCTCAAGGACCCGCGCGCGCATTTTCCGCCGCAGGCGGACGGCGATCTGATCGAGGACGGGGTCTGCGCGCTGCTGATCGCGGAAAAGCTGGGGATCACCCAGGCGACGCTCAGCGAGCATATGCGCGTGCTCACCCAGGCAGGGCTTTTGCGTAGCAAGCGCATCAAGCAGTGGATATTCTATCGCCGGAACGAAGACAGGATCGCCGAAACCAGGGCGCTCATTCAGCACCGGCTGTAGCTGCAGAGTTCTACTTCAACCAGTCCGGCACCGAATCCAGCCCGATCAATTCGTCATAGGTCTGGCGCGGGCGTACAACGTGGAAGCGGTCGCCATCGACCAGCACTTCCGGGACCAGCGGCCTGGTGTTGTAGGTGCCGGCCTGGACGGCGCCATAGGCACCGGCGGTGGCGACAGCGATCAGGTCGCCGGATTTCAGCCGGGGCAGGTCACGGTCTAGCCCGAGATAGTCGCCAGTCTCGCAAACCGGGCCGACGACGTCGACCTTCATGCGTGGTGATGCGGCCGGCTGCTGCGCCACCGGCCTGATGTCGTGGAAAGCGTCGTAAAGCGTCGGCCGGATCAGATCGTTCATCGCCGCGTCGACGACGAGGAAGTTCTTGGCGTCGCCCTTCTTCACGAAGATCACCTCCGCGACCAGGATGCCGGCATTGCCGACGATCAGCCGGCCTGGCTCGAACATCACTTTCAGCCCGAGCTCGGCGACATGCTTTCTGACGATCCGGGCATAGGCATCGGGCAAAGGCGGCGGGTTGTTGTCGACGCGGTAGGGAATGCCAAGGCCGCCGCCGACATCGATATGCTCGATGGCATGACCGTCGGAGCGCAAGGCGCCGACCAGCTCCACCAGCAGCGCGAAGGCGTCGTCAAAGGGCTGCAATTCGGTGATCTGGCTGCCGATATGGGTGTCTATGCCGGTGACCTTGATGCCCGGCAGCTCAGCCGCGCGGGCATAAACCTTTCGTGCCTGCTGCCAGGGAATGCCGAACTTGTTCTCGGCCTTCCCAGTCGAAATCTTCTTGTGCGTCCTGGCGTCGACATCCGGATTGATGCGCAGCGAGATCGGCGCGATCTTGCCCAGCGCGGTGGCGCGGGCCGACAGCAGCTCCAGCTCCGGTTCGGATTCGACGTTGAAACAGAGAATGCCGGCCGAGAGCGCAAAATCCATTTCGCGCGCGGTCTTGCCGACGCCCGAAAACAGGATCTTGCTTGCCGGGATGCCGGCCGCCAAAGCGCGGCGCAATTCGCCCTCCGAGACCACGTCGGCGCCGGCGCCGAGCCTTGCCAGCACCTTCAGCACGGCTTGGTTGGAATTCGCTTTCATGGCATAGCAGACGAGAGCGTCGAGCCCGGCAAAGGCCTCTGTGAAGACGCGAAAATGCCTGGTCAGCGTCGCCGTCGAATAACAGTAGAACGGCGTGCCGACGCTGGCGGCGATGTCTGATATCGCCACGTCCTCGGCATGCAGCGCGCCGTCGCGGTAGTCGAAATGGTTCACGAGATTGGTCCGAAAATCAGAGCAGCGGGTCGAGGATGAATTTCTTGTCCTCGACAGGTTTTTCCGGCTCCGGCGGCAGAGGTTGCTTGGCCTTCTCAGCGTCCTTGCGGGCCTGCACGGCTGCCGCGTACGGCGTATCGAGCGCAGCCTTCCTGCCGCAAGCCGCAACGGTCGCCATTGCCGCCAGCAGCGTCAGCGTCACCAAAATCCTGCTTCCGGTCATCGTGCCATCCGTCCGAAACTGTTGCCCGCAGCCGCTTCTAGCCGAGTTTTGCGGCCATTGCACCCCGCGTCTTACGCCTTGGCGAGCCCCTTTTTCCAGTAGCGGATCTGCTTGCGCACCTCGGCCGGCGCGGTGCCGCCGAAGCTCGTGCGGCTCTTTACAGAATTCTGCACGGCGAGAACCGAAAACACGTCGGCGCTGATACCGGGGTGAATGGACTGCAGATCCTCCAGCGAAAGCCTGTCGAGCCCGATCTTCCTGTCCTCGGCCAGCGCCACCGCCCGACCAGTGATATGGTGCGCCTCGCGGAACGGCAGGCCGAGCGTGCGCACCAGCCAGTCGGCGAGGTCGGTCGCAGTCGAATAGCCGGCGCCGGCCGCCTTCTTCATCGCGGCAGTGTTCACCGTCATGTCGCGCACCATGCCGGTCATTGCCGCCAGCATCAAGTCGAGCGTCTCTGCCGCGTCGAAGACGGATTCCTTATCTTCCTGCATGTCCTTGCCATAGGTCAGCGGCATGCCCTTCATTACCGTCAGCAACCCGACCAGATGGCCGGTGACGCGGCCGGTCTTGCCGCGCACCAGTTCGGCAGCGTCGGGGTTCTTCTTCTGCGGCATGATCGACGAACCCGTCGAGAAACTATCCGACAGCCTGACGAAGCCGAATTGCGGCGTCGACCAGATGATGATCTCTTCGGCCAGCCGCGACAGATGCGTCGCGCAGATCGCTGCTACGCCCAGGAACTCGAGCGCGAAATCGCGGTCCGAAACACTGTCGAGCGAATTGCGCATCGGCTCGCGGAAGCCAAGCGCCTTCGCCGTCTGGTGCCTGTCGATGGGAAAGCTGGTGCCGGCAAGGGCGGCAGCGCCGAGCGGGCTTTCATCCATCCGCTCGATCGCGTCGCGGACGCGAGACAAGTCGCGCGCAAACATCTCGACATAGGCCATGCAGTGATGGCCGAAGGTCACCGGCTGCGCCGCCTGCATGTGGGTGAAGCCAGGCATGACCGTTGCCGCATGCTCCTCGGCCCGGTCCAGGAACGCCGTAATCAGGCCCTTCAGCGCCTCGGCGACGCGAAAGCACTCGTCCTTGACCCACAGCCTGAGGTCGACCGCCACCTGGTCGTTGCGCGAGCGGGCGGTGTGCAGGCGGCCGGCGGCGGGGCCGATCAAATCGGCGAGGCGGGCCTCGACATTCATGTGGATGTCTTCCAGCCTGGTCGAGAACTCGAATGTGCCGGCCTCGATCTCTGCCAGGATCGTGTTCAGCCCGTGAGCGATTTTCTCTTGATCGGCCGCCGAAACAATGCCCGTTTGCGCCAGCATCTGGCTATGGGCGATCGAGCCGCGAATATCTTGCGCATAGAGTTTGCGGTCGAACGAGATCGACGCGTTGATCGCTTCCATGATTGCCGCCGGACCCGAGGCAAAACGTCCGCCCCACATCTGGTTGCTGGCCTTCTTGTCGTTCATCGCTATAACCCGTGCTCCGGAGCAGTTTTTCAAAAATGGCAGACGGCAATAGATTTTTCCCGGCTTTGCGTCTCATCCTCGCCGCTTTGGTTGCGGGCGTGCTGGCCGGCGCGGTCGCGGTATATGTCAGGGAAAGCAGTTCTGGCAACAAGGCGCCCGCGCAAGTGGCCGCCGGCGGCGGCAAGGACGACGTAGCCTGCGCCGCCAAGACCGACCGTGCCAAGAAGATCGCCGCCGCTGCTACCGGCCAGGTTGCCGCGCTTTTGCCGGCGGATCCGCCGCAATCGCTGAAAAGCCTTGCCTTCAACGGCCCCTACGGCAAGCCGACGACGATCGCCGATCATGCCGGCAAGACGGTGCTGCTCAATCTGTGGGCGACATGGTGCGCACCTTGCCGCGCCGAAATGCCGGCGCTCGATGCGCTGCAGAAGGAGATGGGCAGCGATGCGTTTCAGGTTGTTGCCGTCAACGTCGATGCCGGTGACGATGCCAAGCCGAAGAAGTTCCTGGAGGACACCGGCGTCAAGTCGCTCGGCTACTATCGCGATGCCACCATGGCGCTGTTCAACGACGTCAAGACGCGCGGCCTGGCGCTCGGTCTGCCCGTCACCATGCTGATCGACGGGCAAGGCTGCCTGATCGCCCATATGAACGGCCCAGCCGAATGGTCGGGGCCGGATGCCAAGCGTCTGGTCGAGGCGGCGCTCCAGCCAGGATAGGATCAGACCGTGCGCAGGCGCGGCTTGAGCACGGCAATGCTTGCGCCGCGTCGGCTGGCGGTGCGGATTGCCGGAGCGGCCACGCCCGTCAGTTCGCCGAATGGCTCGATCGGAGCCGGTTTGCCGAGGTAATAGCCTTGCCCGATCTCGCAAGCCTCGGCGTCCAGGAACTGCAATTCACCCGGCGTCTCGATGCCCTCCGCAAGGACCGGTAGGCCGAGACCGCGTCCAAGCCCCAGCACGGCGCGAACGATCGCCGCGAACTGGGCGTTCCTGTCGACCGATTTGATGAACGACCCGTCGATCTTGATCTTGTCGAAGGGAAAGGCGCTGAGGTTGGACAGCGAAGAATAGCCAGTGCCAAAATCGTCCATCGCCACATGCACGCCAAGCGCCTTGACCTGCCTCAAGGTTGCCAGCGCGCGCGGCATGTCCTTCACCAGGGCCGTTTCGGTGATCTCCAGTTCGAGCCTGCCGGGTGCCAGGCCGGATCTCGACAGTGCGTCGTGCACCTTGCGGCTGAAGTTCGGATTGTGAAGCTGCACGGCGGAGACGTTGACGGCGACCATCAGCGGGTTTGTCCAGCGAACAGCATCGTTACAAGCCGTCGTCAGCACCCAGTCGCCGATCTGCGCGATTGCGCCACTGTCCTCGGCCACGGGGATGAAAACGGCCGGAGAAATGTCACCCCTCTCAGGGTGCTGCCAACGGACCAGGGCTTCGAAGCCGATCATCCTGCCGCCGCGGATCTCCTTCTGCGGCTGATAGACGAGGTGGAACTCCTTGCGGGCGATCGCCTGGCGCAATTCATGCTCCATCACGCGCTTGTCGCGGGCCGCGGTGCCCATGGCTATCTCGAAAAACCGGTAGGTGTCCCTGCCTTCGGTTTTGGCGCGATGGAGTGCCGTGTCGGCATGGCTGATCAGGCCGGCCTGGTCTTCGGCATCCAGGGGAAAGAAGGCGATGCCGATGCTGGCCGAGACGAGGCCGGAGCCGACCGAAACCCTGTTTTCCTCCCGGATCACCGCCAGCAAGTCCTCGGCTATCCGACCTGCGGCCAGGGGGTCGGGGAGGTTCGGAGCTATGATGGCAAATTCGTCGCCGCCGAGACGCGCGAGCAACTGGCCTTGGCGCGGGATGCCGGCAATGCAGTGCGCCAGCTTCTGCAGCATGGCGTCGCCGGCACCGTGGCCGTAGAGGTCGTTGACCTGCTTGAACCGGTCGAGGTCGAGCAGCAGGAGCGCCAGATATCCATCCTTGCCGCCACGATCCATCGAGGCGAATTCTGCTTCCAGCCGGGAAGAGAAGCTCCGCCGGTTGGCAAGCCCGGTAAGTGGATCGAAATACGCGAGGCGGAGGATCTCTTCTTCCGCCTTCTTGCGCTCACGGATGTCGCGAACGGCAAGCACCGTATGAGGCCTGCCGCAGTAGGTGATCTTCCTGGTGATCAGCTCGACAGGAATTCTCGCGCCGTCGCTGCCCCTTAATTTCGCTTCCTGCGCCTGTTCGCCGAAGCCGGACATATCGGCTGCGCTCTGTCCGTCGAAAAGCTCACCGAGTTGCATCGTGTTGAGGGTGGCTGTCGCTGTTCCGGTCAGCTTCGCCATACTGTCATTGGCGCTGACGATGCGGGTGCCATCGCAAACGATCAGACCTTCCACCGCGGCATTGGCGAGATCGTGCATGCGATCGGCCTCGAGCTTCTGGCGGCGAAAGCGCAGGTCGATCCACAGCGCGGCACCCGATAGCACAAGGATTACCAGGCTGGCGACCGCCGCGGCAAAGGCCTGGGAAATGGGCTCGATGGAATGTTCGGATATTTCAATCGAGGAATCCGGAATGATCGACACAGCGGCCATCGCGATGAAATGCAAGCTGCAAATCGCCAGCGTCAAAAGCGCGGCGCCGCCGAGAGTGGCGAGCGCTGACGGGCGGCGCAAGACGACAAGGAGCGCCAGTGCCGCAAGGGTCACGCCGGCCAGAAGCGATATCGCGACAAGGAGTAGGTTCCATACGACCCGGCCTTCGACCTCGAAAGCCGCCATGCCGATGTAGTGCATCGTCGCGATGGCGCCACCGAGAATGGCGCCGCCGACGAGGAAATGGTCGACGCCGCGGCGCAAAGTGGCGACCCACATCCCAAGCGCGGTCAGGATGACGGCGGCGGCAAGCGAAAAGGCGGATAATCCCGGATTGTATGCGTTCGGTATTCCCGGCGTAAACGCGGTCATGGCGATGAAATGCGTCGCCCATATGCCGAACCCGGTCGAGGCCGCGGCGATCATCAGCCAGGCAAGCCGGTTTCGTTCGGTCGATCGGCCGACATGTTTAAGGAGATTAACCGCTGAGAAGCAAGAAATTCCACAGACGAGTGCGGCGAGCGCAACCAGTCTCAGGTCGTGCTGATTTACGATACAATTATAGACCGTCAGCATCCTGGTTCACTCGGTCTGCCAAAACTAACAGGGGAGGTGTGACTGATTAGCAGTTGGAGATTTTAACGAATGGTTAACCCGTGGGCGGTGAGGCCGACCTTTTCGGGGGAAAAACGGCGCCGCTGCGCCGAAAAAGCGGTGATGTGGTTTCTGGTGCCCCGCTTTCGGTAGCGAGTGCACTTTAGGAAGAAATGATGTTCATTGATCCGCAACAAAACCGTTGTCCGATTGTCATCAGCGCCACATATTGGCTTTGCGGAAGTGCCCCTTTCGCCAATGATAAACGGGAGATGAAACATGAAGTTCTTCGGCTTCGCGGCCGGTATCGCCGCCACCTTGACCCTGCTTTCCACCACCTCCGCCTTCGCCGTCACGCAGATCAGCTGGTGGCACGCCATGACCGGCGCCAATGCCGAGGTCGTCGCCAAGATCTCCAAGGATTTCAACGCCAGCCAGAGCGACTATGAGCTCGTTCCGGTGTTCAAGGGCACCTATCCGGAGACGCTGAATGCCGGCATCGCCGCTTTCCGCGCCGGCCAGGCGCCCGATATCCTCCAGGTGTTCGATGTCGGCACCGGCGTGATGATGGCGGCCGAGGGTGCGATCAAGCCGGTGGCCGATGTGATGACCGGCGCCGGGATGACCTTCGACAAGAGCCAGTATCTGCCCGGCATCGTCGGCTATTATTCGAAGCCGGACGGCACCATGCTGTCGTTCCCCTACAACTCTTCCTCACCGATCCTCTACTACAACAAGGACATCTTCCAGAAGGCAGGCCTCGACGCGAACAATCCGCCCAAGACTTGGAACGAGGTGTGGGAAGCTGCCAAGAAGATCAAGACGAGCGGCGCCGCATCTTGCGGCTATACCTCGACCTGGCTGACCTGGATCCATCTGGAGAATTTCGCGGCGTGGAACGACGTGCCTTGGGCCACTCAGCAGAATGGCCTGGCTGGCGGTGATGTCGAACTCAAGATCAATGCGCCGATTTTCGTCAACCACTTCAAGGCGCTCGCTGACCTGGCCAAGGACGGCACGTTCAAATATGGCGGGCGCACCTCCGAAGCCAAGCAGATATTCCTCGCCGGCGAATGCGGCATCTTCACCGAATCGTCGGGCGGCCTCGGCGATATCGTCAAGTCCGGCATGAACTATGGCATCGGCCAGCTTCCCTACGACAGCGACGCCAAGGGTGCCCCGCAGAACACGACGCCGGGCGGTGCCAGCCTGTGGGTGTTCGGCAACAAGTCGGACGAGGAATACAAGGGCGTTGCCGCCTTCTTTGCCTATCTGTCCAAGACCGATGTGCAGGAATATCTGCACCAGAAGTCGGGATACCTGCCTGTGACGCTCGCCGCATACGAGGCGACCAAGAAATCAGGCTTCTATGACAAGAACCCCGGCCGCGAGACACCCATCCTGCAGATGACCGGAAAGTCGCCGACCGACAACTCGAAGGGCGTGCGCCTGCCGAATCTGCCGCAGGTGCGCGATATCCAGAACGAGGAGCTGGAGAAGATGCTGGCCGGCCAGCAAACCGCCCAGCAAGCACTCGACAATGCGGTGGTGCGCGGCAACGCCGCGATCAAGGAAGCCCTGGACAACTAACGAGATCATCTCGGTTAGTCGGTTGGAATATCGCCCACGCGCGCGCGCGTGGGCGATGCCTGGATAGCGAGGGAAATCAGCCTGTCTCCACGCATCGTCTTTCCCAACAAGATCCTGCCCTACCTGCTGGTGGCGCCACAACTCGCCATCACCCTGGTTTTCTTCTACTGGCCGGCCGGTCAGGCGCTTTACCAGTCGATGCTCAGGCAAGACCCGTTCGGGCTGAAGAGCAGGTTCGTCTGGTTTGCCAATTTCCGGAAGGTGCTAGCCGATCCGGCCTATCTCAACTCGATCAAGGTCACGGTGGTGTTCTCGCTTGCGACCGCGATCGTTGCCATGGTTGTGGCCCTGCTGCTCGCGGTCATGGCCGAGAAGGCCGTGCGTGGCAAAGGTCTCTACCGCACACTGTTGATATGGCCTTACGCCGTGGCGCCGGCGATTGCCGGCATGCTTTGGCTTTTCCTGTTCAATCCCTCGATCGGCTCGTTGGCCTATTTGCTGAGAAGCCTCGGCATCGCATGGGACCCACTGCTCAACGGCAACCACGCCATGATCCTGCTGGTGTCGGCTGCTGCCTGGAAGCAGATCAGCTACAACTTCCTGTTCTTCGTCGCCGGCCTGCAGGCGGTGCCGAAAACGCTGATCGAAGCGGCGGCCATGGACGGCGCCGGCGAAACCAAGCGCTTCTGGACCATCGTCTTCCCGCTGCTTGCGCCGACAACCTTTTTCCTGCTGGTCGTCAACACCGTCTATGCCCTGTTCGACACGTTCGGCATCGTTCATGCCGTCACCGGCGGCGGGCCGGGCAAGACGACCGAGACGCTGGTCTACAAGGTCTACAATGACGGCTTCGTCAATCTGATCCTGGGCGACTCGGCGGCGCAGTCGGTCATCCTGATGGCCATCGTCATCGCGCTCACAGCGATCCAGTTCCGCTATGTGGAACGCAAAGTCCATTACGGCTGAGGGCAGCGATGATCGGCCAGTCCCCGCTCCGCACCTTCATCGCCCATGCCGTGCTCATCCTTGGCATATTGATCGTGGCTTTTCCGATCTACTACACCTTCGTGGCCTCGACACACACGCTGCAAACGATCCTCAGGCCGCCCCTGCCGCTCTTGCCCGGCGGCCAGCTATTGAACAATTACAGCGAGGCGTTGTTCGGCGGCATTGGTCGTATCGGCGGGGTCAGCGTCGGCAGGCTGCTCCTCAACACCACGATCATGGCGCTCGGCGTCGCGGTCGGAAAGATCTTCATCTCGATCCTGTCGGCCTACGCGATCGTGTTCTTCCGCTTTCCGCTGCGCATGACCTTCTTCTGGCTGATCTTCATCACCTTGATGCTTCCAGTCGAGGTGCGCATCCTGCCGACCTACAAGGTGATGGTCGATCTCGGCATGATCGACACCTATGCCGGCCTGATCGTTCCGCTGATCGCCTCGGCCACCGCAACGCTGCTGTTTCGCCAGTTCTTCATGACCATACCGGGCGAATTGGTCGAGGCGGCGCTTGTCGACGGTGCCGGGCCATGGCGCTTCTTTTTCGATATTCTGGTGCCGCTGTCGCGGACAAACATCGCCGCGCTGTTCGTGATCCTCTTCATCTATGGCTGGACGCAGTATCTTTGGCCGCTGCTCGTCACCAACAGCAACGACATGAACACCATCGTCATCGCGCTGAGAAAGATGGTTTCCTTCGCCGATGCCGACACCCAATGGCACCTGGTGATGGTCACGGCAATGCTGGCCATCGTGCCGCCGATCCTGGTTGTCGTGCTGATGCAACGCTGGTTCGTGCGCGGTCTGGTCGAATCCGAAAAGTGAGAAGCCGATGGCGACCGTCGATCTGAAGGATGTTAGGAAAATCTATCCCAGCGGCGTCGAGGCCGTGAAGGGCGTTTCCATCGCCATTCCCGACAAGGAGCTTTGCGTGCTGGTCGGCCCCTCCGGCTGCGGCAAGTCTACGCTGCTGAGGATGATCGCCGGGCTCGAGACGATTTCGGCCGGTACAGTCGCCATCGACGGCAAGGTGGTCAACGCCATTGGCCCGACCGAACGCGACATCGCCATGGTATTCCAGAACTACGCGCTCTACCCGCACATGAAGGTCTATGACAACATGGCCTATGGACTGCGCAACCGCGGCACGCCGAAGGACGAGATCGACAGCAGGGTACGCTCGACTGCCAAGGTACTGGAGCTTTCGGCGCTGCTTGACCGGCGCCCGCGCGAGCTTTCCGGCGGTCAACGCCAGCGTGTCGCCATGGGTCGCGCCATCGTGCGCAACCCGAAGGTCTTCCTGTTCGACGAACCACTGTCCAACCTCGATGCGAAATTGCGCGGGCAGATGCGCATCGAGATCAAGAATCTGCAGCGCTCGCTTGGCGTCACCTCGGTTTATGTCACGCACGACCAGCTTGAGGCGATGACGCTGGCCGACATTCTCGTCGTCATGAACGCTGGACTGGTCGAGCAGACCGGCGCGCCGCTTGATGTGTACGAGAAACCGGCCTCGACCTTCGTCGCTTCGTTCATAGGCGCACCGCCGATGAATCTGCTGGCGCTCACAGGGGCCTCCCCAAGCTCGGTATTGGCGGACGGTACGGTGATTGGCTTGGCGCCTCGACTGGGCAAGGCGGTGACACTCGGCTTTCGTCCGGAGGACGCCGATATCACCTTCGCGGCAGAGGCGCCGGCCGGCGCGCTCGCGCTGCCGGCGACAGTGGAAGCGGTCGAACCGGTCGGTGCCGAAAGCTTTCTCCATTGCGTGGCAGCCGGCAGCCGCATTGTGGTGCGCGTCTCAGGCCGCGCCAGCGCCAAGCCAGGCGACCAATTGCGCGTCGTGGCCAGGTCCGAAAAGCTGCATTGGTTCGATCAGGCCGGCAAACGAGTCGATTGAGACTGGTCTTTCATGTGCCGAGTGGTGCTATGCGTGCGCAAAATCGTTCAGGCAAACACATGCGCCTTGCCCGACACGGTCAGCCGGACGATCTCGCCGATCGCCGGCGCGTCCATGCCCGGCTTGCGCAGGATCAACGGCGTGTTGCCGATGGCGGCTGCGTCGGGCGGATCGGGGCTGTTCAACAGACGCACCGCGATGGTGCACATCGAGCCGGCGAACTCCGATTCCGTCACCTCGCCGAACAGCATGTCCGGCGTGCCGGACATGCCTTCACGCGATGTGCGTTTCAGCAACACCTGCTCCGGCCGCAGCATGATGCGGGCAACGTCGCGCCGCTCCGAGCTGTCGACGGCGATGCGGCCGAGCGGCGAGATGGCGAAGCCATCGGCGATTCTTGCTGGCAGGACGATGGCGTCGCCAAGGAACTCGGCGACCATCCTGTCCTTAGGCTTGAAATAGAGCTCGCGCGGCGTGCCGACCTGCGAGAAGTTGCCGTCGCGCATCACCGCGACCTGGCTGGCGAATGACAGCGCCTCGGCCTGGTCGTGGGTGACCAGGATGGTGGTGATGCCGGCGGTTTCAAGGAGCTCGGCCACGGCCTTGCGCATCGAGGCGCGCAGGCCGGTGTCGAGCGCCGAGAACGGCTCGTCGAGCAGCATCAGCCGCGGCTTCATGGCCATGGCGCGGGCGAGCGCGACGCGCTGCTGCTGGCCACCGGAGAGTTCGTGCGGGCGGCGCTTCAGGATCCCTTTGTCCAGCCCGACGACATAGGCGAGCTCGGCGATGCGCTCACTGCGCTTTTCCTCGTGACGTCCCATGCCGAAGCCGATATTGGCGGCGATGCTCAGATGCGGGAATAGAGCGCCGTCCTGCGCCACCAGCCCGATGCCGCGGCGATGCGCCGGCACGGCCGTTTCGCCATCGGCCAGCACCTCGCCATCGAGCACGATGCGGCCCTGGTCCGGCGCCTCGAAGCCGGCGATCAGCCGCAGCAAGGTGGTCTTGCCGCAGCCGGACGGCCCGACGATTGCCGTACGGCTGCCGCTGGCCACGCTGAGGTCGACGCCGGCAAGTGCTGCGACGGGCCCGTAGTGCTTGTGGATGCCGCTCAGCTCGAGAAAGCTCATCGCCCGGCCATCCGCTTCGACTGGACGTAGAGCAGCCAGGTCAAAGGCAGCGACATCGCCACCATGATCAGGGCATAAGGCGCCGCCGACGCATAGTCGATCTCGCCGCTATAGGACCAGAACGCCATGGCCAGCGTGCGGGTGCCGTTGGGCGCCAGCATCTGGGTTGCGGTCAACTCGTTCATGATGCCCAGCGCGACCAATGCCATGCCGGCCGCGGCACCCGGCGCCGACAGGCGGATGGTCGTCGACCACAGCGCCTTGAGCGGCGACCGGCCGAGGCTGGAGGCGGCGCGTTCGAGCTCGACCGGCGCCTGTGCAATTGACGCCCTGAGGCTAATCAGGGCGCGCGGCAGGAACATCAGCGCATAGGCGACCAGGATGGTGAACAGGGTCTGGTAGAGCGGCATGGCGATACGCACGGCGATGGTGACCAGCGCCAGGGCGATGACAACGCCGGGCAACGCGCCGACGATATAGTTGCAGCCCTCCAGGACGCGTTGCAGCCGCCCCGGCGCGCGGATCGAAATCCACGCCATCGGTATTGCCGCGACGGTGGCGAGCAGCGCGCCGGCAATCGCCAGGAACAGTGTCTGACCAAGCGCCAGGCCGATCTCGTCGAGCCGCCAGACATCGGCGCCGCCGGCCATGAGCCAGCGACCGATAGTGACGAACGGCACCCCGAGCGCCAGCAGCGTGGTAACAGCGGGCAGCAGCAGGCAAGGAATGGTGGCGCGCCCAAGGCTCGTGCGCTGCTGGTGGCGCGCAGCACCCGAGCCGACGCGGGCATAGCGCTCCTCGCCGCGCACCAGCACCTCCAGCCCGAGCAGCACGAAGCAGCAGGTCACCAGCACGCCGGCCAGCATGTTGGCGGCGGGACCGTTGAAGGTCGACTGAAACTGGTCGACGATCGCGGTGGTGAAGGTGTCGAAGCGGATGAAGACATAGAGCCCGTATTCGGCCAGGAGATGCAGGCCGACCAGCAGGGAGCCGCCGCAAATGGCGAGCCGGAGCTGCGGCAGCACGACACGCCTGAACACGCGCCAGGGGCCAAGCCCGAGCGCTGCCGCTGCATCCTCGAGAGCCGGATCGAGTCGGCGCAAGGCTGCCGCCACCGGCAGATAGAGGAAGGGGAAATAGGCGATGACGGACACAAGCACGCCGGCCCACAGGCCGTGCAGTCTGGGCACCATGGTGATCCAGGCGTAACTGTGGACGAAGGCGGGAATGGCGAGCGGCGCCACCGACAGCCAGGCCCATAAGCGGGCACCCGGCAGATCGCTGCGCTCGGTCAGCCAGGCCAGCGCCACCGACAGCACGATCGAGATCGGTACCGCCAGCACCACCAGCAGGCTGGTGTTGACTAGAAGCTCGCCGACGCGCGGCCTGAACACTAGCGCCGCCACGGCTCCCCAGCCGGTCTGTATCGCCACCCAGACGATGAAGGCAAGCGGCAGCAGCGCAAACAGCGAGACAAAGACGGCAGCCAACGCAATCCATGAGACCGACCAACGACGTGCCCGCACGGCTGTGGTGTCGGCCGGCAAGCCTGAAGGTTCGAGATCGATCGCCGACTGCATCAGATCAGACGTTGTGCCGTTTCCGCCCGGAGGCGGAAACGATCGTCGGCCAATGCGGCGAGCAGCTTGCGGTCATGGACAGATGCCATCTTGAAAGCAGAGCGCTCCCGCGGAAAGCGAATTCCCACAGGAGCGCAGTCGGTTGCCCTTTTAGGACGAACGCCGGCTAAAGCAAGCCGGCCGCCGTCATCAGGTCGGTCACCTTTTTCGAGTTCAGCGCCGTCGCGTCGACTTTCGGCGCCTGCAGATCGGCCAGCGGCACCAGCTTCGGATTGGACTCGGCGCCCTTGCCGACTGCGTATTCGAACGAATCGCCTGTTTTCAGCACGTCCTGGCCGCCCTTGCCGGTGACCCATTTCAGGAAAGCCTGCGCTTCCTTCGGGTGCTTGCTCGAGGCCAGCACGCCACCCCCGGAAACCGAGACGAAAGCGCCGGGGTCCTGGTGCTTGAAATAGTGCAACTCGACATTCGTGCTGTTCTCGCCGGTCTTGGCCTGATCGCCGTAGTAGTAGTAGTGATAGATCACGCCGCCTTCGACCTCGCCGGCATTGACCGCCTTCATCACCGTGCTGTTGCCCTTATAGGCGGTAAAATTCTCCTTCATCGCCTTCAGCCATTCGGCCGTCGCTGCCTCACCCTTGAGCTGCAAAAGCGCGCTGACGATCGCCTGGAAATCGGCGCCGGAGGGCGAAGCGGCCCAACGGCCCTTCCAGCTCGGATCGGCGAGATCGAGCAGCGATTTGGGCAGCTGGTCGGCGGTCAGCTTGGTCTTGTTGTAGGCAAAGACGGTGCTGCGCGCGGCGACGCCGACCCATTTGCCGCTCGCCGGCTGGTACTCCTGCGGAACCTGGGCCAGCGTCTCGGCGTCGACCGGTGCGAACAGGCCGGCCGCCTCGACTAATGCCATGGCCGGCGAATTCTCTGTCAGGAATACATCGGCGGGCGAAGCGGTGCCTTCCGCAACGATCTGATTGGAGAAATCGCTGTCGCCGCCATTGCGGACGGTAACCTTGATGCCGGTTTCCTTGGTGAATCCCTCGGCCCAGGCCTTGGTCAGGTTTTCGTGCTGGGCGTTGTAGACGACGATGCCCTCGTCCTCTGCTATTGCCGGGCCGGCGATCAGGCTGATTGCAAGTGCTGTCGCACCGGCAAGGGCGGAAAGAGCATATTTCATGGCATCGTCCTCGATTTCGATTGTCTTTGGCTTGGCACGCTGCACCTATCAATACATGACTAGCGCAGTCAACATTGCTGGCCCGCTCAATCGCTCAAAAGGAGCAAACTTTCGTGATGCTCAGCTAATTTGCCTTGGACATTATTTCGCCGGCCCCGTAACAAATCAGCGCCGAGACGCGAATATCGGGAGTGAACTCTTGTGAGCGGCAAGGACGAAGCCGAGCTTTCACGGCTGCTGCGGGCCGCGATCGCCGGAGACGAAAGGGCCTATGCCGACTTTCTGCACCGGATCGCCGCGCTCGTTCGTGGCTTTGCCCGGCGCAAGATTGTGCAGGGCGGGGTGGATCCCGAGGATGTCGTGCAGGAAACCTTGCTGGCCATTCATGTGAAACGACACACCTGGCGCCGTGATGCGCCGGTGCTGCCTTGGGTCTATGCAATAGCCCGCTTCAAGCTGATCGATGCGTTCCGGCGGCGCGGCCGGCGGATCGAGGTCGAGATCGACGAAATCGCCGAGACCTTTGCCGAGCCGGAATCGGAGACGGTGAGCGAGCGCGACGTCAACCGGGCGCTCGACAGCCTGTCGCCGGCACAGCGTTCCGTCGTCTCGGCCGTATCGGTCGAAGGCCGGTCAATCGGTGAGACCGCGGCCAAATTCGGCATCAGCGAGACGGCTGTGCGGGTGTCACTGCACCGCGGGCTTGCCGCCATTGCCAAACGGTTCAGGGCGGGGCGGGAATAACATGAGGACCGAAGATCTCGTCAAGGCGCTCGACGCCGATGCCCGCAGCAAGGCGCTGCCGCTGGGCGCCGCCTGGTGGCTTGCCGCCGGCGCGGCCATCGTGATCGCGGCCGCGGTTTTCTGGCTGACGATCGGCCCGCGCCCCGACATTGCGATCGCCATGCACACGATGCGGTTCCTGTCCAAATTCGTCTTCACGATCGCTCTTGCCGCCAGCGCCTTTGTCCTGGTGCGTGCGCTGTCGACGCCCGGTGCATCGACCGGCCGGGCGGCAAGCTGGATGATCGCCGCGCCGCTGCTGGTGATTGTGGCCGTGATTCTCGAACTCCTCGTCGTGCCTGCGTCCGACTGGGGCACACGCCTGGTCGGGACGAACATGGTCATCTGCCTGACCTTCATTCCGTTGATCGGCATCGGCCCGCTTGCCGTCTTTCTCGCGGTGCTGCGTCATGGCGCGCCGACACGGCCGGTGCTTGCCGGTGCGGCGGCGGGCCTGCTTGCCGGCGGGCTGTCGGCGACCTTCTATGCGGCGCATTGCTTCGACGATTCGCCGCTTTTCGTCGGCACCTGGTACACGATCGCGATCGCCATCCTTGGCGTGTTGGGGGCGCTCGGCGGACGGCTTTTCGTGCGCTGGTAGCGGTAGCGATCAGCGTGTCGGAACGGGATGCTCGCCGCGATAGTCGTAGAAGCCGCGCCCGGTCTTGCGGCCGAGCCAACCGGCCTCGACATATTTGACCAGCAGCGGGCAAGGGCGGTATTTTGAATCCGACAGGCCGTCATGCAGCACCTGCATGATCGACAGGCAGGTATCCAGCCCGATGAAATCGGCAAGCTGCAGCGGCCCCATCGGATGGTTGGCGCCGAGCTTCATGGCGGTATCAATGGCATCGACCGAGCCGACACCTTCATAGAGCGTGTAGATCGCTTCGTTGATCATCGGCAGCAGGATGCGGTTGACGATGAACGCCGGGAAATCCTCCGAGACGGTGATCGTCTTATCGAGCTGCTTCACATAGGTTTTTGCCGCCTCGAAAGTCTGGTCCTCGGTGGCGATGCCGCGCACCAGTTCGACCAGCTTCATCACCGGAACCGGATTCATGAAATGTATGCCGATGAAGCGTTCAGGGCGGTCGGTCTGCGAAGCCAGCCGCGTGATTGAGATCGATGACGTGTTCGTCGCCAGGATAGCCTCGGGGTTGAGCTGCGGGCAGAGCTGGGCATAGATCTTGCGCTTGACCGTCTCGTCCTCTGTCGCAGCTTCGATCACCAGGTCGGCGCCCGCAAGGTCGGCCATGGCCGGTGCCGCCGAAATGCGCGCCATCGCCTCATTGCGCAGCTTTTCCTCGAGTTTGCCGGAGCCGACCTGACGGGCCATGTTGCCGCTGACGGTAGCGATGCCCTTTTCGATGCGGTCGGGCGAAATATCGTAAACCAGCACCTTATAGCCCGCCAACGCCGACACGTGGGCGATGCCGCCACCCATCTGGCCCGCGCCGATGATGCCGATCGTCTCGATCTTACTCATTACCCGATCCCATCGAGGCCTTTGCGGCCCGTTTTTTGTGCAGTGCAAACTAAAAGGGCGGGGCGACTTCGTCTACCCCACCCCTCAGAATTTAATACGCTTTGGCAGAAGGCGTCAAAGCGCCTTTTGCAGTTCCGGCAGAATGACGAAGAGGTCACCGACAAGGCCGTAGTCGGCGACCTGGAAGATCGGCGCTTCCTCGTCCTTGTTGATGGCAACGATCACCTTCGAATCCTTCATGCCGGCAAGGTGCTGGATGGCACCGGAGATGCCGACGGCAATATAAAGGTCGGGCGCTACCACCTTGCCGGTCTGGCCGACCTGCCAGTCGTTCGGCGCATAGCCGGCATCGACGGCGGCGCGAGATGCGCCAACCGCCGCACCGAGCTTGTCGGCGATCGGCAGAATGACCTCCTGGAACTTCTCCGAGGAGCCCAGCGCACGGCCGCCCGAGATGATGATCCTGGCCGAGGTCAGCTCTGGACGGTCGGTCTCGGAGAGCTTGTTCTCGACAAAGCTCGACAGGCCGGGATTGGCCGCCGCCTGGACCGTCTCGACCGGCGCGGAACCGCCCTCGGGTGCTGCCTGGAAGGAAGCGGTGCGCACTGTGATGACCTTCTTGGCGTCACTCGACTGCACCGTCTGTATGGCGTTGCCGGCATAGATCGGCCGCTTGAAGGTGTCGGGCGACACGACTTCGATGATTTCCGATATCTGGGCGACATCGAGCAGCGCCGCCACGCGGGGCGCGACGTTCTTGCCCGACGAGGTCGCCGGCGCGATGATCGTCTCGTATGGCTCGGCTAGCGAAACGACGAGTGCCGCCAGCGGTTCGGCGAGACGCTCGGTCAGTTCGTCGGCTTCGGCGAGCAACACCTTGCTCACGCCCTTGAGCTTGGCGGCGGCGTCCGCTGCCGGCTTGGCACCTTTGCCGGCAACCAGCACATGCACGTCCGAACCGATCTGCAGCGCCGCCGAAAGCGCCTTGGCAGTCTGGTCGGAAAGCGCCGCGTTGTCGTGTTCGGCAATCAGCAGAATTGTCATTTTTTATCCCTTCCTGGCCTCACAGCACGCCGGCTTCGTTTTTCAGCTTGTCCACCAGTTCGGCGACGCTCTTGACCTTGACGCCCGCTTTGCGGCCGCCCGGCTCCTCGGTCTTGATCACTTTCAGCCGCGGCTTGACGTCGGCGCCGTAGTCGGCAGGGCTCTTCTCGTCGAGCGGCTTCTTCTTGGCCTTCATAATGTTGGGCAGCGACGCGTAGCGTGGCTGGTTCAGCCGCAAATCGGCCGTGACGATTGCCGGCATCTTCAGTTCCAGCGTCTGCAGGCCGCCATCGACCTCGCGCGTCACCGTGGCCTTGTCACCGTCGAGCACGATCTTGGAGGCGAAGGTGCCCTGCGCCCAGCCGAGAAGTGCGGCCAGCATCTGGCCGGTCTGGTTGGAATCATCGTCGATCGCCTGCTTGCCGAGAATGACCAGGCCGGGCTGTTCTGCCTCTACGACGCCCTTCAGCACCTTGGCGACGCCCAGCGGCTCGGTCTGCTCGTCGGTCTTGACCAGGATGGCGCGGTCGGCGCCCATGGCGAGCGCGGTGCGCAAGGTCTCCTGTGCCTGCTGCGGCCCGATCGACACGACGATGATCTCTTCGGCCTTGCCAGCCTCCTTCAGCCGGATCGCCTCTTCCACCGCGATCTCGTCGAACGGGTTCATCGCCATCTTGACGTTGGCGAGTTCCACCGCCGAACCGTCCGCCTTCACCCGGACCTTGACGTTCGCATCCACAACCCGCTTCACGGGCACAAGGATCTTCATTTGCCTGTCACCTCTTTCACGATAGTCTCTTCACGCTCGTCGGGCGCGCTATAGCAGCGTGCACCTCTTCAGAGTTGTCGAAAGCCGACATTCCGGACGGAATTCTGGTCTTCGCCACGCCAGTAGGGTGGCGCTTCCGTAGTTGCGGCGACCTCGCGCGTCAATATCCGGGGCGCACTCGGATCCTCGGCGAAGCACTCAAATCGGTTCAGTCCGGACCGGAAACGGTCCCCCGGCCCCAGCGCGGCGCCTGCTGCGCAGGTTGTGGTTCGCTTGGCGCCGGCTCCACGGCTACGGGCACCTGGCCGGCGACCACCACAGTCTCTTCATCCGCAGCGGCGAGCAGCGGCACGCCGCGGCTGCGCAAGACAAGCACCAGCACGGCTCCAGCGATGATGCCGCCAATATGGCAGGCCCAGGAAACCTGATCCTCGCCTCCCTGCGCGAACATGAAGATCTGGAACAGGATCCACAGGATGAGCGGGATGAAGGCCGGGATGCGCAACGGGATGCGTGCGAAGACCAGCACCCATACCTTCACCCGCGGATAAAGGATCAGGTAGGCAGCGACGACACCGGCGATGGCGCCCGACGCGCCGATCAGCGGCACCGGCGAATCCCAGGCCACCAGACCCTGGAAGAAAGCGCCGGCGATGGCGCAAAGCAGGTAGAAGACGAGGTAGCGGACATGGCCGAGTGCATCCTCGACATTGTCACCGAACACCCACAGGAACAGCATGTTGCCGCCGAGATGGAAGGTATCCGCGTGCAGGAAGGAATAGGTCAGATAGCTCAGGCTTTCCGGAATGACGACAAATTGCGGAGCGAGCTCGACGCTGTCATGCACAACCGACGGGATGAAGCCGAGGCCCAGCACCGCGGCGTTGGCGAAATCCTCCCCGCCAAGCGTCGTGACAAAGTAGACCAGCACGTTTAGCGCGATCAGGCTGATCGTTACATATTGCAGCTTGATGTGCCGCAGCCGGTTGGTGTCGTAAAGCGGGATGAACATCGGGCCTCTCCCGCTTCCGGCGGATTCAGCGGTTCTTGCCGGGAACCCATAGCACGTCGGCATTTCCATTGTCATTGACCGCGCGTGCGGCGACGAACAGAAAGTCCGAGACACGGTTGATGTATCTTATCGCCTCGCGGTTGACGTGCTCGTCTGGAGCTTGCGACAGCGCCACCATGATGCGCTCGGCGCGTCGGGCCACCGTACGGGCGAGGTGAAGGGCAGCCGCTGCCGGCGTGCCGCCGTTGAGCACGAAGGATTTGAGCGGCTCAAGGTCCTTGTTGAGGAGATCGATATCCTGTTCGATGCGGTCGGTCTGCGAGGCGATGATGCGCAACGGCTCGTAGTCGAGCGGCTTGCCATTATCGGGGACTGCCAGATCGGCGCCGAGATCGAAAAGGTCGTTCTGGATGCGGCCGAGCATCGCATCGATCGCCGGATTCATTGCCGCTGTATGAATGCGGGCCATGCCGATGCAGGCATTGGCCTCGTCGACGGTGCCGTAGGCGTCGATGCGAAGGTCGGATTTCAGCCGCCGCTCACCAGAGCCGAGGCCGGTCGTGCCATCGTCGCCAGTGCGGGTGTAGATCTTGTTGAGCTTGACCACGGGTTACCTCCCGGCTGGTGGCTGCTGCGTCACTTACGGGTGAAATACACCGCCAGCATGATCAGCACCAAGGCCACGAACTGCAACAGCACGCGCGTCTGCATCAGCTTGTTGGAGGTCATGCTGGAGCCGCCGCGCATCATGTTGATGAGGCCGCGGATCAGCACGATCACCACGGCGACCATGACGAGAACGGCGAGGATGTTGAAGACGGTTGCCATGGTGTGTTCCAGTTGGATTGCGTTCAGGCGCGTTTGGCGAGCAGGCGGTAGAGTATCGATGACGGCAGGATGCGTTTAAGGATCGCGCCGATCCTGGCCGGCACTGTTACCACATAATGCGGGCGCGGGCGCCGCGACAGAAGCGCATGGTGCAAGGCGGCATAAACCACCTCCGGCCCGGGCTTCAGCCGCGATGTGCTGCCGCCGGCCCGCAGCCGTTTAAGTTGCGCCGCATAGGCGAGGCGATGAACGGAATTCTCGTGATCGATATTTGCCAGGAACCAGGGGAGGCTGTTGGTGGCGATCTTCGATTTCACCGCTCCCGGCTCGATCAGCGAAACATGGATGCCGCTGCCGAGGAGTTCCTGATGCAGGCTTAGCATCAATCCTTCGACGGCGTGCTTCGATGCCGAGTAGGCGCCGCGGAAAGGCAGCGGCGCGAGGCCGAGGATCGACGAGCAATGAACGAGACGGCCATGGCCCTGGCGGCGCATCACCGGTACGACGCGGCGAGTTAGATCATGCCAGCCAAAGACATTGGCCTCGAACTGCTGCCGTAAAGCCTCGACCGGCAGGTCCTCGACGGCGCCGGGCTGTCCGTAGGCGCCGTTGTTGAAGAGCGCATCGAGCCGGCCGCCGGTCCGTTCCAGCACCGACGCCACCAGCGCCTCGATCGATCCGGGCTCGGTGTAGTCCAGATAAAAGGCCTCAATGCCGTCGGCCTCGAGCGCGGCGATATCCTCGGGCCTTCGGGCCGTTGCGAACACCCGCCAGCCTTCCGCCCTCAGCGCTCGGGCGCAATAGGCGCCTATACCGGAAGAGGCACCTGTGACAATGATGGTGCGCAACTCTTCTCCGGGAGGAATGGTGGTTTGACCTAGGGTTGTCATTTACCGCAAACCCTTCCCATATTCGCGGCGTCGGGACAATCGAAGGGAACGCGGTTCTTGTTGCGGAAGATCGTAGCCCTCAAACGCGTCCTCTACGACGCGCTCGGCCATTTCAACACCGACGACGGCTGGGCAATGGCCAGCCATCTGGCGATCACCGCGCTGATGGCGCTTTTTCCTTTCCTGATCTTCGCCACGACGCTGGCGAGTTTTTTCGGCGCGCAGGCTTTCGCCGACACCGCCGTGCACCTTGTGTTCGACACATGGCCCGAGCAGATCGCCAAACCGATCGCGCGCGAGGTGCTCAACGTGCTTACTGTCCGGCGCAGTGACCTGTTGACCTACGGTATCGTGCTTGCAGGATACTTCGCCTCGAACGGCATCGAGGCGCTGCGCATTTCGCTCAACCGGGCCTATCGTGTCTCGGAAACGCGCGGCATCATCTACCGGCGAGTGCAGAGCATCATCTTCGTGCTGATCGCGACGGCCGGGTTTTTGGCCATCAGCGTGCTGCTGGTCTTCGCGCCATTGCTGGCACGGCTGGCCGAGTCGCATTTCGAATGGATAAAACCCTATATGGGCACGATCACGCTGTGGCGTTACGTCATCGCCTCGGTCGTCATCATCGGCGGCCTGTTCGCCGTGCATTTCTGGTTGCCGGCCGGCAAGCGCCGCTTCGTTTCGATCGTGCCTGGCATCATCTTCACGCTGGTCGGCTGGCTCATCGGGTCGACCATCTTCGCCGCCTATCTCGATCATTTCTCGTCCTATGTGACGACCTATGCCGGCCTCGCCTCGATCATGATCGCCGTCGTGTTCCTCTATATCGTCTCAGCGATCTTCATCCTCGGTGGCGAGCTCAACGCCGCGATCAGCCGCTATTTAGAGGCGCGTGCCCGCGTCGGCGGCTGAGCCGTCGCCAGCCCGACGCCGAGCGTCGCGATCGCCATGCCGCCGATCTGGAGCGGACTCAATTGCTCACCGAACAATGCCCAGGCGATGACCGCGGTGACGGCCGGCACGAGGTAAAACAGCGAGGCGACCTTCGACATCTCGCCGTCGCGGATCATCACCATCAACAGGAAGATGGCGCCGATCGATAGCACCAGCACGAGCCAGGCCATAGCAAAGATCAGTTCGCCATTGACGATGACCGTTCGGGTCTCGAAGGCGAGCGAGGCCAGAGCCATCACCGATGCGCCGCCGACATATTGCCAGAACGTGGCAGCCACCAGATCGCCGCCGGAAGCAAAGCGCTTCTGCCAGATGGTGCCGGCGCTCATGCCGAGTACGGAGACAAATGAGGCGACCAGCGTCTCGGCCGTCACGCCGCCGCCGAGCGCGCCGAGCTTCGGCCAAAGCACGATCACCACGCCGATCAACCCGAGGCCGAGACCGGCCCAGTGGCGCGGCAGGATGGCCTCGCCCAGAAGCCGGCCGGCGAGCACCGCCGTGATCAGCGGCTGCAGGCCGACGATCAGGGCTGAAAGCCCGGCGGGCATGCCCCGGTGGATGGCCCAGAACACGCCGCCGAGATAGATGCCATGCATCAGGATGCCGGCACCGGTCGCGTGCAGCGCCTCATCGCGGGTGGCGCGGCTCGAACCAAGTGCGGCCATCAAAGCGACAAGCAGGATTGCGGCCAGGACAAAGCGCGCGGCCAGGAACGTAAAGGGCTCCGCCCACGGCATGGCATAGCGCGCGCCGATGAAGCCGGTCGCCCACAGGACGACGAAAGAGGCGGGGATGAACCGCTTGAGGCTGTGCATTTTCCGGAGGCCGCGATGAATTCGGGTGAGGGATCGACTGCGGCGACTGCTTAATGCCGTTCGGGCCGGCAAGCAAAACCAAACGGTTGATCCATAGAGTCATTTGAATTGAAGGAGCGCCGTTGATGGCCGTCAGCTCACCGGTCTAGTCCAGAGACCGACCAGCCGCTTGACATCGGCGGGCGATGCGCCCGCCTTACGCTGGACGGCAAGGCCGGTATCACCAAGACTCTTCGACAGCTTTCGTCCGTCTGGGCCGAGGATCAGGCGATGGTGAAAATAGGCCGGCTGCGGCAGCCCAAGCAGTTGCTGAAGCAGCCGCTGCACGCTGGTCGCGGAATAAAGGTCCTGGCCGCGCACGACATGGCTGACGCCCTGCAGCGCGTCGTCCATGGTGACGGCGAGATGATAGCTGGTCGGGATTTCGCGGCGCGCCACGACCACGTCGCCCCAATCCTGCGGATGGGCTTCGACACGACGCGTCGCGGAGAGCGTCTCGTCCGTGTATTCGGCCCATGACAGGTCCTTGCCGGCGCGCGCTATTGCAGCATCGACGTCCAGCCGCCAGGCAAATGGCACATTTTCGGCGATGCGCCGCTTGCGTTCGCTCGCCGTCAACGCCTTGTCGGCGGCGGGATAGAGCGGCACGCCGTCCGGGTCGCGGGGCCAGTCGCGGCCGCGCTTCTCGCTGTCGGCGATAAAGGCGCGGATCTCACTCCTGCTCATGAAGGCCGGATAGACAAGCTCTTCCTTGATCAGCCGCTCGAGCATCGCCCGATATTCGGCAAAATGCTCGGACTGGCGGCGCACCGGTTCCTCCCAGCCAAGCCCCAGCCATTTCAGGTCGCGAAAAATGCCTGCCTCGAATTCCGGCGTGCAGCGCGTCGTGTCGATATCCTCGATGCGCAGCAGCAGGCGTCCGCCCGTGGCCTTTACCATTTTCTGGTTGAGCAGGCCCGAATAGGCATGGCCGAGATGCAGTTCGCCGTTCGGGCTCGGCGCGAAGCGGAATGTCAGCAGTGTCATTGTCCGGCGGCAATCGGGTTGTGCGGCGCTTTCGCCAATTGCTACTTTGCGCCGGCAGCGTCGCGCGTCCAGAGGGACGCGTGACGAAGCGTGCGGCACTTTTGATTTTGGAACAAGCAGACATGCAACGCATCGCCAACCTTGACGACATTGTAGAAGGCCTGGACGCGCTGTGCCTGCTTGATCCGCGCCTGGACAAGGTGCGCGGCATGGCCGGCGAAGTGCCGCTCAGGTTGTCGGAGTCGGGGTTCAGAAGCCTTGCTTCGATCGTCGTTTCACAACAAGTGTCCCGCGCGAGCGCTGACGCCATCTTCGGCCGGCTGACGAAACTGCTCGACCCGCTGACGCCGCAGGCGATTCTTGCCGCCGATGAGGCGATCTTTCGCAACGCTGGACTGTCGCGGCCCAAGCAGCGCGGCCTGATTGCCGTCGCCCAGGCGGTGGCCGACGGGCTCGACCTCGATCACCTCTGCCGGCTCGATGCAAGCGAGGCTATCGCCGCCATGACCAGGGTGCCGGGCATCGGCCCGTGGACGGCTGAAGTCTACCTTTTGTTTGCCGCCGGACACCCAGATATCTTTCCGGCGCGCGACGTTGCGTTGCAGAGCGCGGTCGGCCATGCGCTCGGCATCGACCCGCGTCCGCCGGAGAAAATGCTGATCCGGCTTGCCGAATCATGGAGCCCGTGGCGCGGTGTCGCATCGCGGCTTTTCTGGGCTTATTATCGCGAATTGAAGGGCAGGGATGCCGCGCCTCCGGCCTGAATCCGCAAAAAAGCATTGAAATCATGCGTTTTTGAGACCCGGCATGATCGACAATCCGCTTCACATCCCTGTCATGTCGGGCTTACAGTATCCGCGTCGACCGGTTCTAGGGTGAAGGAGGTCAACGACGTGACGGTTGCCGTATCTCCGGATGGGCTTCCAGCGCTGGTGCTGAATGCGGATTACCGTCCGCTCAGCTATTACCCCCTGTCGCTCTGGTCCTGGCAGGATGCCATCAAAGCGGTGTTCCTCGAGAGGGTGAACATCGTCGCCGAATACGAACACGCCGTCTCGTCACCGACCTTTTCGATGAAGCTGCCGAGCGTCGTCAGCCTGAAGGCTTATGTGAAGCCGTCGAGGCATCCGGCGTTTACCCGTTTCAACGTCTTCCTGCGCGACCGTTTCCAGTGCCAATATTGCGGCACGCCGGACGATCTGACGTTCGACCATGTCATTCCTCGCCATCGCGGCGGCGCCACGACCTGGGAGAATGTCGTCGCTGCCTGCTCGCCCTGCAATCTGAGGAAGGGCGGCATGATGCCGGCCCACGCCAAGATGTGGCCGCTGCAGAAGCCCTACCAGCCGACGGTGCATGATTTGCATAATAACGGCCGGCTGTTCCCGCCCAACCATCTGCACGAAAGCTGGATGGATTATCTGTACTGGGATGTCGAACTCGAACCTTGAGATCATCCGATAATTCGGGAGGCAGGCCGTCTGAAGCGATTTTCTGCGCTTCCGGTGCTCACGTACTTTAGTACGCTCCGCTGCGGTTCTCGAAAATCACTTCATACGACTCAGCCTGCCGAATTCTTGGATGATCTCGCGCCGCGCTAGACTAATCTCGGGCAAATGCTCCGCGGAAGGCGACTGCGGCGAGGACGAAGCTGGCGATGGCGTTCCAGCCAGCCAAGGACAGGCCGAGGATGCGGAGCGCCGCCTTGTCGCAGGAGGGCGGGACGAATTTGTCGAGCGCGTCGAGCACGCCCTTGCCGCCGGTGTCCACCGGCCCGGCGGCTGCGGTGCAATCGGTCGGGCCCGGCCACCACGCCCATTCGACGCCGGAGTGATAAACGCCGAGATAGACGCCGTAGAGCATCAGCAGGCCGCCAATGGCCAGCAGGCCACGGCTTATCCAGGCTGGCGCCTGAAGAGCCGACGCAAGCACCGCCAGCAGCATCAAGGGCACGCCGACGTAGTAAGGGGTGCGCTGCTCGAGGCAGAGCTTGCAGGGGATGTAGCCGCCGAGATACTGGAAGGCCAGCGCCGAGCCGACCGTGGCGGCCATGGCGACAGCGAGAAACAGGGCGGTGCGCAGCCGCTGGCGTCCGGTATCGGGATTCACGGTCGCTGTCATCGGACTCAGTCCATTCGGTTCGATGCCGTTCAGACGGCGTATTTGACGACGATATAGAGCAAAATCAGGGCAGCGGCGGCGGCGCCCGCAATTTGGCCAAGGCGCTTTTCGATGAAGTGGCGGATCGGCTCGCCATAGCGGCGCAAGAGCCACGCGAGAAACAGGAAGCGGGCTCCGCGGGCAACAATTGCCAGCACGATGAAAAGCAGCAAAGGAACGCCGATGACGCCGGACAGGATCGTCACGACCTTGATCGGCGGCAGATGGGCGAGGCCGGAGGTGACCAGCATCAGGATGATGAAGCCGACACCCGACGAGACCCGCATCGCCTCGAACTCGTCATATTTGCCATAAAATTCGAGGATCGGCCGCGCCACCGCATCATAGGCATAATGGCCGATGAACCAGCCGGCGATGCCTCCCAGCACCGAGGCGACGGTGGCAACCAGCGCATAACGGTAAGCGCGATCCGGTCGCGACAGCGCCATCGGCAGATAGAGGACGTCGGCCGGCACCAGGAACACCGAGCTCTCGACGAAGGCGATGAAGGCCAGCCACCATTCGGCGGATTTGCTCGCCGCCAGCGACAAGGTCCAGTCGTAAAGTCCGCGAAGCATCGGCACTCCTAATGCACGCCCAAACCAGTAGCGGTCTTGGGATCACGACATGTACAAACAAGACTTGGAAGCGCCCCCGCATCAACCTCGTCGGACAAGGTGCTTCAATGACATGCGCCGCCTGTCTAGAAAGATTTTCCGCGCTGCACAATGGCAGCTGCTTCACGAAATCGAAAGGCTGAGGCTTGAGCGAGACCGGATCTCGGGAATTGGCCGTTGACGAACAGGCCTCCAACCGTATAGTCCGCGCCCATCCAGGCCGCCCGGCCTGAGCCCCTATGGCGGAATTGGTAGACGCGCTCGACTCAAAATCGAGTTCCGCAAGGAGTGCTGGTTCGATCCCGGCTAGGGGCACCATTTCCCATCCGTCGAGAGAGCTCGGTTTGGTCGTTATCCCAGGAGCCTCCTGGGATAACTGAGGCCCCGAGCGCTTTCGACAACCCAGACTGTAACGGAGGTCGCTATCACATCGGCCCCGGCACCATCTTGGTCGGCTGCTCCGGCATCGGGAACGCATAATTGTCGCATTTCACGTCCGGGTTCGTCGGGCTGAACATTCCGAGCGGGTTGTCCTTGAACAGCCAGGCGTGAAGGTCGTAGTGGTGGAACTCCTTCGGGATGAGCGGATAATGCCCCTCCATCGGCCCCTGGAATGTCTGTCCGAAAAGCTTCGGCGGCTCCTTGGTGTCGGGCGTCAAGGGCACGAGCCATTCCGCGCCGACCAGGCGCAATTCGTTACCGACCGGCTCATAGATCAGCACATTGGGGCGCGTCGGATCCGCAGTCGGGCCGACAGTCGTGACGTTGACGAAATGGATGCCCATCGCGCCCTTCGGGTAGTCCATCGCTCCCTCTACCTTTTCGCCGCTGTAGAAGACGCATCCAACCGTCGATAGATAAAGCTCGCGAATGGCAACCTTGTAGTCTTCATACCTGGACAGCGATTTACGCAGGGCATCGATCTCGGCCTTGTCGGGTTCGGCGGCCCGAGGAGTGGCGGCGTTCAGACACGCGCCAACGAGACCTGCCAAGGCGAGGATACCGAGACGCCTGAGGTGAGTTGTTTTCGTCATGCATTCCTCCCAGATTTTTTTGTTCTGGCCGTGCAGGACCGAGGCGGCAGTGATGCTGGACGCGCGGCCGAAATTGATCGCCTCATCCCGGTTGGGACTGCGTCGATGCTAATCCTTTCCGCCGATCGGGAGAATTAACCCTGACGACCTAGGCCCAAGCGGGCCGATGGTGCGGAGACGGACGGCCGGGTCCCACTTTGGACCCGATGCACTAGCGCCGCCGCAGCAGGCTCCTCATCCGGTTGCGCAGCAGGCGCGCCATGTTGCGGGTTTCGCGGTAAAGGTGAAGCTGCGACGCCGCCTGGCGGGCGGGGCGGTCGGCGTCCGGCGTCAGCCCGATCACCAGCGTGCCCATCGGCTTGCGTTCAGACCACAGCCGGCTCATCACCGGATGGTCGGGCACCGCGCAGGAATCGGTCATCATGATGTTGGGGTCGTCGAGATGCTGCCTGGTCACCTCGATCATCAGCAGCGTGCCCGGCGAATAGGCAGCGAGCGTCTCGTCATAGGCGGTCTTCCAGGTGTAGGCGACGCCGGCCTCGACGAAGACGACCAGGCAGGCGATGGTGCGGCCGTCGAGCGTCAGCGAATGGATGCGGCAGAGATCCTGCTCGGCCAGCCGGTGCACCGCTTCGCGGGCGAAGGCGGCGCGGTAGCGGTCGATCGCCATGGCGGTGCGCTCGCGGCCTTTCCAGCCGGCAGCCTCCAGCGTCAGGAAATTTTCGATGGCGTGGCGGATCTCGTCCGGCCCGCGCGCCACGACATGCTCCAGCCGGCCGAGGTCGGCGAGGCGGCGCTTCAGGCGGCGGAACTCGCGATAATGGTGTGCGCGCAGCGAAGCTTTCAGATACTCCTCGCCGTCGAGCTCGCTTTCGAGCACCGGGCGCTCGGCCTTGCCGGTGGTGACCAGCGTCAGGCCGCGCGTTTCGGCGACGCTGGCGAGCAGGCTCGCAACCGGGCCGTCCAGCCTTATGTCGGGCAGCACGAAGACCTTCGGCAGTTTGAGATGCGGCCTCGACAGCATCGAGAAGAAATCCTCGATCACGCCGATCGGATCGTCGCGGTCGATCAGCGGCGTGCCGATCGGGCCGAACGGGCTCGACCAGGTGCGCATCACGGGAACCCCGAGCGGCACCATCGGCCGCTCGACCGAGAACGGCACCAGCAGGCGCAGCCGGTTGCGATACTGGTCGCCGTCGCGGATGACCGCCAGCCGCACCTCGCGGTCCTCGAGCCTCGGCATGGCCGGCGCCAGGAAGCGCGGATTGAAGAAGACGTTGGGATCGATCGTGCGGGTGCAGAGATAGTCGAGCTCCTCGACCAGGTCGAAGCCGGCGGAGGCCGGATAGATGGCAAGCTTGCGCTCGGGCCGGTTGTTGGCGAGGATCTCGACATGGGCGGGGTCGGCTTCGCGGGCAAGCCCGGCAAGGCCGGACACCATGGCGCCGGCCGGGCCGCCGCTGGTTTCCTCGAGCAAGGGGACGGCAGCCATCAGGCGGCTCCTTTGGCGGGCACGAAAATGGCCATGGCGATGCCGAGCTTGCGCCAGACCGTGAAGGACAGCGCGCCGGCCTCGAAGATCATGGCGAAGACGGTGGCCATCGCCGCGCCCCACAGGCCGAAGAGCGGGATCAGCACGACGCTGAGCGCGATGTTGAAGGCCAACGTCATGGCATAGACGGCGGCGCAGATGTTCTGGTTGCCGCTCATGGTGAGCAGGCTTTCGCAAGGGCCGACGGCGGCCCGCGCGACGACGCCGAACACCAGCAGGAACAGCAGCGGATAGCCGGCGGAAAATTCCGGGCCGAACAGGGTCAGCATCGGCTCGCCCAGCGCCAGCACCAGCAGCGCCATCGCCAGCGACGGCCAGAACGTCCACGACACGGTTTCGCGGGCGAAGGCGGCGAGCTTGTGCGGCTCGCCATGGGTGAACTGGGCATAGCGCTGGGCAACGCCGGCCTTGACGGCGAAATAGACGAAATGCACCAGCGCCAGCGTCTTGACGGTGGCGAAATAGACAGCGACGTCGTTGGGATCGAGATAGGCGCCGACCATCAGCACGTCGGCATTGGTGAGCAGGAAGAAGAAGCTCTCGACCAGGAAGATCGGCAGCGAGACGATGAACCATTGGCCGAAATGCAGCTTCATCGGCCCGGCCGGGATCCTTTTGTCCATCCGCGAGGTGACGCCGATGAGCTGGCCGAGCGTGGTGGCATAGGTGGCGGCGATGGCGGCGAAGATCGCCGTTTTGGCGTCGGGCGCGTAGCCCGCCAGCAGCATCAGCGCCATGAACGCCAGGATCAGCAGCGGCCGCACCAGAAAGGTCGGCGACAGCGCGAACAGCGCCCAGGAATTGGCCCGCGCCAGCCCTTGCAGAAGGTCGGACATGGCGATCATCGGCAGGCAGATGATGCCGAGGATGAACGGCACGACATAATAGTTTTCGATGAAGGCCGACAGCAGCCAGACGCCGAGCGCGCCGAGGCCGGCGATCACGGTGGAGGCAATCAGCACGAACAGCCGGCTGGCCTGCACGATGCCGCGCAATTCTGCCATCATGCCGCGCTCGCGATATTCGGGGATGAAGCGGATGATCGAGGTGTGGAAACCGAGGCAGGCGAGATTGCCGACGATGACCATCGTCACCCAGACGAGGACGAAAATGCCGTATTCGAACGAGCCCATCCAGCGCGCCATCAGGACCTGGCTGACGAAGGCGATGACGGCGCTGACGATGCGGACCGAAAAGGCGATCAGCGACATGCGGCCGGCCTCGCCGCGCGCGCCGGCGGTGAACAGCACGGCATCGATCAGGCCAAGCAGCGGCCTGATGCGCAGCGCAAGGCGCTGCGGCAAGAACCGCCCGGCTGTCGTCGCCGCGGAAAAGCGCACCCCGATCACACTCCGTTTTCCGCCTCTTTTCTGGCTATGCGTGTAGCGAAAACACATTAAGAAACGGTTGGGTGGGCCTCCTTCGCCCCGTCTCTATACGGGGAGAAGGTGCCGGCAGGCGGATGAGGGGCGGGTGCGCGGCTTCATATTCATCATTCGCGCAGCCCTTCACCCTGCTCGGTAGTGTCTCAGTTTGAAATACGCGGAAACGCCTATCTAGTTTGCCCCATATGCGAAAACGCCTATATGCTTAGCGGAATGCATGGCAGCAACAATGGTCTACACTGTCATCTGGTATGGAAGGCATGGCATCGTCGACAAGGTGATCTTCGACGAGGAGAAGACCGCGAAAGATCATGCAACCTCCATGTTCCAAACCCGAAAGGGTGACGATGGAATCGTGTCCGTTGAAGTTCGTAAGGACAACGGCGCTGTCGTCTTTAGCCATGCGGAGAACTAGGAATCCCAACCGGACCTAAAGGCCAGAAGCGCCCCGCCGACATTATCGGCAATGCCGTTCGCGTCATGCGCATTGCCACTGGCGAGGAAGCCGACGACGTGATTGACGACGGCAAAGACCTGCCGCGAAAGCGCTGGGCGCGAAAGGCGGCAAGAAGCGGGCCGAGATTATGAGGCCAGAGCGTCGGGCTGAGATCGCCAAACATAGCCGCCAGTGAAAACCTGATCGCAGCATCTGCCGAAATAGGCTTTTGCAAGAATCTCTATCCCAGAAGAGGGATGCGTGGAATTCAACCAGCTAGGTGACCTCGAACGCTGTGCCCTGCGTCCCGGCAACGTCCACAGTGCCGACAGCAGGAAGGATGTTCTGGCACCACTTACCAGCTCACAAAGAAGCTCATCAAGATCGGTGCCGAGGTTATCAGCCATGGGCGTTATGTCGCCTTCCAGATGCGGAGGTCGCTATCCCGAGGCAACTCTTCACCGACATCCTGCGGCTGATCGCGGAACTCCGGCCATCGCCCCATCCATCACCGGCGTGACCGGCCCGGTTGTCATGCGTTCCAGCAAAACCAGGGGAGAACTATGCCTTGAAGAAAGCGAAATCGATATCCTCGGCCAGCAGCGGGCAGACATCACGGCTTTGGCGGATCACCAACGCCATTTTTGCCGGGGTCTGGTCTTGCTACTGGTGCCAGTTTCGCAAACCTCAGTCTCAACAGACTGGTAATCCGGTGGATGCCTGATTACCTGAATCTGGGAGGGGCGAAGTGTTAGGCGAGCCCATTACCGTTCTGATGGTCAATGAGTATCCTGACTACATTGATGCACAAGTATGGGCTGCTGAGCTGAAAACCCGTGTGCCGCAGCTGGAATTCAGGCTTTGGCCAGACGCCGGGAACAAAAGTGACATAGATATTGTGCTGATCGACAAGGGCGCCAGTCCTGGCTTTTTTGATGCCATGACGGGGCTAAGCGCCGTCGTCTATTTGGGAGCCGGTGTCGAGGGTATTGATCTTCAGAGCTTTCCCAAGAGTGTTCCGCTCATCAGGCTCGCAACGCGTGAGCAGGCTTCGGAAGTGGTGCAGTACATCGTCCTTCGCGTTCTCTGCCAGCAACGGCATGTTGCGGATTACATGAGTCTACAAGCCCGCAAGTTGTGGAATCCGATCGCGCCGCGGAAGATCTCCGAGACAAGAATTGTTGTGCTGGGTGCGGGCCGGATCGGTGGCTGGGCCGCAAAGCTGTTTGCGGACTTTGGCTACGACACAGCAGTCTGGTCTCGTCATCAAAAGACGCTTCCTGGTATACACAGCTACTTTGGCCGTGCCCAGCTTGCGGACGCACTCACAAATCGCGACTACGTTATCTGTTCACTTCCCCTGACTGGTGACACTCGTGGGATACTGAACTCGAGTGCCTTTGGAAAAATGAAGCGAGGTGCCTACCTTGTGAATGTCGGCAGGGGCGCGCATGTCAACGAAGCCGACCTGATCCGCGCTCTCGACGAAGGTCAGCTTTCTGGTGCTTGTCTTGACGTGTTTGAGCGTGAACCGCTGGAGGCTTCATCGCCGTTGTGGACTCATCCCAAGGTGACCGTCACACCTCATGTCGCGAGCTTCTGGGTGGATTCTGGAATCGATCAGGCCGCCGATCTCTGCGGTCAAGTCGCAAGAGGAGAGCCTCTGTCCAACAAGATCGACCTCGAACGGGGTTATTGAATCGAAGTAGTGTCTTTACCCACTTTAGCAGGTTCCGATCTTCATGAAGCGCGGACATCAGCGCGTGCGTCACCCGGCTATTAGATTTCAAACTGAAACACCACCGACGGTCGAGATACAGAAAATTCGAAATGCGTATTTTGGTATCGGCGGGACAGCGCCCCCTGTGGCCTGCCGGCCATCTCCCCCTCAAGTGGGGAGATCGACTAGTCGCCAACGCCTCTGCCGCCCCTTATCCGCCCTATGGGCACCTTCTCCCCGTATGACGGAGAAGGGAGGTGGGTGCTTACGCAAACGCCCCATGACAATGCTTGTACTTCTTGCCCGACCCGCACGGGCAGGCCTCGTTGCGGCCGACCTTGCCCCAGGTCGCCGGGTTCTTCGGGTCGCGGTCTTCGGGGGCGACGATGGCGTTGCTTTCCTGGCGGACCAGCACGGCCGTCTCGCCGCCGTCGAAATCGTCTTCGCCGGTGCTGCCGTCGATGTGGCTGCCGAACATGTCAGGGGCTTCGGGCGGCGGCGCGTCGGCCGCCTGGCGGACCAGTTCGACGCGCATCAATTGCGCGGTGACGGCCTGGCGCAGATTGCCCAGCATGGCCTGGAACAGCTCGAACGCTTCGCCCTTGTACTCCTGCAGCGGATCGCGCTGGGCATAGCCGCGGAAGCCGACGACCGAGCGCAGATGGTCGAGATTGACGATGTGCTCGCGCCATAGATGGTCGAGCGTCTGCAGCACCACGGAGCGCTCGACATAGGACATCACGTCGGGGCCGAAACGCTCGGCGCGCTCCTTGGCGGCGGCCTCGGCGGCCTGGCTGATGCGCTCGCGGATGTCGTCCTCGGCAATGCCTTCTTCCTTGACCCAGTCCTCGACCGGCAGATCGAGATTGAGGAATTCGGCGATTTCGGCCTTGAGGCCGGCTACGTTCCACTGCTCGGCATAGGCGTTTTCGGGAATGTTCTTGGCGACGATCTCCTCGATGACGCCTTCGCGCATCTCGGTGATGGTCTCGGACAGGCCCTCGCCGTCCATCAGCTCGATGCGCTGCTCGAACACCACCTTGCGCTGGTCGTTGGAGACGTCGTCATATTTCAACAGGTTCTTGCGGATATCGAAGTTGCGCGCCTCGACCTTCTTCTGCGCCTTTTCCAGCGCCTTGTTGATCCAGGGATGGATGATCGCCTCGTCTTCCTTGAGGCCGAGCTTCTGCAGCATGCCGTCCATGCGCTCGGAACCGAAGATGCGCATCAGATCGTCCTGCAGCGACAGGAAGAATTTCGAGCGGCCGGGGTCGCCCTGGCGGCCCGAGCGGCCGCGCAACTGATTGTCGATGCGGCGCGATTCATGGCGCTCGGTGGCCAGCACGTAGAGGCCGCCGGCGGCGAGCGCCTTTTCCTTCAGCCGGGCGATGTCGTCGCGGATTTCCTTTTCCCGGGCCTCCCGCTCGGGGCCGGCCGGCATGTCGCCAAGCTCCTCGGCGATGCGCATGTCGGCATTGCCGCCGAGCTGAATGTCGGTACCGCGGCCGGCCATGTTGGTGGCGATGGTGATGGCGCCGGGCTTGCCCGCCTGGGCGACGATCGCCGCCTCGCGCTCGTGGTGGCGGGCGTTCAGCACCTCGAAATCCTTGAAACCTTCCTTGCGCAGGCGTTCGGCCAGTTGCTCGGACTTCTCGATGGAAGTCGTGCCGACCAGCGTCGGCTGGCCCTTGGCGCGGGCTTCCTTGATCTCCTTGACGATCGCCTTGTATTTCTCCTCGACCGTCCGGTAGACCTCGTCGTCCTCGTCAATGCGGATGACCGGCAGGTTGGTCGGGATCTCGGTGACGTCGAGATTGTAGATGTTGGCGAATTCCTCGGCCTCGGTCAGCGCCGTGCCGGTCATGCCGGCGAGCTTCTTGTAGAGGCGGAAATAGTTCTGGAAGGTGACCGAGGCGAGCGTCTGGTTCTCCGGCTGGATCGCCACATGCTCCTTGGCTTCGAGCGCCTGGTGCAGGCCCTCCGAATAGCGCCGGCCGGGCATCATGCGGCCGGTGAACTCGTCGATGATGACGATCTCGCCGTTGCGGACGATGTAGTCCTTGTCTCGCTGGAACAGCCGGTGCGCCTTCAGCGCGTTGTTGACGTGGTGGACGATGGCGACGTTCTCGACATCGTAGAGCGACTCGCCCTTGAGCAGGCCGGCATCGCGCAGCATGTTCTCCAGCTTCTCGGTGCCTTCCTCGGTGAAGATCGAGGTCTTCTGCTTCTCGTCGATCTCGTAGTCCTGCGGCTGCAGCTGGATGATGAAGGTGTCGATGGTGTTGTACATTTCCGAACGGTCCTCGAGCGGACCGGAAATGATCAGCGGCGTGCGGGCTTCGTCGACCAGGATGGAATCGACCTCGTCGACGATGGCGTAGCTGTGACCACGCTGCACCATCTGGGCGCGCTCGTATTTCATGTTGTCGCGCAGATAGTCGAAGCCGAGCTCGTTGTTTGTGGCGTAGGTGACGTCGGCGGCGTAGGCGACGCGGCGCTCCTCGTCGGACAGGCCATGGACGATGACGCCGACCTTAAGGCCGAGGAATTTGTAGACGCGGCCCATCCATTCGGAGTCGCGCGTGGCCAGGTAATCGTTGACGGTGACGACATGGACGCCATTGCCGGCGAGCGCGTTGAGGTAGACCGGCAGCGTCGCCACCAGCGTCTTGCCTTCGCCGGTGCGCATCTCGGCAATGCCGCCATTGTGCAGCACCATGCCGCCGATCAGCTGCACGTCGAACGGGCGCATGCCGAGCACGCGGCGGGCGGCCTCGCGCACAGTGGCGAAGGCCGGCACCAGGAGGTCGTCCAGGCTGGCGCCGTTGGCGATGTCCTGGCGGAATTTGTCAGTGCGGGCCTGAAGCTCGGCGTCGGAGAGCGCCCGCATCTCGTTTTCCATGGCATTGATCGCCTCGACGCGCGGCCGGGTCGATTTGACCCGACGATCGTTGGAGGAGCCGAAAACCTTACGGGCGAGACCGCCGAGACTGACCATCCAATGGCCCTTTCGATAGCATTCCAAGTCATTGCGACGGGCGCCGGCCGGCCCCATCAAATCCGCGTGAACGCGGACAAGCGCAAAAAGCGCCCGGAAAACGGTTCTGGACGCAAAGTCGTTGGACAGATAAGAGGGGGCTCATTCGATGTCAACGCCGCGCTCGCCCTGTCGACCGCGCCAAATTCCGCCACAATCCTGCTGGTCTGGAAGCCATTCCGCTCTAGCTACCCCGCTTTGGAGATAATCGTAATGTCCTTGTTGTTCCGCCGCGCGTCGCTCGCCAGCCTTGGTCTGGCATTCGGGCTGTCGGCCCTCTCGCTGTCGCCGCTGATGGCGCAGGAAGCCGCCCCTGCCCAGCCGGCAGCACCCGCCCCGGCGGCCAAGCCGGTCGATCCGAACGCCGTGGTCGCCACCATCAATGGCCAGACGCTGACCGAGGCAGACCTTGGGCTTGCCGAGGGCGAGCTGTCGCAGCAGTTCGCGCAGCTTCCGCCCGAGCAGCGCCGCGCCGCGGCGCTTTCGGCGGCGATCGAAATCCGCGTCATGGCGGCTCAGGCGGTGACCACCGGCCTTGACAAGGATCCCGACTTCCAGCGCCGCATGGCCTTCCTGCAGCAGCGCGCGCTGCATGGCGAAATGGTCGAGAAGGGCGTCGTCGACAAGGTCACCGATGCCGAGGTCCGCGCCCGTTACGACCAGGAAATCGCCAACACGCCGCCCACCAACGAGGTGCACGCCCGTCACATCCTCGTGAAGACGAAGGAAGAGGCCGACGCCATCATCAAGCAGCTCGACGGCGGCGCCGACTTCCAGAAACTCGCCAACGAGCACACCAGCGATCCGAGCGGCAAGACCAGCGGCGGCGATCTCGGCTGGTTCGGACCTGGCCAGATGGTGCCGGAATTCGACAAGGCGGTGTTTGCGCTGGCGGTCGGCAAATACACCGAGCAGCCGGTGCAGTCGCAGTTCGGCTGGCACGTCATCAAGGTCGAGGACAAGCGCACCAAGCAGCCGCCGGCGTTCGACCAGGTCAAGGACCAGGCCCGTCAGGCGGTTATCCGCGACAAGTATTTCGCGCTGGTCAAATCGCTGCGCGCCAATGCCAAGGTCGACATCCCCGATGCGAACCTGAAGAAGACGGTCGACGCGCTGGAAAGCGCGAAGTAGGCGAGATTGAGCTACGACAGGGCGCGCTGCCGCCCTGTCGCTTCTATTTGGTAGGGCGAGCGATGATGCGTCGACGCCGCCGCCGGACCGCCGTGGCGTCGCCGGCGTCGCCAGCGACTATGCCTTTCAAGATATAGCCGACTGCCCTGCGTAAGATCGCTTCGTCCTCGTCCAGGCGGTCTGTCAGAAGGTGCGTCCAGGCAAACGAGGCGATCAGGTCGGCGACGACAGCGGCATCGACATCGGCTGCCACCTCTCCCCTTGCCTTGGCGCGTTCGACCATCTGGCCGGTGTGGACGCGACGCCCGCTTGCGTATTCGGCGAGGGCGGCGGCGGCTTTTTCGTCCGACTGCGCCTCGGCAATCAGCGATCTGAACACGCTGCCCGACGATGTGTCGCGCCAGTGCGCGAACAAGCTCTTCAGGAAGCCGACGAGATCCTGCTCAAGGTTCCCGGTATCGGGATTGTCGACGCGCTTTTGCCGCTGGTAGACGTCGAGCAGCAAGGCGGCCTTGCTTGGCCACCAGCGATAGATCGTCGGTTTTCCAGCGCGCGCCCGCCGCGCCACCGCCTCGATCGAGAAGCCGGAATAACCGGCTTCGACCAGTACCGCTTCGGCGGCATCGAGAATGGCATCGGCGCTTTCGGGGCTGCGCCGTGCGCCGGCTGACTTGCGCCCGGGATCGGTGGTTTCGCCCATCTCTTCTTCCTTACCCGCTTCCTTACCCGCGATTTCAGCAGCCACAATACACGACCTCTTGACGAAACGGAACGATCCGTTTTATATGGAACGAAACGTTCCGTAACGACAGAGAGAACAACAATGACTTCGACCGCCGCCACCCGCTTTTCGCGCCTGCGCTTCGCCCTGCTGGTGCTGCTCGGCGTCTATCCGCTGATCACTGCCATTCTGTACGTGGTTTTTCCGCTGACGCAGGAATGGCAAATCTGGCAACGTACGCTGGTCATCGCGCCGCTGATGGTCTCGATCATGATCTGGGGGCTGATTCCGGGCGTGCAGCGGGTGTTTCGCGGGTTCATCAACCCAGCGGTCCGGTGATGTTCATTCCAGCGCTTGCGACGTTTCCGACGCAACGCGCCACGCGCCACCGGCCAGCACGAGTTCCAGCGTCACGCGCGCCTTGCCGGTCAGGCGCTGCGCCGATTTGCCTTTCGGCACATAGTCGTAGCTCATGGCGAAAACCACGTCGGCGCGGTCCTTGCCATGCGGCGTCACCTCAAGGCTGCCGGGCTCAAGACCGAACGACCACGACGCCCATTGCGCGAACCAGTCGGTCTTGACCTTGACGATGGCCTCGCTGTCGTAACGCGTGCCGTAGATGGTGGCCGACGAACCGTAAAGCCGCTTGACCGTTTCGCGCATTCTCCTGGCATCAGGCGCCAGATAGTTTTCGCGCAGGAATTTTTCGATGGCACCCTTGTCGCCGACGGAGCGCTCAAGCGCCGCCACCTGCGACGCGGGAGCCGGGCTGACGGCCGGTTTCGGTTGCTGGGCAGTGTCTCCGCCCGGAACGAATTCGAAACGCTCGAGCAGCGATCCCTGGTCCCACGGACGCTGCGCCTCGCGCGTTGCGGAAACGACGTCGCGGCGCACCGCGATCATCATGTCGTTGATGCTCTGTCCGGGCTCGGCCATATGCCGCAAAAGTGCCGCGGCAAAGGGCGAGTTGCGCCCCGTCCCGTCCATTGCGACGGCGCCGGGTGCCGTCGAGAAGGCGATGAACGAGCCGCGTGTCGACTCGAACTGGGCAAGGCCGGCGAGGGCCGTCGCCGAGCGCGTCGTGGCGCTGCGGCTGAGACTTCGGGCAAACGGGTTGTTGCGGCAGGCATCGAGGAAGACCAGGCTGACCTTGGTCTGCTGCTCCATGATGTCGAGAACCTCGTCGATCGGCACCGCCTCGAGCTGCAGCTTGACCGGCATGTCCAGCCGGGCGTCGACCGGCACGATGAAGTTGCGCCCGTCGACCTGCAGGCCGTGGCCGGCATAGTAGAACAGCCCGGCACCGGCACCTTGCAGCGCATCGGAGAATTCGCCGATCTTGCGTTCGAGTTCGCGCTTGCCGAGATCGTTGCCTTCGATCACCATCGAAACCGATGGCGCGCAGCTTGTCGGCGATGTCGAGCGCATCGTTGACGGGATTGGCCAGCGTGCCGGCTTCGGCGTAGCTGCCGTTGCCTACCACAAGCGCTACGCGCCGCGCCGTCTGCGCATCCGCGCGCAGCAGCAGAAAGCCCAGAAACGCCAGTGCCAAGACCACAAGCCTGCCCATCGGGCAGGATCATAGCGCTATCGGCCGCAGCGACGCCAACAAATTTGCAACAGTCTTGCTTGCGGCCGGGGCAGGTGTCAGGCTTCCGGCACCCACAACGGCTGTGAAAACGCCTTGCGCCGGCGCGCGCTATCGGGCAAACCGGCGTTCCTTTCGCGATTTTTCCCGCCCGGGGTCTTCCATGTCCACACAGGTTTCGCCGCTCGCGCCGAAGAAATATCCCAAGATGCCGGTGATCGAGGGCGTGCGCATCGCCACCGCCGAGGCCGGCATAAAATACAAGAACCGCACCGACTTGCTGGCCATGGTGTTCGACGCCGGCACCACCGTCGCCGGCGTCTTCACCAAATCAAAGTGCCCGTCGGCGCCCGTCGATTTCTGCCGGCAGAACCTCGTGGCCGGCAAGGCACGTGTGCTGGTCGTCAATTCCGGCAATGCCAATGCCTTTACCGGCCAGAAGGGCCGGGCCTCGACGGCACTCACGGGCGAGGTGGCAGCGAAAGCAGCCGGCTGCACAGCAGGCGAGGTGTTCCTGGCCTCGACCGGCGTCATCGGCGAACCGCTCGACACCGGCAAGTTCAGCCATCTGCTGGCCGGGCTGGTCAAGGACGGCAAGCCGGAATTGTGGACCGAAGCCGCCAAGGCGATCATGACCACCGACACCTATCCCAAACTGGCGACCGCGACGGTCAAGCTCGGCGATGCCGACGTCACCATCAACGGTATCGCCAAGGGCGCCGGGATGATCGCGCCCGACATGGCGACGATGCTTTCCTTCATCGCCACCGATGCGCCGATCGCAGCACCCGTGCTGCAGGATCTCTTGTCGCGCGGCACGTCCAAGACCTTCAACGCGGTTACCGTCGACAGCGACACCTCGACCAGCGACACGCTGCTGATGTTCGCCACGGGTGCTGCCGCCAGGCGCGGCGCGCCGGCAATTTCCGACCCCAAGGATGCGCGCCTCGGCGCCTTCCGCCGTGCCCTCGGCAAGGTGCTGAAATCGCTGGCGCTGCAGGTGGTACGCGACGGCGAGGGCGCCCGCAAGCAGGTCGAGGTCACCGTCACCGGGGCCAAATCGGCCCGCTCGGCCAAGCGCATCGCGCTGTCGATCGCCAATTCGCCGCTGGTCAAGACGGCAGTCGCCGGCGAGGACGCCAATTGGGGCCGCGTCGTCATGGCCGTCGGCAAGGCCGGCGAACCGGCCGACCGCGACCTTCTGTCGATCTGGTTCGGCGACAACCGCCTGGCGTATCAGGGCGAGCGCGACGCCGCCTATTCCGAAGCGGCGACTTCGGCGTATATGAAGCGCGACGAGATCCGCATCCGCGCCGATATCGGCATCGGCCGGGGCAAGGCGACGGTGTGGACCTGTGACCTCACCAAGGAATATGTCGCCATCAATGGCGACTATCGGAGCTGATGGCGTTGGCTTCCAGACATCCGGCAAGCGTGTTGGCGATCGTGCGCCGCTACGAGGCGGCCGGCTTTCGTGCCTGGCCGGCGGCCGCCGTCCATTATGATGGTACCTGGGTGGTGCGGCTGACGGCCGGCCACCCGGCCAAGCGGCTGAATTCGGTCAATCCGCTCGATCCGGGCGACATCCAGCACATTGCCGAGCGCATCGGCCGCGCCAGCCGCCGCTTCGACGCCTATGGCAGGCCGGTGACCTTTCGCATCTCGCCGCTGTCAGGGCCTGATCTTTCAAAGTACCTCGACAGCGAGGGCTGGAGCACATTCGCTGAATCGCTGGTCATGCGGCTGCCGTTGGCGGACGCCGCGCTCGAAGATGCCATGGACCAGATTCCGCTGAAGGACATCAGCCGTTTCATCGGCGCGGCGCTCAAGGTGAGCGGTTCGCATGTGTCGCTGCGGCCCGGCCTGTCGGAGATCATCGGCGCCATCCAGCCGGAGGCGGGGCTGTTTGCGCTGGAGGCCGGCAGCGAGCCGCTGGCAACGTTGATCTGCGTGCATGACGGCGACCTTGCAGGCCTGTTCGAGATCGCCACCGACAGATCGGTGCGCAACCAGGGCCATGGCCGCCATCTCATCCGGTCGGCGCTGAAATGGGCGCGGCTGCGCGGGGCTCGGGAAGCCTGGCTGCAGGTCGAGGCGGACAACGCGCCGGCGCTGGCGCTTTACCGTTCGCTCGGATTCGACGAAGTCTATCGCTATCACTATCGCCGGCCACAAGGCGCATGAGCGGCTCAAACACGGCCGGCAAGCGCCTGCTCCTGGTCGCGGCCTGCGCGCTGGTCGATGCCGACGGGCGCGTGCTTTTGGCGCAGCGGCCCGAAGGCAAGCAGCTCGCCGGCCTGTGGGAGTTTCCGGGCGGCAAGGTCGAGCCTGGCGAGACGCCGGAACAATGCCTGATCCGCGAATTGTACGAGGAGGTCGGCATCGAGACCGACATCCCTTGCCTGGCGCCACTCACCTTTGCCAGCCATTCCTACGATGATTTTCACCTGCTGATGCCGCTGTTCGTCTGCCGTCGCTTCCGTGGCATTGCGCAGCCGAAGGAAGGCCAGGTGCTGAAATGGGTGCGGCCGCGCCAGATGCGCGATTTTCCAATGCCGCCGGCCGATGCCCCGCTGATCCAGTTCCTCATCGATCTGCTGTAACGGCCGACCTCCGTAAACCGGGCAGCTCCGCAACGCGATATCGGCAGCGTTAATGAAAGATTTATCTGGCCGTGAAAAATTGACGCAAGGCGGTTACGCCGATTCCACCGCTGGGGAGCGATTTGCATGAGCTTCGACAAGGACTGGGACTCGCCTTGGCCCGACCGCCTTCCTGGCGCCGCCAATGCCGGCATGGGAATACTGCGCATCACCCTTTTGTTCGGCTCGGCCGCGGTGGCGCTGGCGTTGATCGCGACGCCCTACCTCGACAGCCGGACCCGGTCGCAGTTTGCCCGCGACGGCCTTGATACGATGAGCACCGGCTCGATCGGCCAGCGCGATAGCTATACGGTACGCAAGAGCGTGCTGCAGCCGCTGCCCAGTTCGGTCTGCGTTATACGGGCCGATGGCAGAAGCAGCGGCGACTGCTGACGTCCTCAACAGATCTCTACAATGCAGCTGTTTCACTGCCCGTTAAGCCTGTCGCGTTAACCTTTCTTAACGGGTCGGCGCTAGGTTCGGGCAAGAGGGATGGGCGCCCATGAAAGTCTTGCTGCAACGATTTTTAGAAGACGAGAGGGGTGCGACGGCTATCGAATATGGTTTGATCGTTGCCGTGCTGTCGCTTGCCATTGTCGCTGGCGTCGGCCGGGCTGCCGGTGCGATTCAGTGGCTATTCAGCGACAACAGCAGCAAGCTTGCCAACGCTTTTGCGCAGTGACCCGCTTAGTTTTTGCGTGGGATACGCTTAGCTTTTTGCGCAAGGATCCGGTCAGGGGCCGCCGGGATTTTCCAGGATCGTCTTCAGCGATATTTTTGCGGAGCCCGGCTTCAGCGGTTTTTGCTGAGAGGCATCGGGCGCCCAGCCTGACATCCAGACCACCGAGAAACTCGCCCTGACGCGGCCATCGGCATCCGAAAACCGCTCCGCATAGATTTCGGCGGCGCGCGCGAACAGCGCTCGCGTGCCCGGCCGCCTAGTGCGGTCGACAAGCGCGCTGGTCTCGCCCATGGCGCGCAGATCGGCGATCAGACCAAACAGGGAATCGTAGCGCACCGTGATCGTCTCGACGTCGGCAACCGGCAACGCCAGGCCGGCGCGCTGCAGCAGCGCGCCGGCGTCGCGGACGTCGGTGAACGGGATCACACGCGGGCTGGCGCCGCCATAGAGCTCGGTCTCGGCGGCAAGCAGGCTTTCGCGCAGCTCGGAAAGCGTGCCTGTGCCGGCGAAGGCGCCGAGGAAAAGCCCGTCCGGCTTCAGAGCCCGGCGGATCTGCACCAGCATGCCGGGAATGTCGTTCATCGCCTGCAGCGACAGCAGCGAGACTGCGAGGTCGAGGCTCTCCGGTTCGAATGGCACGGTTTCCAACGGCGCCACCACTCCTGGCTGGCCGCCCAGGAAAGCGGCGTCGGCCTCGACGCGCACGTTTTCCGTCACCTTGCCGCTTTCGGCGAGCACCTCTGCTGCTGCCGGCGTCTGGCAAAACAAGGAGGCCGCCTTGCCGAACCTGCGTTCGACGGCGCCGAGCCGGTCGGCAAGATCCTCGGCTGCTCGCCGCATGAGGAAATCCGCGCCGGCGATGGGACGGGCCAGTGCCCGGCGCTTGCGCGCCAGCCAGAGCGAGGTGTCGATTACAGGCTGCAATGGGCAGGTCCTTGTGCTTCGCTCTCTGATATAGTGATGCGGAGGACCAACCACGTGGCCGATCCGATGCCAGAGATCAAGCGTATTGCGATCAAGAGCATTGCCCGAAAGGCACTGGGCTGGCCGGCGCGCCTCTTGTTCCCGCCGGTCTGCGCCGGCTGCCGCCGCCATGTCTCGCAGCCCGGGGTGTTGTGCGGCGCCTGCTGGCCGAAACTCAGGCTGCTGGAACGGCCATGGTGCCCGGTGATGGGCACGCCGTTCACCCACAGTATGGGTGAGGGTTTCCTGTCGGCGGAGGCGATAGCCGACCCGCCGCCGTTCGAGCGCGCGCGGGCGGCGGTCGCCTATTCCGGCGTTGCCCGCCAGATGGTGCAAGGGCTGAAATACCAGGACCGCACCGATCTGGCGCCGTGGATGGCGCGCTGGATGCTTCGCGCCGGTGCCGAGCTCATCGCCGAGGCCGACGTGGTCGTGCCGGTACCGCTGCACTGGCGGCGTTTCTTCAGGCGGCAGTTCAACCAGTCGGCGGAACTGGCGCGGGCGGTGGCGCAGCTCGGGGAGCGGTCTTTCGCGCCATCAGCCATCAAGCGCGTCAAACTCACGCGCCAGCAGGTCGGGCTGGAGCGGCGGGAACGCGAGGAAAATGTTCGCGCCGCATTCAAAGTGCCTGACGAGGCGGAGATCGAAATCGCCGGCCGTCGGGTGCTGTTGATCGACGATGTCTACACCACCGGCGCGACCGTCCGCGCGGTCGCCAGAGCATTGAAGAAGGGCGGTGCCGGCTCAGTCGACGTATTGACCTTCGCGCGTGTGCTGCCGGGGGACTTTCGGGCCGACGAATCGGCGCCTATATAGCCTAGATGACAGCGGAACGAGGCAGGATTGCTGACCGATGGTCGATGTGACGATCTACACGCGGATGATGTGCGGCTATTGCACCGCGGCCAAGCGGCTGCTCGACGGGAAGGGTGTCGCCTATACCGAGCACGACGCCTCCTTCTCGCCGGAACTGCGCCAGGAAATGATCTCCCGGGCCCATGGCCGTTCCACCTTTCCGCAGATATTCATCGGCGACACGCATGTCGGCGGCTCCGACGATCTCCACGAATTGGAGGCGGAAGGACGGCTGGACAGATTGCTCGCCAACGGCTCGACCAGATAAGGACATGACCATGGGTGCCATCAAGTCGGGGGGTGCTTTCAAGGCGGCGGCGATCCAGATGCGTTCGGGAACCAGCCCGGAGCGCAATGCGGTCGATTTGGAACGGCTGGTGCGCGAGGCAGCAGCCCTTGGCGCGACCTATGTCCAGACCCCGGAAATGACCGGCGCGCTGATCCGCGACAGCCAAGCGCGGGCCGCTTCCTTCACCTCCGAAGACAAGGACATCGTCGTCTCGACGTCGCGGAGGCTGGCCAAGGAGCTCGGTATCTTCCTGCATATCGGCTCGACCGCCATTCTGCGTGCCGACGGCAAGCTTGCCAACCGCGCCCTTCTGTTCGGGCCGGACGGCGCCACGATTGCCACCTACGATAAGATTCACATGTTCGACGTCGATCTCGACAATGGCGAGAGCTGGCGCGAATCCGCCGCCTATGAGCCAGGCACCGAGGCCGTCGTCGCCGAAATCGATGGCGCGAAGCTCGGCTTTGCCGTCTGCTACGATCTGCGCTTTCCGCAGCTGTTCCGTGCCGAGGCGCTGGCCGGCGCCGATCTGCTTTCGGTGCCCGCCGCCTTCACCCGCCAGACCGGCGAAGCGCATTGGCATGTGCTGCTCAGGGCGCGCGCCATCGAGAACGGCGCCTATGTGGTTGCCGCCGCGCAAGGCGGAGTGCACGAGGACGGCCGCGAAACCTATGGCCATTCGCTGATCGTCGATCCCTGGGGCCGCATCGTCGCCGAGGCTGCCCATGACGAGCCGGCTGTGATCGTCACCGAGATCGACGCGGCGCAGTCAGTCGCCGCACGCAAGAAGATACCGAATCTCAAAAACGCACGCGATTTTGCCGTAAACGCCGGTTCGGCGGAGGCAATGCCGCTCAGGGGTGCCGCCTCTTGATCCGCTTTTCCCTGATCTGCGAGCACGAGCACGAATTCGAGGCCTGGTTCCGCAGCAACGACGATTTCGACACACAGAAGAAGCGCGGTTTCGTCGATTGCCCGGCCTGCGGCTCGCACAAGGTCGAGAAGGCGCTGATGGCGCCTGCCGTCTCGACCGGGCGCAACCAGGAAAAGATCGCGCTGGCCATGGGCGAGGCGCAAAAGCAGGCGCTGGCCCAGCTCAAGGCCATGGCGGAGAAGGTGCGCGAGAACGCCGACTATGTCGGCGACAAATTTGCCGAGGAAGCGCGCAAGATCCATTTTGGCGAGAGCGATCCGCGCGGCATCTATGGCAAGGCGACGCTGGAGGAGGCCAAGAGCCTCGCCGACGACGGCGTCGAGTTCTTGCCTATTCCAAGCTTCCCCGACGACCGCAACTGATCCGTCAACCTGCTCCAGCCATAGCGAGGCATCTCTTCGCCAGGCAGCGCGGTGATCGTGAAGGTCGGCGCCGTCGCCTGCGAGAGCCGACCGGCTGCGTCGAGGGCGGCGATGCTGCCGCCCCCTTTCACAAGCGTTCGCAGTTTCAGGCCGAGCAGCAAGGATGGGGCTCGCGGGTAATCGTTTCGCTCTTTCCTTCATGCCCACTGCTTGACGGGCTTGCTTCACTTGACGGGCTTGCTTCCGCATAGGCTGCAAACTGGCGTTCAAGCGCCTTGACCGCACTGCTGCGCCAGCCCTCTGCCAGGGATTCCGACATGGGATCGGGGAAGATTTCCTCCTCGCCGTTCTCCACGCCGTCCAGGATCGCCCGCGCAACAGACTCCGGAGAGGCCTTCGCGATGTCCAGCCCCCGGGTCATGTCCGTGTCCACCGGGCCGGGAAGGACCCTGTGGACGCTGACACCCCGTCCGGCCAGGAGGGTGCGCAACGACTGTGACAGGGAGAATGAGGCCGCCTTCGAGACCGAGTAAGCCGGACTGAACGGCACGGCGGCAATCGAAGCCAGCGACAGAATGTTGACGATGGCTCCCCGCGACCGGGCCAGCAACGGCAGCAGAGCCTGGGTAACGTCATACGAGCCGAAGAGGTTTACGGCGAGCTGTTGTTCGAGCACACGACGGTCGCTGAGGTCATCGAAGGGCGATACGCCGGCGTTGTTGATGAGGATATCGAGAGCATCGATCTTCTCGACGGCCTCCCGGATCTGCGCAGCGTTGGTCACATCCATGGTCAGGGACGTCACACGCCGGTCCGGGTGGGCCATGGCTTGGCGGGTTGCGGCATAGACGCGCTTTACGCCTCTGCTCAGGGCTTCCTCGACCAGTGCCCGACCGATGCCCCGATTGGCTCCAGTCACCAGGATGGTTGAACCTTCGATCTTCATTGCGTCTCTCCTAGTGCTTATCGTTGCGTTCGAACTCAGTGCATAATCGCGCCGCAACTCAGGTTGGCTACAGTCGCCGTTGTCGATACGACTGGTTGGTGAGATGGACTTAGCGCCGGATGTCGAAGCCATGGGAGTGACAAGTGTGACGGGATTCCGATGGACTCGCTGATCACAGCCGCGGCCCATGCGCTTGCGGCGGGCGATCCGCTCGGTGCCTTGAAGCGGGTTGCGCTGCGCGACGATGCGCCGGCACTGGCGTTGCGCGGTATCGCGATGGCGCAGCTTGGCGACCTGAATAGGGCGAAGGTTCTCCTCAAGAGGGCGGCGCACGCATTCAGCCCTAGGGAGGCCGTGGCCCGCGCGAGGTGTATAGTCGCCGAGGCCGAGATCGCGCTCGTCTCGCGCGACCTCGCCTGGCCGGCCAAGGCACTCGACGCCGCGCGGGCGACGCTTGAAAAGCATGGCGACCGAGTCAACGCCGCGCATGCGCGCAACCTCGAGGTTCGGCGCTTGCTGCTGATCGGCCATCTCGACGAAGCCGAGCGCAGGCTGGACGGCTTCGATCCCTCGCCGCTGCCGCCGGCATCGCGTGCCGCCCACGAGCTGGCTGTCGCCGGCATCGCCATCCGCCGCTTGCGGACCGGCCCTGCGCGCGCTGCACTTGGCCTGGCGGCGCGGGCGGCGCGAGCGTCCGGCATCCCCGCGCTGATGGCGGAGGTGGAGAGCGCATCGCTGGTGCTGGACACGCCGGCCGCACGCCTTGTCGTGCGTGGCGAGGAACGGCCCCTCCTGCTCGACGAAGTCGAAGCCCTCCTGGCGTCGGGGGCGCTCGTGGTGGATGCGTGTCGCAATGTCGTTCGAGTCGCAGACACCGTCGTCTCGCTGGCGACCCGCCCGGTGCTGTTCGCGCTGGCCCGTGCGCTGGCCGAAGCCTGGCCGGGGGACGTGGCAAGATCGACGCTTATTGCGCGCGCTTTCCGCGGAAAGGACGCGGACGAATCACATCGCGCACGGTTACGGGTCGAAGCCGGGCGGCTTCGCGCGGAGCTTCGGACGTTGGCCGATGTGAGCGCGACGAAGCGGGGCTTTGCGCTGGCGCCGCGCCGCGCAGGTGAGGTCGTCGTGTTAGCGCCGCCCGTCGAAGAAGAGCATGCCGCCGTACTCGCCTTCCTCGCCGACGGCGAGTCTTGGTCGAGTTCGGCCCTGGCGATTGCGCTTGGAGCCAGTTCGCGTACCGTGCAGCGGGCGCTCGAGCAGCTCGCCCAGGCCCGCAAGGTGCAGTCGTTCGGCCGCGGGCGGGCGCGTCGCTGGATGACCCCGCCGCTGCCGGGTTTCCCGACAATCTTGTTACTCCCCGGCCCACTGCCGGGCTACTAGGATGGAATTATGAAACGATCCTCTGCCGAAATCCTCCGTGAATATGGACCCTTTCCGGGTGTCGACCACGTGGACGGCGTTACCTTCGACGGTGAGCATGTCTGGTTTGCGTCAGGCGACAGATTGAACGCCTTCGACCCAGCGAGCGGCAAAGTGGTGCGCTCGATCGATGTTGCGGCACACGCCGGAACGGCCTTCGACGGCCAGCACCTCTATCAGATCGCCGAGGATCGCATCCAGAAGATCGATCCGAAGAATGGCCAGGTGCTGGCGACGATCCCGGCGCCTGGCAACGGCGGTGATTCCGGGCTCGCCTGGGCCGAAGGAACGCTCTGGGTCGGGCAGCATCGGGGCCGAAAGATTCATCAGGTCGATCCCGAGACAGGGGCAATCCTTCGCACCATCGTTTCCAACCGCGTCGTCACCGGGGTCAGCTGGGTCGACGGCGAGCTGTGGCATGGCACCTGGGAGGGTGAGGAGAGCGATGTCCGGCGGATCGATCCTGAAACGGGAAAGGTCCTGGAGAAGCTCGATATGCCGCCGGGAACAGGCGTGTCGGGGCTCGAATCCGATGGCGATGACCAGTTTTTCTGTGGCGGCGGAAACAGCGGCAAGATCAGGGCTGTTCGCCGGCCCAAACGAGGCTCTGCGGCCAAGATTTGAGCTTTTCCATCCCCTCGGCCCGCCGCTTGGCCGGTTCGGTTAGCTCAGGCTCGCGATCAGTTTTTCGAGCAGGCGTGCCAGCATGGTCTGCTCCGGGCGTGCTAACCCAGAAAGTATCTGGTGCTCGTTGGCGACGTGGGCGGCCACCGCCTCGTCGATCAGAGCGAGGCCCTTCCCGGTCAGCTGCACGACAATGCCGCGGCGATCGTCGGGATGCGGCCCGCGCTTGATCAGGCCGGATTTCTCGAGCCGATCGAGGCGGTTGGTCATCGCGCCCGACGTCACCATCGTCGCCTCGTACAGAGCCGTCGGCGTCAGCGCGTATGGCGGCCCGGAACGACGCAGCGTCGCCAGCACATCGAATTCTCCGGATTGCAGCCCGTAACTTGCAAACAGCGGCGCCAGCCGCTCTCGTGAGATCAGCGAGGCGGCCTCGTTCAACCGTCCGAGCACGGCCATCGGCGAGACATCGAGATCCGGCCGTTCCTTTTTCCATTGCTCGATCGCTTTTGCTGCGCGATCCATGTCTCTCACCGTTATGTATCTTGACGTGAAGAATCTTTACCTTATCTTACCTCAGCTTGCGATATTTGGCCAAGTGCCGCGAACAGGCGATGGGACGGCGATGAAATTTCTCTGGGACTCGGCGCTTGGCCTTCTGGTTGTCACCGGCGGACTGCTCGGCCTGACGCTGCCGTTCGGCAAGATCGCGACGGCGGCCGGCGTGCCCGCCATGGTCTGGGCCTTCGTCATCTCGCTTGGTGCCGGCGGCGTGCTTTTGTGCGCATTGCTGCTCAACGGGAAGCGCATGCGGCTTACGCCGCACAGGCTGCGCTATTTTTTCGTCACCGCGGCCGTCTCCTACGCTATCCCCAATCTGCTGATGTTTTCAGCCATTCCGCATCTGGGCGCCGGCTACAGCGGCATCATGTTCACGCTGTCGCCGGTCGTCACGCTGGTGTTCTCGATGCTGCTCCGCGTCAGGCGCCCGACCATGCTGGGCATCGTCGGCATAGTCGTCGGTTTCGTCGGCGCAGTCATGGTGGCGGTGACGCGCGGCGAAGCGGGCCAGCCGGCCGAATTTTTCTGGGTGGCGATGGGCCTGCTCATCCCGGTCAGCCTCGCCGCCGGTAACATCTACCGCACCGTCGACTGGCCCGAAGGCACCGGCCCGATCGAGCTTGCCGTCGGCAGCCATCTGGCAGCAGCCTTGATGCTGCTTGCCGGCATTCTGGTCCTGCTGGGCGGCGATGCATTCGGCTCGCTCGGCGGCGTGCCGCTGGTCGCTGCGGCACAGGTGGCATCAGCCTCGGCGATGTTCGCCTTCTTCTTCCGGCTGCAAGCCGTCGGCGGCCCGGTCTATCTCAGCCAGATCGGCTATGTCGCGGCGGCGGTCGGGCTGTTTGCCGGGACGCTCTTCCTCGGCGAGCGCTATCAACTACTGACCTGGGCCGGTGCCATCATCATCACCGCCGGCGTGTTCATCACCACCAAGGCGCAAAGCCAGAAGACATAGGGGCCAGAAGGCGTAAGTTTCAGACGGATGCCTTCTCCGCCAGCACCATGTAGTTGACGTCCATGTCCTTCGAGCGCTGCCAGCGGTCGGCGAGCGGGCTGTAGGTGACCCCGGTGCGGTCGATGACGGTCAGGCCGGCGCCGGCAAGCGCCTTTTCCAGTTCCTCGGGGCGCACCAGCTTGCCGAACTGGTGGGTACCGCGGGGCAGCCAGCGCAGCACATATTCGGCGCCGATGATGGCCAGGCCCAAGGCCTTCAGCGTGCGGTTGATGGTGGCGACGAACATGATGCCGCCGGGCTTGACCATCTCGCCGCATTTGGCCAGGAACAGATCGACATCGGCGACATGCTCGACCACTTCCATGTTGAGGATGACGTCGAATTTTTCGCCGGCGTCGGCCAGGTCCTCCGCGGTGGTGGCGCGGTAATCAACGCTCACGCCGACTTCCGCCGCATGCAGCTTGGCCACTTCGATGTTGGTGGCGGAGGCATCGGCGCCTACCACGTCGGCGCCAAGCCGCGCCATCGGCTCGCACAAAAGCCCGCCGCCGCAGCCTATGTCGAGGAAGCGCAGGCCTTCGAACGGCCGTGCCGCACGCGGATCGCGGCCGAAGCGGGCCGCCACCTGGTCGCGGATATAGGCAAGCCGGATCGGGTTGAACTTGTGCAACGGGCGGAACTTGCCGTTCGGGTTCCACCATTCGGCGGCAAGGGCGGAAAAGCGTTCCACCTCTCCGGCATCGATCGTCGATCGTCGGGGCTCTGGCATGGTGTGGTCTCCTCGGACGCTAGGAAGTCGGGCGCGAGGCTGCGAATGTCAAGGCGCGAAATTCACCGCCGGCGGCGCGATGCGCGCGATGCCTGTCGGCGCCGCCTTTTGCCGACTGCATTTGTGTCAGCACGTGTCAGTTGATGGTGTGCCGGAAGGAAACACCTAGGCTCTGGCGGACGAAGCAGAGACATCGTGTTCGAAGGAGTGCAAAACGATGCGGACGGAAGCTTCCATTCTTTGGCACCGGCTTGACCAGGAAGGCCACGACGCTTGCCTGCTGTCGGAAGCGGGTTCCGGGTGGAACCTCAGGGGACACGCGCTTTTCGTCCATGACGGCAAGCCGTGCAGCATCGCCTACGAGGTGGACTGCGATACCGGCTGGCATACGCGCTCGGCGCGCGCCGACGGTTTTCTCGGCACGCAAGAGCTGCATTATGGCATCGACCGGCTTACCGATCGCCAATGGACGCTGAACGGCGAGCATCAAGCGGAAGTCGACGGTCTCATCGATGTCGATCTCGGCTTCACGCCCGCCACGAACCTGCTGGCGCTTCGCCGTTTTGTCCTCAATGTCGGCACGGCGACGCCCGCACCGGCAGCCTATCTGACATTTCCCGAACTCAGGCTCGTTCGCCTCGAACAGACCTATCAGCGCGTCGATGCGGCACATTACGCCTATGCCGCCCCGATGTTCGGCTACAGCGAGATGCTGGAGGTCTCGCCGCTCGGTTTCATCCTCGACTATCCGCGCCTGTGGAGAGCCACGGCACAGCTGGGCTGAAGCGCGCACCATTTTGGCAAGAAGCAGTGCAGGCGTGATGCTGCGCTGGTGTGTCGCCCGGCCGGCAGCGGCGGCACGCCTTGCGAAACGACTGTCATTTGGCTAAGGAGGCCGCGCATTGAGCGCCCGGCCACAGCTTGGCGCATTTCTTTTCGGCCTTCGGTCCGGCATCCAGTCAAAGGCATTTCGCTTCCATGGCGCGCATTGTGATGAAATTCGGCGGGACCTCCGTCGCCGACATCGCCCGCATCCGCAATGTGGCGCGTCACGTCAAACGCGAGGTCGACGCCGGCCATGAGGTCGCCGTCGTGGTCTCGGCGATGGCTGGCAAGACCAACGAGCTCGTGCAATGGACGCGCGAGGCCTCGCCGATGCACGATGCGCGCGAATATGACGCCGTCGTCGCGTCCGGCGAGCAGGTCACCGCCGGCTTGCTGGCGATCGCGCTGCAGAATATCGGCGTGCATGCCCGCTCCTGGCAAGGTTGGCAGATCCCGATCAAGACCGACAACGCGCATGGCGCGGCGCGCATTCTCGATATCGACGGTGCGTTCCTGATCAAGCGCTTCGGCGAAGGCCAGGTGGCGGTGGTCGCCGGTTTCCAGGGCATCGGGCCGGACAATCGGATCGCAACGCTCGGCCGCGGCGGTTCCGATACCAGCGCAGTCGCCATCGCGGCGGCGGTCAAGGCCGACCGCTGCGACATCTACACCGACGTCGACGGGGTCTACACGACGGATCCGCGCATCGAGCCGAAGGCGCGGCGGCTGGCCAAGATTTCCTTCGAGGAAATGCTAGAAATGGCCTCGCTCGGGGCCAAGGTCCTGCAGGTGCGCTCGGTCGAGCTTGCCATGGTGCACAGGGTGCGTACCTTTGTGCGGTCGTCCTTCGACGATCCCGATGCACCCGGAATGGGGGATTTGCTCAATCCGCCGGGAACGCTTATTTGCGACGAGGAAGAGATCGTGGAACAGCAGGTCGTCACCGGAATTGCCTATGCCAAGGACGAAGCGCAGATTTCGCTGCGCCGCGTCGGCGACCGGCCGGGCGTCGCCGCCGGCATTTTCGGGCCGCTGGCCGAGGCCAACATCAATGTCGACATGATCGTCCAGAACATTTCCGAGGACGGCAAGTTCACTGACATGACCTTCACCGTGCCATCCGGCGACGTCGACAAGGCGCTTGCCGTGCTCGAGCGGCTGAAGGCGACGATCGGCTACGATGTGGTGCAGTCGGAAGCCGGCATGTCGAAGGTCTCGGTCATCGGCATCGGCATGCGCAGCCATGCCGGCGTCGCCGCCACCGCCTTCAAGGCGCTGGCCGACCGCGCGATCAACATCCGCGCCATCACAACGTCCGAAATCAAGATTTCGATCCTGATCGACGGTCCCTATACGGAACTTGCAGTTCGCACTTTGCATTCCGTGTACGGTCTGGATAAGCAGTAGCAGACTGCATCGGCCCGAAATCGGGAGTCGATTTTCGGAAGGCAGGATGCAGCGGATCGAAAGTCTTGGAGCGGCCTTTATGCGTCCAATTGGACGATGGCGCTCTAATTGAGTTGTTGCGTTTGTGCCGCTGTGCAGGGCAACCTGCACCGGTTGAAACGCTATTGGAGAAGAAGCCGCGATGCGTGATTCGGCCAGTGGCCCGCGCGTTTTGCTGAAACGGCTCCGCGAGCTCATGCAAGAGCCGCTGGAGCCGCAGGAGCGGCTTGACCGAATCGTGCGCGACATCGCCTCCAACATGGTTGCCGAGGTCTGCTCGCTCTATGTGCTGCGCGCCGATTCGGTGCTCGAACTCTACGCCACCGAAGGCCTGAACCCGAACGCCGTCCACCTGGCGCAGCTCAGGCTGGGCCAAGGCCTGGTCGGCACGATTGCGGCCTCGGCACGGCCGCTCAACCTCTCCAATGCGCAGGAGCATCCTGCCTTCGCCTACCTGCCGGAGACTGGGGAAGAAATATACAATTCCTTCCTCGGCGTGCCGGTGCTGCGGGCAGGGCGGACGCTCGGCGTTCTGGTCGTGCAGAACAAGACCATGCGCCATTATCGCGACGACGAGGTCGAGGCGCTGGAAACAACGGCGATGGTGATCGCCGAGATGATCGCCACCGGCGATCTGGAGCGGCTGACAAGGCCCGGCCTCGAGCTCGATCTGCGCCGCCCGGTAAGCTTTACCGGCCTGTCCTTCAACGAAGGCGTCGGTCTCGGCCATGTGGTGCTGCACGAGCCGCGCATCGTCGTCACCAATCTTTTCAACGAGGACAGCGAGGAAGAGGTCAGGCGGCTCGACGCGTCCCTCGGCTCGCTCAGGCTGTCCATCGACGACATGCTGGAGCGCCGCGACGTCGCCTTCGAGGGCGAGCATCGCCAGGTGCTCGAAGCCTATCGCATGTTCGCCAACGACCGTGGCTGGGTACGCCGGCTCGAGGAGGCGATCCGCAACGGCCTGACGGCCGAAGCGGCGGTCGAAAAGGTGCAGAGCGACATGCGTGCCCGCATGCTGCACATGACCGATCCATACCTGCGCGAACGGATGAGCGATTTCGACGATCTCGCCAATCGGCTGCTGCGGCAGCTGATGGGGCGCGGGCCGGAGGACGTCGCGGCCTCGCTGCCCAAGGACGCCATCATCGTCGCCCGCTCCATGGGTGCTGCCGAGCTGCTCGATTATCCCAGGGACAAGCTGCGCGGGCTGGTGCTGGAGGACGGCGCCGCGACAAGCCATGTCGTCATCGTGGCGCGGGCCATGGGCATACCGGTCGCCGGCCAGATGAAGGGCGCCGTTTCCATGGCGGAAAACGGCGATGCCATCATCGTCGACGGCGAGGAAGGCGCGATCCATCTGCGCCCGCAGCCCGACCTCGAGGCGGCCTATGCCGAGAAAGTGCGCTTCAGGGCGCGGCGGCAGGAGGTCTACCGCGAGCTGCGCAAGAAGCCGTCGGTGACCAAGGACGGTGTCCAGGTCGATCTTCTGATGAATGCCGGGCTGGCGGTCGATCTGCCGCAACTGGCCGAAGCGGGCGCGGCCGGCATCGGCCTGTTCCGCACCGAGCTGCAATTCATGGTCGCTTCGACCTTTCCGCGCGCCGAAGCCCAGGAGCGGCTCTATCGCGACGTGCTCGAGGCGGCGCGCGGCAAGCCGGTGACGTTCCGCACCATCGATATCGGCGGCGACAAGGTGCTGCCCTATTTCAAGGGCTCGATTCAGGAAGAGAACCCGGCGCTCGGCTGGCGCGCCATCCGCCTGACGCTCGACCGGCCCGGATTGCTGCGCACCCAGATCCGCGCGCTGCTCAAGGCGTGCGGTGGACGCGAACTGAAGCTGATGCTGCCAATGGTGACGGAACTCGGCGAGATCGCGCAGGCGCGCGAGATCATCGATCGCGAGGTGCGGCATCTGTCGCGCTTTGCCCATCATTTGCCGACCAGCCTGAAGCTCGGGGCGATGCTGGAGGTACCGTCGCTGCTGTTCCAGCTCGACGAGCTGATGAAGGCGGTCGATTTCGTCTCGGTCGGCTCGAACGACCTGTTCCAGTTCGTCATGGCGGTGGATCGCGGCAACACCCAATTGTCCGACCGCTTCGACCCGCTCTCGACGCCGTTCCTGCGCGTCCTGAAGCAGATTGCCGACGCCGGGGCGCGCAACCATACGCCGGTGACTCTGTGCGGCGAACTTGCCGGCAAGCCGATTTCGGCGATGGCGCTGATCGGCCTTGGCTACCACTCGATCTCGATGTCGCCGGCATCGATCGGCCCGGTCAAGGCGATGCTGACGGAACTGCCGCTCAGCGAGCTGGAAGCGTTCTTCGACGACAATCTGATGGCGCCGGCGCATGGCCTGCCGATGCGGGCGCTGCTGCAAGCCTTTGCCGACGACCGCTCTATACCGCTATAGACTTCGCCATGATCAACCTGCCCCGCGACCGTATGGATCAAGTCGTCAAGCGTCTCGACATGCTCGAAGCGCAGATGTCGGCCGGGCCGGCGCCGGACGCCTATGTCAGGATGGCCTCCGAATATGCCGACATCCAGGAGATGGCGGCAAAGATCAGGGCACTGCGTGCCGCGGAGCGCGAACAGGCCGATCTGGAGGCGATGCTCGCCGACAAGGGCACCGACGCCGAGATGCGCGCCTTGGCCGAGGCCGACCTGCCGGAGGTCAAAGATCGCATCGAGGCGCTGCAGAAGGACATCCAAATCCTGCTGTTGCCAAGGGATGCCGCCGACGACAAGAACGCCATCCTCGAAATCCGCGCCGGCACCGGCGGTGACGAGGCGGCGCTTTTCGCCGGCGACCTGTTTCGCATGTACGAGCGCTATGCCGCGGCGCATGGCTGGCGTTTCGAGACGGTGTCGGCCAGCGAGGGTGAGGTCGGCGGCTACAAGGAAATCATCGCCACCGTTTCGGGCAAGGGCGTCTTTGCCCATTTGAAATTCGAATCCGGCGTGCACCGGGTGCAGCGCGTGCCGACGACCGAGGCGGGCGGACGCATTCATACCTCGGCGGCGACGGTCGCGGTGCTACCGGAAGCCGAAGAGGTCGATATCGAGATCAGGGCAGAAGACATTCGCATCGACACGATGCGCGCCTCGGGTTCCGGCGGCCAGCACGTCAACACCACCGATTCGGCCGTGCGCATCACACATCTGCCGACCGGCATCATGGTGGTGCAGGCGGAAAAGTCGCAGCACCAGAACCGGGCGAAGGCCATGCAGATCCTGCGCGCCAGGCTCTATGATCTCGAGCGCAGCAAGGCGGACGAGGAACGCTCCGAATCGCGCAAGTCGCAGGTCGGCTCGGGCGACCGCTCGGAGCGCATCCGTACCTATAATTTTCCGCAGGGGCGCGTCACCGACCATCGCATCAACCTGACGCTCTACAAGCTCGACCGGGTGATGATGGGCGAGCTCGACGAGATCATCGACGCGCTGATCGCCGATCACCAGTCGAAGCTGCTCGCCGATATCGGCATCGATGGCTGACAGCCTGCCCGCCACGCTTGCGCCGCTGCTGCGGGAGGCGCGAAACCGGCTTGCCGCAGCCGGGGTTGCGGATCCGGCGCTCGATGCGAGGCTGATCGTCGAGCATTTTTCCGGCACCAGTCGCACGCAGGCCATCGCCGATCCCGGGCGCGCGGTCGATGCGGACGTGACCGCGGCAATCGAAGCCGCCTTGCGGCGGCGCATCGCCGGCGAGCCGGTACACCGGATCCTTGGCTACCGCGAATTCTACGGCTTGCGCCTTTCGCTTTCGCCGCAAACGCTGGAGCCGCGGCCGGATACCGAAACGCTGGTCGAGGCTATACTGCCCTTCGTCAAGGCAATGGCGGCACGCGAGGGCGGCTGCCGCATCCTCGATCTAGGGACCGGAACCGGTGCCATCGCGCTGGCGCTGCTCAGCGCCGTTCCGGCCGCGACCGCCACCGGCGTCGACATTTCGCAGGAGGCGCTGGCCACAGCCATGCGTAATGCCGGGGAATTGGGGCTCGCCGGCCGGTTCACGCCGCTCAAATCCGACTGGTTTGAAAAAGTTTCTGGCCGGTACCATGTAATTGTCGCAAACCCTCCCTATATACCCTCAGACGACATTGGAAATCTGCAGGACGAGGTCCGCGGTTTCGATGCACGCCAGGCCCTCGATGGCGGCGTGGACGGTCTGAGCCCCTACAGGAAGATCGCCGCAGGAGCGGCAGCGTATTTGGAACTCCAAGGCAGGATTGCGGTCGAGATCGGCCATACGCAGCACCAACAGGTTACGGAGATATTCTCCGCGGCCGGGTTCCGTTCGGTCGGGGCGTTTCGTGATCTCGGCGGAAACGACAGAGTTCTTGCGTTCGAACGGTGGAAGCCGTGATGCAGTGCGAAAAAAGCGCTTGGCAATACCGGGGAATGCGGCTAGGGTCGCCTTAACCGGATGAGACGAAGCAGGCAGTGCTCTTAGCGATTCGGTTTTCCTTGGAAATAGCTGCCTTCTTGCGCAAACGACGCCCAAGCTTCGTGCGGGAATCGTCCGGCAAGTGAAGTAACCGGAACAGGATGGCACGTGGCGCCAACGCAATTGATGCGGGCGAACGCCGGTGAAGGAACGAAACGGCTGGCCGCATGAGCGCCTCCGTTCGTGAAGAGTTTTTCGAAAATTTCAAAGTGAAGAGAGTCTAATGAGGCCACAACAGCAAAACAGGCGCATGCGCGGTCGCAACAACAATGGCGGCGGCGGCAACAACAATAACAACAACAACCGTAAGGGGCCGAATCCCCTGACGCGCAACTATGAGAGCAACGGCCCGGACGTGAAGATCCGCGGATCGGCTCAGCAGATTGCCGAGAAGTACGCAACCCTTGCCCGTGACGCGCAAAGCTCCGGCGACCGGGTGATGGCGGAAAACTATCTCCAGCATGCAGAGCACTATAACCGCATCATCGCAGCCGCTCAGGCGCAGATGCCGATCCAGAACGCGCAGCAGAATCGCGACGATTTCGACGATGACGGCGACGAGGATCGCGACGAGTTCGACAATGCCGGCAACAACAATGCCAACGAGGCTTCGGCTTCGGCCAATCACGGTGCCGGCCCGCAGCCGGTCATCGATGGCACGCCGGCCGAGCTGGCGCTGAACCAGGAAAACAGCCGCGACAATCGCGGCGGCCGCGATAACCGTGACGGCCGCGACAACAATAGCGGACGCCACCGCGACCGTCGCCCCAATGGCGGTTACGGCCAGAACGGCCAGCGCGGCGAATATGCCTCGCGCGGCGAGCAGGGTGGCCAGCGCGTCGAACAGCCACGGCGCGACGAGGTTCCGGCGCAGGCGGAGCCCGTGCCGGCCGCTGAGCCGGTCTTTGTGGGTGAGCCCGCACCGCAATTCGACAACCTTTCGCCGGCGGGTCTCGCCGCCCAGGCCGAGCTCAACGAAGCCGCTGCCGAAAACAGCCCGGCCCGCCGCCCCAGGCGTCCGCGTCGCCCGCGCCTCGATGTCGAACAGGCAAATGGCGGCAACGACAACGCCGGCCCTGACAGTGCCGAGACAAGCAATGCCGAAACTGGCAACACCGACGCTGGCAATGTCGATGCAGCGCCGGCTGAAGGCCCCGGCGGTCAAGCTGTGATCGCAGACGTCGAGAATTGATCGAAAAAACGTTCAGCCGATCTTAGCGCATCCTTCTAAAGCGCGTCGCGTCGACCGGCCTCATGCGACGCGCTTTAGGTTCTTGTTTTGATGCATGTCGTTATCGCAAAACCGCTGCACACTTTTGCGCGACATGCATAGACGGCGGAGAGAAATCTCCGCCGTTTTTGTTTTGCGCGCTCGGGATATTATGCGTCCGCCAGTGTCGAGGCGTCTTGAGGGTCCGTGGTTTGCGTCCCATATCTTGCGTGAACAGGATCCGGCTCGAACGGGCGGGTCCGTCACCGCAATCTGATCCGGTGCCGCGAAGCGGGCCGGTGACGGAAGGAGACAGGCATGAATCTTGAAAAATATTCCGAGCGCGTGCGCGGCTTTATCCAGTCCGCGCAAACCATGGCGCTTTCCCGCAATCACCAGCAATTCACCCCCGAGCATATCCTCAAGGTCCTTGTCGATGACGACGAGGGCCTGGCTGCGTCGCTGATCGAGCGCGCCGGCGGCAATGTCCGTGACGTCAAGCTCGGCGTCGAAACGGCACTGGAGGCAATGCCCAAGGTCGAAGGCGGTAATGGCCAGCTCTATCTGGCGCAGCCGCTGGCAAAGGTGTTTTCGACCGCCGAGGAACTGGCCAAGAAGGCCGGTGACAGCTTCGTCACCGTCGAACGGCTATTGCAGGCGCTGGCCATGGAAAAGTCGGCCAAGACCGCCGACATCCTGGCCAAGGCCGGTGTCACGCCGCAGGCGTTGAACCAGGTCATCAACGACGTGCGTAAAGGTCGCACCGCCGATTCGGCGAGCGCCGAGCAGGGCTACGACGCGCTGAAGAAATACGCGCGCGATCTGACGGCGGACGCCCGTGCGGGCAAGCTCGATCCCGTCATTGGCCGCGACGACGAAATCCGCCGCACCATCCAGGTGCTGTCGCGGCGCACCAAGAACAATCCGGTGCTGATCGGCGAGCCCGGCGTCGGCAAGACGGCGATCGCCGAAGGGCTGGCGCTGCGCATCGTCAATGGCGATGTGCCGGAATCGCTCAAGGACAAGCAGCTGATGGCGCTCGACATGGGCTCGCTGATCGCCGGCGCCAAATACCGCGGCGAGTTCGAGGAGCGGCTGAAGGCGGTGCTTTCCGAAGTCACGTCTGCCGCCGGCGGCATCATCCTGTTCATCGACGAGATGCACACCCTGGTCGGCGCCGGCAAGGCGGATGGCGCCATGGATGCGTCGAACCTGCTGAAGCCGGCACTGGCCCGCGGTGAACTGCACTGCGTCGGCGCCACCACGCTCGATGAATACCGCAAGCATGTCGAGAAGGATGCGGCCCTTGCCCGCCGCTTCCAGCCGGTCTTCGTCAATGAGCCGACGGTCGAAGACACCGTCTCGATCCTGCGCGGCCTGAAAGAGAAATACGAGCAGCACCACAAGGTGCGCATCTCGGATTCGGCGCTGGTCGCGGCCGCAACCCTGTCCAACCGCTACATCGCTGACCGCTTCCTGCCGGACAAGGCGATCGACCTGGTCGACGAGGCCGCGTCGCGGCTCCGCATGCAGGTCGATTCGAAGCCCGAGGCGCTGGACGAGATCGACCGCCGCATCATGCAGCTCAAGATCGAGCGCGAGGCGCTGAAGGTCGAGAAGGACGATGCCTCGAAGGACCGGCTCGCCCGGCTCGAGAAGGAACTCTCGAACCTCGAGGAAGAATCGACCGAGCTGACCTCGAAATGGCAGGCCGAGAAGCAGAAGCTCGGGCTTGCCGCCGACCTCAAGAAGCAGCTCGACGAGGCGCGCAACGAACTTGCCATTGCCCAGCGCAAGGGTGAATTCCAGCGCGCCGGCGAACTTGCCTATGGCAAAATCCCGGAACTCGAAAAGCAGCTGAAGCAGGCCGAAGCCAGGGATGGCAAGGCCGGCATGGTCGAGGAAGTGGTCGGCCCCGACCACGTCGCCCATATCGTCTCGCGCTGGACAGGGATCCCGGTCGACAAGATGCTGGAAGGCGAGCGCGACAAGCTGTTGCGCATGGAAGACGAGGTCGGCAAGCGCGTCGTCGGCCAAGGTGAGGCGGTACAGGCGGTGTCTAAAGCGGTTCGCCGTGCGCGCGCCGGCCTGCAGGACCCGAACCGGCCGCTCGGCTCGTTCATGTTCCTCGGGCCGACGGGCGTCGGCAAGACCGAATTGACCAAGGCGCTGGCCAGCTTCCTGTTCGACGACGAGAGCGCCATGGTGCGTATCGACATGTCGGAGTTCATGGAGAAGCACTCGGTCGCCCGGCTGATCGGCGCGCCTCCCGGCTATGTCGGCTATGAGGAAGGCGGCGCGCTGACCGAAGCGGTACGGCGCCGGCCCTATCAGGTCGTGCTGTTCGACGAGATCGAAAAGGCGCATCCGGACGTTTTCAACGTGCTGCTGCAGGTGCTCGACGACGGCCGGCTGACCGACGGGCAGGGCCGCACCGTCGACTTCCGCAATACGCTGATCATCATGACCTCCAATCTCGGCGCCGAATATCTGGTCAATCTTGGCGAGGACCAGGATGTCGACGTCGTGCGCGACGAGGTGATGAATGTCGTCAGGGCTTCGTTCCGGCCGGAATTCCTCAACCGCATCGACGAGGTGATTCTGTTCCACCGGCTGCGCCGCCAGGATATGGGCCAGATCGTCCAAATCCAGCTCAAGCGGCTGGAAAACCTGCTTGTCGACCGCAAGATATCGCTTTCGCTCGATCAGGAGGCGATCAACTGGCTGGCGGCCAAGGGTTACGACCCGGCCTATGGCGCGCGGCCGCTGAAGCGTGTGATGCAGAAGGAATTGCAGGATCCGCTGGCGGAAAAGATCCTGCTCGGCGAGATCCTCGACGGCTCGACCGTCAAGGTCACCGCCGGCTCCGACCGCTTGAACTTCCGCTCGAAGCCGGCAGTCGTGGCAACCGAGGCGGCCGCCTGACTTCAAGCCAAGTGCCTGTTCCATCCCGATCGAATCGGGATGGAACTCCTATCTTCAATTTTGACCATGATCTTTTCCGAAAAATCGGCCGACCTTCGGTTCATGGTCTAACACCACTGGCGGGGCGCAGATGACGTTGGACGACTACAACAGTTTCTGCGCCTCGCTGCCTTCGACGACCCACGTCGTGCAGTGGGGCGGCGCCCATGTCTGGAAAGTCGGCAGCAAGGTGTTTGCAATCGGCGGCTGGAGTGAAGGCAAGGAGCCGTTCGTCACCTTCAAATGCTCCGATATCGCCTATGATGTGCTGAGGGAACAGCCGGGCCTTCGGCCGGCGCCGTATCTCGCCTCGCGCGGCATGAAATGGATCCAGCGCCGGACAAGCGAAAGCATGGATGATGAGGCGCTGAAGGATTATTTGCGCGAAAGCCACCGTCTTGTCGCGCTGAAGCTGACGAAGCAGGCACGCAAGGAATTGCGGCTCACTGTCGGATGATCGGCCAGAAATCCGCCATCTTCATGCCCGGTTCATATTGGAACCTTATGGTTGACAACTGATTTGCCGTCGAAGGGGTTCGCCTGCCGCATCGGCCCGAAGATCGAATTCGATGTTCGGAAAGCACGATGCGGAGATTTAGGCGTTGGAGCGACCTTTGCGCGTCCGAAAGGACGCACGGCGCCCTACGAGGACAACGCCGACGGCGGCATTTACGGACCGGAGAATCTTGGCCACCATGTTGCGCACCATCTTCACCCTTTCAGCGCTTGCTGCCGGGCTGCTGGCGTCTAATGCGATGGCCTCACCCCTGGCGGACACCGCGCCAGGGGTTGTTCGCGCTGCCGATCCGGGCGGCATTCTGATTGCCCAGAACGGCAATCTCGACATCTATTACGACGCCAGGGGAAACCGCGTAATCGTCGATGCGGAGACCGGCAAGGTTATCGCTATCCAGCCGCCGCAGACCAGGCTCGACCGCCGTGCCTTGCGCCGCGAGCGCTTGCGCAATCTCGGACCGGTCGAGGACGACCGCTATTATCTCGACGACCCGCAGGACATGGCGCGCTACCGCCGCAGGCAGTTGGAAGACGAGGGCAGGATCATCGTGCCGCCGGCCGACGACTACGACTTTAATGGCGACGATTCGGTGGAAGCCTTCCCCGAAGCGCCACGGGATGACGGCTACGGCAACGATTATCCGGAGGCAGCGCTGCCGGTGAGGCCACGCACCATCGAGCGCCAGCCGCTCAACGAGGCCTCGATCGAGCCGGTCGAGCCGACAGTGCCGAACGAGCAGGCGGCCTTGCCGCCAGACACAGCCCCGCCGCCAAGCACTGGCGGCAAGACGGCGGTCGACCCGTCGCTTTCGCTCGGCGCCCGCCAGGACGTGGCGGCGCTGCAGGTGCTGCTCGACCGTGCCGGTGCGTCGCCCGGTGTCATCGACGGACGCTTCGGCTCGAATGTCGACAAGGCGCTCGCCGCCTATAACGAGATCACCGGCAGCAATCTGAAATCGACCGACGCGATCGGCATCCAGGCCGCCCTGGCGCAATCCGGCGGCGATGCCTTCGCCTCCTATACGATCACGCCCGAGGATGCGGCCGGTCCCTATGTCGCCTCGATACCGGAGGACTACAGCCAAAAGGCCCAACTCGATCGCATGGGCTACACGTCGGTACCCGAAGCGCTGGCCGAGCGCTTCCATATGGATGAAACCTATCTGAAATCGCTCAATCCGGAGGCCAATTTCAATCGTCCGGGCACCATCATCAAGGTTGCCAATTTCGGCAGGCTGGTGGCGACGCCGGTTGCGCGCATCATCGCCGACAAGGCCAACAAGCAGGTCCGCGCCTATGATGCGGCGGGCAAGCTGGTCGCAGCCTATCCGGCGACTATCGGCTCGTCGGACACACCGTCGCCGTCCGGCACGCATACGGTGTCGCGTGTCGCATTGGACCCGAACTACACCTACAACCCGAACATCAATTTCAAGCAGGGCGAAAACGACAGGATCCTGACCATCCCGCCAGGGCCGAACGGCCCGGTCGGCTCGGTCTGGATTGCGCTGGACAAGCCGACCTACGGCATTCACGGTACGCCGGATCCGTCCAAGATCGGCAAGACCGAAAGCCATGGCTGCGTGCGACTGACGAATTGGGATGCGCGCGAGCTCGCCAAGATCGTGACGCCCGGCGTGACGGTGGAGTTCGTCGAGTAGGGTATGCTGATATTCAGGTGATGCCGGCCTGCAAACGGCGGCTTCCTGCGCTTCCGGTGCTCACGTACCCAAAAGTTCGCTCCGCTCCGGTTCTCGGAAGCCACCATTTTCGGCTCGGCCTGACCTGAATCTCAACACACCCTAAAGCGGACAGGCGTCGCTCCATTCTCCCGATGGCCTTGCGCAGCAGTGGCGCGCGCAGCGCTGCCGCATAGATCAGCTGCACCACCAGGATAAAGCCGACGCTGAGCAACGGGCTGACGAGGCACAGTGCGGCGCCGATCGCCCACAGGACCTGTGCCTTGACGATGCGCAGATAGACCGTTCGGGTGGTCTCCGCGTCGACACCTTCGGCCAGAAATCCATTCTTGTCCGCATAGCGCCAACTGGCGAGCAGCGTCAGGCCGAGCATCAAAAGATTGAGCCAGTAGACGAGCACCGCGGTCCTGAATTCAAGGAAGTCGGCGAGAAGGTCGGTCGAGAACGGCAGCAAGGCGATGAAGCCGAGGAAGCAGAGGTTCAGCGTGGCAAGCCGTCTGTCGGATTTTGCGATCAGCCCGGGCTGCGCCTGCTGGCCGAACCAGAAGATGGTCAGCGTCAGGAAGCTGAGCGCATAGGTCAGGAAGCGCGGTGCCAGTGCTGTGATCGCGGTGATCAACTCGCTTTCGGAATGTACCGTTTCATGCGACGGCACCCTGATCTCGAGAACGATCAGGGTGAGCGCGATGGCGAACACGCCGTCGGTGATGCCGACGACGCGCCCGCGTCCTTCCGCCGAGGGTTCGAGCGGTCGTTTCATGCGGTATTTCCCCCTTGTCTGTAGCGCTGCGAGAAGCTTAGCACGGCATCTGCCGTTTGCACCCGGATCGGCGTGACCCTGCCTGTGTGGCCAGGTTCGGGCTGGTTTCAACGAGAACAACCTGCTGGCCGGTTGTCGCCGGCGTGGGGGCGGTCTAGGTAAGGCGGCATGCACACGCCAACCAAAGTCGGTACCGGCGCCGTTCCCCTGACCGGCTCACTTCCGGCCGATACGTTCTGTCCGCAGGCGCAGCGGCGGTTCGTGCTGATCGCCGCGATCCTGGCTTCCGCGCTCGGCTTCATCGACGGATCGGTCCTGGCCATCGCGACGCCGGCGATCCGCCTCGACCTCGGCGCCAGCCTTGCCGAGGCACAATGGATTTCCAATGCCTATGCATTGACGCTTTCAGCCCTCATTCTCGTCGGCGGCGCCGCCGGCGATCGCTTCGGCCTGCGCCACTCCTTTGTCGCCGGCATCGTCCTGTTCATCGCCGCCTCGCTCGCCTGCGCGTTGGCGCCTAACCCGGCGGTGCTTATTGCGTTTCGGGCTATCCAGGGTGTCGGAGCGGCCATCATGGTGCCGGGCAGCCTGGCCATTATCGCCAAAGCCTATCCAAAAAAGGAACGCGGGCGGGCGATCGGCATCTGGGCCGCGGCATCGGCACTGACGACGGCGCTCGGCCCGGTGCTGGGCGGCTTCGTGCTGTCGGCGTTCGGCGACGGCATCTGGCGGGCGATTTTCGCCATCAACCTGCCGCTCGGCCTTATCTCGATCTATCTTCTGCTGGCCAAGGTCCCTGCCGACGCGCCGGCGGAAAAGCGCAGCCTCGATCTCGGCGGCGCTGCACTCGCCATATTGGCGTTCGGAGCTCTCGCTTACGGCCTGACCTCGATGAGCGGCGAGGGGGAGGGGCTGATGTCCGGCCCGAGTATTGCCGCCGGTGCGGTTTTGCTCGTCGTGTTCATCCTTTTCGAGCGCCGGCGGCGCGAGCCGATGATCGACCTGTCGCTGTTTCGGATCGGCGCGTTCGCGGGCGCCAATGTGGCGACCTTCTTCCTTTATTTCGCGCTGTCGGCCAATCTGTTCTATCTGCCGATGCTCATGATCGCCGGATGGGGGCTGAGCGCGGCCGAGGTCGGTTTCATCTTCCTGCCGCTGTCGGCATTGATCGCATTGTTGTCCGGACCGGTCGGCCAGTGGTCCGACCGCATCGGGCCTCGCTTTCCGATCGCCAGCGGCAGTCTGGTTGTGGCTCTTGCCTTTGCCGGACTTGCCTTGCTGGCGTATTGGGGCATCCACAATTTCTGGATCGGGGTATTCCCGCTGATGGCTCTGATGGGGTTCGGCATGGCGCTGGTGGTATCGCCGCTGTCGACCGCCATCATGACGGCGGTCGAGGACAAGGATACGGGTGCGGCCTCGGGCATCAACAACGCCGTCTCGCGCATCGGCGGCCTGATCGCCGTGGCGGCGATGGGATCGCTGGCGGCCTGGGTTTATGCCGGCGTGCTCGGCACCGGTGCCGGCTCCGGGATTCCGGGCTTCGGCGAACCGCCGCCCGCCGGCCTGGCGCCCGGCCTCGATGCGGCACGACTTGCCGCCAGCGACGCGGCATTCGCGGCCGTTGCCGCGGTGACCGCGCTGCTTTGCCTGCTTTCGGCAATCACCGCGTGGACGACGGTTTCCGGCGAGCGGCTGCCATGGGCACGCGACACGGCGAATCAGCAGAGCTGACGACGAAAACGTCGGCTCAGCCTTCGATCTTGGCGCTCGCTACCTTCAACTGATTGCTGTCTTCCTGCTTGAGCAGGTCGTCGATGCGTTCGCGCTCGCGCTTGAAGGCGACGAGGTCGTCGCCATTCAGCGTCTTGCCGACCGGCAGGCGGACGCGCATCGAATCGACCTTGGTGCCGTTGACGATCAGTTCGTAATGAAGGTGCGGACCGGTGGAGAGGCCGGTTGAGCCGAGATAGCCGATAACCTGACCCTGGCGAACGCGAACACCCGGCTCGATGCCTTTAGCAAAGGCGCTCTGGTGATTGTAGGACGTCTCGTAGCCATTGGCGTGACGCAAGATGATCTGTTTGCCATAGCCGCCGGCCCAGCCGGCCTTTTCGACGACGCCGTTGCCCGCGGCAATGATCGGCGATCCCACGGGAGCTGCCCAATCGGTGCCGGTGTGCATTTTCACATACCCCAAAATGGGGTGACGCCTGGCACCGAACCCGGACGTAAACCGGCCATTGGGCAAGGGATTGCGCAGCAGAAACTGCTCGGCGCTGCTGCCGTTTTCGTCGAAATAGTCGGTGCTGCCGTCCTGCATCTGGAAACGATAGAAATTTCGCGTCGTGCCGCCGAAAGTCGCGGAGACGTAAAGCAGCTCGGATTCGTCGGACGCCTGGTCGTCGCCATCGGGCTGCGAGAACAGCACCTCGATACGGTCCGTGGGATTGAGGCGCGACTGAAAGTCGACACTGGATGCCAGCAACTTGATCAGCCGTTGCGTCATCGCCTTGGACATGCCGTAGGAATAGGCGGTGCGGTAGATGCCGTCATAGATGTTCGGCAGATTGCCGCGCACTATGGGCGCAGGCGAATCGTCGAACGCCGTCAGCAATTCGGGATTTGGCTCCGGCTCCTGCGCCGGCACGTACTGATCGTGGTCGTCGAGCGCGATCGTGACGATGTGCTGGGTCCTGTCGTAAACGCTGGTGCGAACGATCTTGGCGGCGTCGCCATGGACCTCGAGCCCAACGCGCAGCACTGTTCCTGCCTTGAGGGCCGTGGCATTCAGCAATTTGGCGATCGCCTCGGCCATTCCGGTGGCATCCTCGCCGGTATAGCCCGAATCAGCGAAGGCCTCGGCGATGTCGAGATCCTTGGTGAAGGGGATGATTTCCTCGGCGAAGGCTGGCGCCTGGTCGTCGATGGCGGCACGCGGCGACACCGAGACGTTTTCCGGGACGATCTTGACGTCATAGGAGCCAGCCATGCTTTCGGCGAAGCCGTCACCGAATCGCTGTGGGTCGACATAGTGCAGCGAAGCGACCTGGACAGCGCCGTCGCTCAGATCGGTGCCGGCCTCGCGCACCACCTTTTCCACCTCGTCGGCAGAAAGGTCGCTCTTTTCGTCGAAGGCAGCTGTCTCGATCGGGAAATCGACGGTCTTCAGGCTCATCTCGCTTTCGACCTTGGCGCCATAGATCTGGCTGGCGGTGGCGGCTGCCGGCTGGGCGGCATTGTCGTCGCCATTGCCAAACACCTGCATCGGGTCGAAAGGCGGATAGGCCCGGCTGGTCGTGTGACCGGCGGCAAGCGCCATCTTGATCTGCACGAAAGGCATGGTGTGGATGACGTCGCGGTCGCCGACCTTGGTCACCATCGACACTTCCATGCGCCGGCGATCCTTGGCCTTGGCGATCTGGCGCAGCGCGACCAGCCTGGTCGTCTTGGCGACCTCACCGGAATCGTCGCCACTGGCAAGGCTGATAAGCTCGGCGATCTCTGGCGGGGTCGCCAACTGCTGGCGGCCGTCAAGCGCTGCAAACAGCGCCACGCCCATCAGCACGCTCGAGGTCACGCCGGTAAGGAAGGTGCCCGACAGCCAGCGCGCCGAAACCTCGCGCCGATCGGGAGGGCCGCTGCGGCCGTCCGCGATCAGCGGCGGCTCGTTGCCGAGGTCGGCTATGACATCTTCCGTGTCTGGCATCCAGAAAGGCTGCTTCTTCCCCGGGGCGGAACGGCTTGTCGTTCTTGTTGTGGCCATGACATTTGCCTGTCACGGCGGGTGAAGTCAACGAAGCGCCTGGCCCCGGCCGAAATCCCCAATCACACGTCTGTCTCTATGG